>JBILXT010000180.1:0-13829 GCA_044378235.1 Planctomycetaceae bacterium
AACCCTGCGACGAATCTGAATGTTCGAACCTGAGCTGGCGGCTTGTGGCGGTCGGAGAATGTTGGGCCTCGATATCGCCGCCGACTCATGCGCTGTCAACACAAAAGAACGGGGTTGGAGGTAGTGAATCTTGCTAAAGATCCCAACAGAGAAGGACCTTTAGCAAGGTCCACTACCCCAAAATGAAAACGCGACAAAGCACAAAGATCCCCGTCCCCGTGATGGACTTTCGGAGCTCAGCAGCAGAGGAGTATTGGCCGAAGAAGGCATCGGTTCTCCGGCACAAATACTCAGCAGAAGCGGCGCACCGGCAGAGCTTGCGTGACCGGAATTGTTGTTAAAGCCGCGATGATGGCAGACCCGATGTTCCTGATTGGGACTTCGTCTTGAGTCCGTTGTGCGGTGGGCAGAAGAAGCCTTTCGCAGAGCGGCCGTGCGTTCGGTTCCGCGGAGCAGTCGCATGCGAAGAATAAAAGATTCTCTCGGAGTTCTGGCTCTCACTGCCGTTCTGTTGAATTGCTTATCGAGCAACGTAACGGCAGAGCCTCCAGAGGCAAGGGCGCTTCCCGCAGAGGAAGCGGAGACGAGTGCCGACGAAACGGCCTCACTATCGGACTACACGGCCACGACTGCAATTCAGGCTGGTCAGACCGCACCAGGCACCAATGCTTTGCCTCAATTACAGGATTCGGCTCCCCGACCTCGACGTCAGGGTGCCCCGGGCGCTGGAGCAAATTCCCCCGAGTTTCTTCGAGGATTGCAGCTGTCAGATTCCGGAGCACGTGCCGGGCGACGCTCGCATCAGTCTCTTCTGGCTCCCGCGCAGTTTCATGGCAACGTTTTCGGAACGTCAGGATCTGCTGCGTTCATTGATCCGGGAGATAGCAAGTCGGCGGATATTCCGGCTGCGGGCGGAAATGCTCGTTTCAGTATTGCGGATAACAACAAACCGCTGCCTCAAAACCGAGTGTTCTTTGACTATCGCCACTACAACAACGCCATCGGGATCGATGAAACTCGTTTTGGCACGCCTCCGATCAGTCGTCGACAGAATTTCGATGGTTTTCTGTTTGGCCTTGAAAAGACTCTGGGAGACGAGGAACTTGCTTCGCTGGATGTTCGCATCCCATTCTCGGGTAATGCGGATGCTTCATTTCCCGACTTTCAGGCATCGGGTGGCGAATTCGGCAACATCCCGGTTTCATGGAAGCAGATCCTGATCCTCGAAGAAACCTACAGTGTGGTGGCGGGCACTACGATCATTGCTCCGACAGGCGGCGATGTGACAGGACAATTGCGAGGAACTCCGTTTGCTCTGAACAACGAAGCGTGGCATCTGGCGCCATTTCTCGGTGGGATGGTGAACCCGCAACTGTCGGACTATCAGGATGGCCCGGACTCGTTCTTTTCACCGCTTGCCACAGATCTCATGGATCGCACCACATTTCAATGGTTTGCAGCCGTCGACGTCCCCTTGAATGATCAGGAGGTCATTGTTGATAACACGACCGGGGGATACCGCGAATCGACATTTGTGTCGCTGAACACCGCGGCGGTGCTGAATCTTTTCAGTGCGCCCAAAGCCGACAATCTGACACGTCTCGATGGCAGTCTGGAGTTGCACTATCTGAAGGACGTTGGTGGCGGAGATGCGTTTGTCTCACCACAAACGGGCATCGGCCCCATGACGATTTCCCAGAGTCGCGTTTCGGAGGTGCTCAATCTGTCCGCGGGGCTGTCGGCTGAGATCCGCAGAAACACACGGATTCAGGTTGCTGCCGTGGCGCCTCTGACTTCGAACAACTCACCGAGCAATCGCGCGTTCGATGGTGAACTGATTCTGAGCATCAATCGATTCTTCTAAGGACCAGTCCCGAAATAAGTTCCGTCTATCCCAACCCGAAGCGTCAGCGAGGGATCGGTGTCTTGTAGAGAAATCCCTCACTGACGTTTCGGGTTGGGATTTTTTAGCCGCAGTAGAAACAGGATGTTATTTCGGGACTGTCCCGAAACATCGTCAGTGTTTCCATTGAATCGCGCCAGGCAAACCTCACTCCGGTTGCTGCAGTGTCCCCTGAGACGACTCTATAAGTTGTCGCAGGATTGTTTCACACTGATCGTTCACGGAACTTTCCCGCCCGGATTGTCGGCTCGATTGAATCAGCTCAAGACACTCCTTCGCCCGCGCATGGCACTTTGAGGTTTCAAACTTCAGGTGTGCTACGACGGAAGAATAGGCCAACGTCTGAATTCGAGCCTCGCTGAAGTCATCGATGCTGACGGGGCTTGCTTCACTCGACGATTGATAAAGCTGCTGTCGCGCCATTCGAAGATTCTCAAGATATTGTTGCCGCAGATCTTCAGCAGCCCCTTCTGCCGGCTGGGCGAATCCTTCCAGCGGAGTGAGTGTTCGCAGAACTCTGGCGATACGAACCGCAGTGAGGATCTCTGCACTGCGAAGGCTCGCGCCGGTTTTGTCGGCTTCAGGGTTCGTTGGCAGATGCTCGAACGCTCGAACAAGTTGTTCGACCGCAGCCGCATTCAGCCGAGCCGGTGAGAATGACGAGGCGTTGGATTCAACGGTTAAGTCGAGATCCGTGACAATCAAATCAAGGGCCCGTTCAAGAGCGATGCGAGCGACTGTTCGGCGGCTGCTCATATCATTGGGCATCATCGCAACGACAACATCCGCATCTCGTTCCGCCGCAATGAGCGCTGAGAACTCAGTGTCGTTCTTCACTTCGGCCATGAGGTACGTCGACAGCTGACACTCCGCGAGTTGTCTTCGCGCCTCGACGTCCCACGGGTGAGACTGTAGGTAGTCGGACAGCAACAACGCCGCATCACGGAGCCCTAAAAGCGATTCTGCAGAGGACTCGCTGACCCGCGACAACAGAACTGCAAGATTGGCTCGGCCGACAATTCGATCTCGTTCCAGGGCATCCTTTTCGCCCTGATCGACGGAATTGCTCGGACGCAGTTTGACGGCGGCTTCGCGATGCTGGCCTGCCAGCTCGAAGAGTCGAATCGCCTCCTGCAAATCCGTCGAGGGTATCTCTGCGTGTTTCTGGATGATCGGCCTCGCCAGGCGGTTGGCTTTGTTCATATAAACATTGGCGAGCAATCGCAGTGATTTTGCTTTCCTGCTGTCCGTATCCGGAAGTTCTTCGGCAATCACCCTGCGCAGTGACAGGGCCTCCTCCTGCCACGCAGAAACGTTCTCGTGTTGCGGACTCGCCTGTTCCATCGCAACAAGAGTAGTCGCAAGATCTGCTCGGGCATCCTGGTCGGAGGGATCCTCATTGATGAGTCCTCGCTGAATGGACTCCGCCCGCTGAAACTCCGCAAAGGCTTCCTCGGATCGTTCCAACTCCTGCAGACTTCTCCCGTTCACAAAATGCAATGTCGCAATCGCGCGCTGGCTGCTTTTGTCACGAGAAGAGACCGGCGCATAGGTGAGTTCGCTGAGGCGATCACGACCTTCCTGCATCAGTCTTACGCGAAGGTCATTAAATGCCGGCTGGCGAAATGCGTCGTTCTGATCAACCTGAAGATAGAAATGATTGACGGCCCCCAGAGCCAGCATCGCCTGATGGCGTGCGTCGAGCATAAACTTCAGTGACACCAAAAAACCTACCAGCAGTGCCGCAACCAACAAACCAGCGAGGCTGGCGGTCTTCGGATAGCGTCGGCAGACACGCCAGAATTGTCCCAACGGACCAATCCGACGAGCGGACACCGGACGACCTTCAAGAAATGCCGTCAAATCATTGGCAAGGTCTGCCGCTGATCGGTAGCGCTGCTCCGGTTTCTTGGCCAGACACTTCAGGCAGACGTTCTGAATGTCTTTTGAAATCGACCGATCGCTTCGCTGAGGCGGAGGCGGGTCGAAGTTCTCCACCTTGTCGCTGAAGCTGGTAATATCGCCCTTGTAGGCTATAGGCACATCACCGGCGAGCAGTTCATAGAGCATCGCACCCATGGAATAGATATCAGCAGAAACGGTGACTGTCGCCGCGTCACGAAATTGCTCGGGGGCCATGTAACTCATGGTTCCCATCGCCGTATCGTCCTGAGTCAGCGCGGTGTCAGAATCCACCAGCTTGGCCAGACCAAAGTCGGTAATCATCGGACTCTGGCCATCCTTCATCAGGATGTTCTCCGGTTTCAGATCGCGATGAATCACGCCTCGACGATGCGCATGATCGATGGCACCAGCGATATCCTTCATCAATTCCACGGCTCGCGACACAGCCATCGGCGCAGGACTCTGAATGAGGTCCCGGAGGTTGCCGCCTTCGATGAGGTCCATTTCGTAATAGAGCTGTCCCCCGGTGTTGTGAATGCTGTGAATCTGAACAATATTGGCGTGAGTCAGTCTTGCGGCGGCCTGAGCTTCGACGAGGAATCGCTGCTGATACAACAGCTGGCGTTCCGGATTCCCTCCCACCTTGTTCTGCTGAATGAGTTTGACTGCCACGGTTCGCCCGAGCTCACGATTGATCGCCTTCCAGACGACTCCCATTCCTCCGCTGGCAATCGGCTTGATCAGATCGAACTGCTCGATATCCGAGGACTGGTTGACTGGTTTCGAGGTCGCGTCGTCGACTTGAAATCCTCGTAGCGTGGCTTCATGTCTTGCCAGATCGACAACCAACAGCGGACACCGTTTCAGAACCGGAAAACGCTGAGCGTATTGAATCGTTGTCGCCCGTTCTTCCTCGCTGAGCCGCGGGAGTTTTACGTCTGAGCTGTCCGTTTTGGATGTCGAATTGCTCGCCTGCCATGAGTGCTGCAGCTCAAGACACAGGAGTTCCATCAGCAACAGCAGATGTTCAGCCGGTACTTCATTGGAGTCCGCAACGATGCCATGTTCAGTAAGGTGAGTGGCGACGTCAACGGCTATTCCGGACCGCAACCTGGTGGAATACTCGTCCGCGATCGTGCGTAACTCCGGCGGCAACAATTCTCTGTTTCGCTCAGGCACCAGACGCAAAGCGGTCAGATCCTGGGGAACAATATGCTCCGTTGTGTTCTTTCGCACCGTTGCCATCGTGGCAAGAAACGAAGGATTGCAAGCGTTCACAATCGAGCGACACTTATCACACTCATCAACGTGACGAGACACGTCGGTACACTGTTCGCCTGTCAGCGTACCGGCTGCAAATGCCGTGAGCATTGATTGGTCGGGACAGATTTGCGAACTCACACGTCAACCCTCATTTCTCCACGGAGATACGAACGGATCCTACCAAGTTGCCTCGGCAAGGGTATCATTCTCGAAGGAACCGTTTACGAAGAAAAATTCATGATCGATGACGGAGACAGGGGAGAGCTCCTCGCGGATCGACAGCAATCTGAGATTTGATGATTTCCACGTGAATAGCAAACGATAGAGCAAAGGTCGAAACCTTGAACGGCAATACGGATGCTGGCGAGCTGACTCAGTTACTGATTCGAATTCAAGGCAGTCGTGATGAAGAGGCGTGTGCTAAACTGTGGGAATCCGTCTACGAACGCATCATAACGTATGCTCGCAGTCGCCTGTCGATCAAAGATCAACGCATAGCGGATGAAGAGGATATTGCACAAAGTGCAATGAACAGTTTTTTTCGCGCGGCCGAAGCGGGTCGGTTTAAGACACTCACCAACCGTGACGAGCTGTGGAGAATCCTGATCACCGAGATGGCTCGTAAAGCAAACGCACTTCAACAACGGCTGGGCGCCGAGAAACGCGGACCAGGGCAGGTTCGAGGAGACTCGGGATTCAATCTGTCGGAGCACGGCCGACTCCGTGACATCAATTCTGTGGCAGACTCAGGAGATCCTGATCGCTTTGTGGATGAACTGCTGGGTGAGTGCCGCGAACGGCTGGAATCGTTGCCGGATCAGATTCTGCAAATTATCGCGCTGCGACGCATGGAAGGCTTCGAAGTCATCGAGATTGCAGCGGAGTTAAGCTTGTCCGTCGCCACGATCAAACGCAAGCTCGCGCGGATTCGTGACCTCTGGAACGATGATTCGCCCGCATGAAGGACTCGCCCTGGCAACTTCACCTAAATGGTTGTGTGGTGAGGATTTGCCCACTGACGCGTAGTGGTCTTCCACCGCAAACATTGCTCATCAGCAGAAATACTACTTGTATAGTATATATCTTTGGCTGTTTTGCTTCGTCGCGAAACAATTCTTCCGCGAAATCTCATTCAGCGTTCCGGTTTCGTTCCTGTTGATTTCAGAGTTTCCTGCGTAACGTACCGTCGCCGGTCGAATGTCCTGAACGAGCTGTGGGGTGATCCCAGGGTTCAACAGGTTACGATTACGAGTTCGACTCCGGGGAAACGATGAACTCACGCGCTGCGAGCGATTCGTTTCCTCGGACTTTTTATGCCTCTGTCCACATTCGCGATGCAATGTGAGACTGTCCTGAAGTTCGTAAACTGGGCAACCCTTGTCTCCCAGTTCAAGGCGAGAAAACTTCTGCCCGGCTGATTCAATTTACGGGAAAGAGCCATCATTTCTTAAATTGATGCGTTTCTTCAGGCATCGTATCGTGGCTTCCGTCCTCAACGTGAAGCGGCCAACGCCCTGAGCCAAAGATTGGCCGTGTGGGATCATTCCACCCCCTTTTCCGTAATGCAGACCACCTGAGTTTTAGAGCAAGCCCGTAGGCTGTGGATTCCTCGGACGGGAGAGAATAAGGCGGTAAGCAGTCCGTGCGTTTGAAGTTGCTCGCTGGCATTTGCTAGTCTCCCGCAGCAGTCGTTCGCGGCTGACTGACAAAACCCGTCGGCGGAGCGACGGGCGCAACACGGAACTGTCGTCTCCGCCGACGGATTTGGTTGAACGTTCGAATGGCTCGTGATTTTCTGAAAGGCACCAAAGACTCCTACGACGTTGTCGTCATCGGCAGCGGTCTGGCGGGTTTGACGTCGGCCAATATCATGGCTCGGCAGGGGTACAGCGTGCTGCTGCTGGAGCACCATTATCAGCTGGGCGGGATGGCCACATGGTTCAAACGGGCCGGCGGACACATCTTTGATATCTCCCTGCACGGCTTTCCGCATGGCATGATCAAGAGCTGTCGCAAGTACTGGACGCCGGAGATTGCCGAATCCATCGTGCAGCTCAAAGGTGTCCGCTTCGAGAATCCGCAGTTCTCACTCCGCACCACGTTCACTCGCGAAGATTTTACTCGCATCCTGGTCGAACACTTCGGAATCGCTCTGCCCACGGTCCAGCAATTCTTCGACACCGCGCGGAGCATGAACTTTTTCGATGAGCAATCGAAGACGACTCGCGAGTTGTTCGAACAGTTCTTTCCGGGCCGTGATGACGTCGTCCGTCTGCTGATGGAACCAATTACGTACGCGAACGGATCCACTTTGGAAGATCCTGCGATCACTTACGGCATCGTGTTCTCCAACTTTATGCAAAAGGGTGTCTACACGTTTGAAGGCGGGACGGATGCCCTGGTGCTGAAGATGAAGGCCGAACTGGAACGTAACGGCGTTGATATTCGCATCCGGAGTCTCGTGGAGAAGATTGAAGTCGGACCGGATCGAAAAGTGACCGGCGTTATCGTGAACGGTAAACGCATTGGATGTCGGACGGTTGTTTCGAACGCCAACGTCAAGAGCACCATCCAGAACCTAGTGGGTGAGCAGCACTTTGACAAGAAGTTCGTTGATGACGCCAAGGCCGTTCGCCTGAACAACAGTTCGTGCCAGGTCTATATGGCTTTAAAGCCCGGCGAGAGTTTCGATGACAGCTGTGGAGATCTTCTGTTCCATTCCGAACACAAGGGGTTCGATATTGACGCATTGCTGAGCAAAAAAGTCAGCAGTCGCACGTTCAGCTTCTACTATCCGTCGACGCGTCCCGGCAGCGATCGCTGGCTTGTGGTGTCCTCGACGAACGCAAACTATCGCGACTGGGCCGATCTTTCGCCGGAAGATTATGAAGCATCCAAAAAGGATCTGATCGAGACGACTCTGGATTGTCTCGAACGCTACGTGCCCGATATTCGAGCCAAACTGGATCATGTCGAAGCGGCAACGCCAAAGACGTTCGAACATTATACTCGGCATCTCGCGGGATCTTCGTTCGGCACCAAGTTCGAAGGTCTGCAGGTCAGTCGCGATCTGCCACAACAGATTTCAGGGCTCTTCCATGCTGGCAGTGTGGGCATCATCATGTCCGGCTGGCTGGGTGCGGTCAATTATGGTGTCATCGTCAGCAATGACGTGGATAAGTTTCTCACTCCTTCTTCAGTAAGCAGCTCCGTATGAGATTCACATCAATGATTTGTCTGACGGCGATTCTGGCCACCAGCCTTTCTGACGCGCACGGCGATGAAGGCATGTGGTTGTTTAACGATCTGCCTTTGGGATTGCTGAAGGAACGTTACGGCTTTGAGCCATCCAACGAGTGGGCCGAGCATTTAATGAAGTCGAGCGTTCGCTTCAACGTCGGCGGATCGGCTTCGTTCATTTCGAGCACGGGATTGGTTCTGACGAATCATCATGTGGGCTCGGACACGCTGTTCAAATTGTCGACGCCCGAACGAAACATCATGGAAGTCGGTTTCCTTGCGAAGACGCCTGATCAGGAACTCAAAGCACCCGACCTGGAACTGAATCAACTGGTCAACATCAAGGACGTGACAGAAGTCGTGAAGGCCTCGGTGACGGATGGCATGTCGACCGAACAGGCCGTGGCAGCTCGACGAGCTGTGATTGCGAAGATCGAAAAAGAAGCCCTGGACGCATCCGGCCTGAAGAGCACCGTGACCACGCTCTACGGCGGCGGGCGTTATCACTTGTATCAGTACAAGAAATATACCGACGTGCGACTGGTCTGGGCTCCGGAAACGGCCATCGCGTTCTTCGGCGGAGATGCGGACAACTTTGAGTATCCTCGTTACTGCCTTGATGCCACGATTTTTCGAGTTTACGAAGATGGCAAGCCGGCGAAGATTGAGCACTTCCTGAAGTGGTCAGCGAATGGGCCAGTAGAGAATGAAGTGGCGTTCGTGTCCGGAAATCCGGGCCGTACGAGTCGTATCTTTACGATGGATGCTCTGAAGTATCAGCGTGACCTGAACCTGCCGTACATCATGGCCAGCCTGCGACGTCAGGAAATTCTGCTGCAGCAGTATGCACTGCGAGGCAAGGAGAATGCTCGCCGAGCCCGCGACGAACTGTTCGGCATTCAGAATTCTCGCAAGGCGCGACTCGGAATGCTGGCAGGTTTGCAGGATCCGCAGGTGCTGGCTGACAAAGCTGCGGCTGAGGCCAAACTGCGAGAAGTCGTGGCGGCAGATCCAAAGCTGAAGGCACTCGGGGCTGCCTGGGACACGATCGCCGAAACGACCAAGAAGCGAGCGTCTCTGTTGGGCAAAGGTGTGGCTGTGAACTCACAGCTTTACAATATCGCTTTGGAACTAGTACAGATGGCCGAGGAAGACCAGAAGCCGTCGGGAGAACGCTTGCCGGAGTTCTCGGATGCAGGCCGCGAATCATTGCTGCAGCAGCTCTATTCAGAAGCTCCGATTTATACCGATCTGGATCAGACACTGCTGGGCGATTCGATCGCGAAAACTTTGGAACAACGAGGTTTCGATGATCCACTGTGCCAGCAGATTCTGGCGGGCAAGAACCCTGCGGATCGTGCGGCTGATTTGATCAGCGGAACAGAATTGCTCAACGTCGAAGCTCGCAAAAAGATTGCTGCCGGCGGCATTCAGGCGATCAATGACAGCAAAGATCCAATGATCCTGTTGGCAAAGATCATTAATCCCGAGGTTCGCCGTATTCGTTCCATCACAGATCAGCTGGATGAGCAGGACAAGCAGGCGTATGCACAGATCGCCGAAGCCAAATTTGCGACTCAGGGGACGTCTGCTTACCCGGACGCCACGTTTACATTGCGACTCGCGTTCGGACCAGTGAAAGGCTATGAACAGGACGGCCAGCAGATACCTGCCTGGACCAATGTTGGTGGCGCGTTCGAACATGAAAAGAAGCACGAAGGCCAGACAGACTATAAGTTGCCGGAATCGTGGAAGAAGGCAGAGTCAAAGCTTTCAAAGACGACACCGTTCAACTTTGTCAGCACGGCCGACATTATCGGCGGCAACTCCGGAAGTCCGGTTGTGAACAAAGCCGGAGAACTTGTCGGTTTGATCTTTGACGGCAATATTCAGTCGCTGTCCGGGAACTATGTCTACACCGACAAACAGGCTCGATCTGTCTCTGTTCACTCCAGTGCGATCCGCGAAGCGTTGCAGGTGGTTTACGGAGCCGACAACATCGTGAAAGAACTGGGCAAGTAGTCGCAGTTGGCTCGAGGCATCTCTGGCTGTCTTCATTGTCTTTGTTCAGTTTACTGCCGGCATCAGGAGTCAGGAATCGGAGGGAGATTCGTCTGTCAAGACGATCTCCCTTGATGGCCGCTGACTTTCGACCAGGACTTACGGTGCGAACAACGCTGCAAAACGGTGGCCAGAGAGCATCACGAGAGAATTCGTGGTCATGCATTCGCACGGTTTGGAATTGATTAGTAGACTGCGTCAGTCGAAGATGCGGAACGTCGTTCCCGGACCTGATGACTGACGTGACTTTTCAGAGGAACATGTCCTTGGCCAAGAATGTCTTTGGTGAAGATCTGGCGGTCTGTTCGGCGGATCCGATGACTGGCTTTTTTCGCACAGGAAAATGCGAAACATGTGGTGATGATCACGGCATGCACACTGTCTGTGCCGTGATGACCTCCGAGTTCCTGCAGTTCTCCAAACGCGCCGGGAACGATCTGTCGACGCCAGTCCCTGAATATCGTTTTCCAGGACTCAAGGCCGGGGATCGCTGGTGTCTTTGCCTGCCTCGATGGCTGGAAGCACTGGACGCCGGCATGGCCCCAAAACTCGCCCTCAGATCGACTCACATCTCCGCAATCGAGCACATCTCGATGGAGATTCTCCTTGAGTATGCCGTCGATGCCGACGGTTATGTTCTTCCGACGCCGGATGAGGACGAATAAGCAAACTCAGTCTATTTTAGCCGAGTTTACTCAGCCTGAAGACTCTACCACTGGTAGGTCAGTCCGCCGCTGCCGGTATGAGCCGTCAGTCCGCCACCTGCCTGAAGGTCGTAGTTTGAGAACAACGACCAGTGATCCGTCAGCTCGACATTCACGCCAGTGCCGACCACCGCGAAATGTCGACCAAGTCCGTTACCGGCCGTCACAAAGCTGCCGCCGGCTGGAGCACCGATAATCGACGCATTCACAAGCCGATCGTCGTCGAGCAGTTCAGCAACCCAGCGAGCATGAACATAAGGCGTCCACAAGCGGCCGCTCGAATCCTGCAGCTCGCTGAAGCTCATACGAGCCCCCAGGTGAGCTCGCAAAGAATTCGCCTGCTGACCAGCTACGTTGAGCGCGCCGGGGCCGCCGGTTTCTGAAAAGCTCTGCTGAGAAAACAACTGGTACTGCAAGGCGACCAGAGGTTGAATTCTCACCATGCTGCCATCCAGTGAAACTCCCGTTTCCGCATAGGCACCAATCTGATGCGCGACAGGAGATCCCTGAACGGTTCCACCAGGGACCGACCGCGTCATGTCAATATCACTGTACCCGTAGCTGGTCGACCCGAGCACATACAACGGATCCATTTGCCGCACGCCGTAGAGCCCGAAATGGTGCGAATTCATATTTCCGAATGAACCGTTATCCTGACCAAAGCTCAGGAACGAGTTGCCGTTGGAGATACCGACAACACCGGTCTCATCGCTGCCAAGATCAAGGCCGACAGCCACTCCGCCCTGACGATAGTCTGAGGCTGCGGCATTGCCATCACCACTAATCTGAGCGCTGGTCCCGAAGCCCTGCAGCCAGCCGCGTCGCTGCGACTGGTCGCGAGCACCAACCAGCCAGACGTCCTCTTCAGCGAGATCCGCGGAGACCAGTGAGCCACCAGCCGATGTCAAAAAATTGCCATTATTCGTCAGGCGATCCGTCACAGAATTCTGGAACTGAATCCCCGACTGAATGCCGATCGTCTGAGTCGTTCCGTAACCTTCACCGCTCAACTGAGAAAGGCCAAGTTGTTGATCTGCCGTCGAGGCAGCTCCCAGCTCGTTAATCAGTGTCTGCAGATCGCCCGTCGCCGTCAACGCGATGTTATCCAGAGCACCGCCGACCGCCTGCTGGTTGGCCGTCGTTCCGACGTCTCGAAGTGCCAGAATTCGCTGCAGTTCAATAGTAATGTCGTTGACGTTGTAGATGGCGGAGACATCAAACAATGACAAGTTGTCGGTCACGCTGGTGAAAACACCGGTGACTCCGCCACCTGCCGAAAGAATGATGTACTGTGTTCCCGTCGTATAACTTCCCGGAGCTGCGTTGACGTTCAAAGTTCCCGTGACGGCAGCGGGGCCAACAACATCGAGGTGATCGTTGTTGACGCCGGGAACAGTGCCGCCATCGTTGATGTCGATCTCCAGAGTTCCGGTTGCGTTCTGAGCATACCCGTCGACATGCAATTCACCGACATCTCCAACGCCGGGCTGCAGCAATCCTTCGTTCGTAACGCTACCGGTTGTTCCGTTTCCGGACAGCACTCCAGCCAGGCCGATCGTGACATCACTGACGAGACTTCCTTCGACTCGAACTTCACCGATGCCCACGCTTGTCGGTCCGGTGTAGGTATTGTTCCCCGACATCACAAGAAGGTTAGCGCCGACTTTCGTCACGGAACCGGAGCCGCTGATAACACCTGAATACGCACCAACTCCCTCCTGATCAAATATCAGGATGCCATTGTTTACGATATCGCCCTGCAGGTTGTCCGTGTTCCCCTGCAGAATGCCACCTGACACAGTCGTGCCACCGGTATGCGAGGTCGTGCCGCTCAGGATCAGTGCTCCGTTGCCAGTCTTTTCGAATCCGCCAATATCCTCAACAGAACCGCTCATTGTGGCCGTTCCGGAATCGACGTTGAAGAAGACGTTATTCTGCAACAGGACCTGTTTATCGATCGTCACATCTTCTGCCAGATCCAGTGTCACGGCGCCGGGAAGAGTGAGTGTCCCGGTACCAAGAGCGGTATCGCTCTCGACACGGACAGTCCCGTCAATGACATACACGCCGCCCGTAAATGTGTTGTTTCCACGCAGGACCAGGGTGCTGACGTTGTCCTTTGTAAGCCCCCATGGGCCACCAGTCTCCGAAATATCCCCCGCCAGAGTGGCCGTGGTTCCGGTATCCGGAGCGACAATAGTTGACGTATTCAGGTTAATGTCGTTGCCGATCGTCACTCCATCCGTAAATGTCAGGAACGTGGAGCCCAGATTATTGACGGTCAGTGTGCCCGTTCCAATCGCGTTGTTGTGAGTCATTCGCAACTCACCCATTTCCAGCAGCGTTCCGCCGGAGTACGAGTTATTGCCACTCAGAATGATCGTGCCTTCGCCAGTCTTCGCGATGCCGTTGGTGCCGCTTAGCTGACCACTGAATGTCTGATGCTCCCCCGCCGTGGCGGAGTTAAATGTCATTCGCTGCTGCAGATTAATGTCATGAGTAATTTCGAGGCCGTTGACATTCTGGGCATTGAGCTGCAGAGACTTCGTGAAGTCGATCGGACCACCATTTGTCAGCGACAATCCGGCCAGCCCGGCGGCAAATGATCCAGTATCGCCAGTCGGAGCGGGGTGCAGTCGCGGATTTCGGTGGAATGGCTTACGCGGCATTCCAGTAGGTTTTCCAGAGATCGCTGTACATGATGGAGCAAAGCCCCGCCATTCGGTTGACACGGCGGACTTTCCATCGGGCTC
>JBILXT010000181.1:0-13776 GCA_044378235.1 Planctomycetaceae bacterium
GACACGGCCATCAGCCGAACGGCGCGGGCGAGCTGGAAGAATTGCGTGAGCGTACTCCCAAAGCTGCTCAGGCGTCTCAAACAGCTGGTCATAGACACCGTCATTGTCATATTCACAGGAGTCCGTCGTGTAGTCACGGCAAATCTGCGGGCGAGTTTCGTAGGCTCCGCACATATGGTCAGCCTGCAGATGCTGACAATCACCTGGGATCAAAAGATACCACGACGCGCCATCGACGAAGACGGAAAACGGTCCATGCATCATGTACCATCGCATGTTATCGAATTGCTCCCAGGTCTTCGGCGTATCGATCCCCATCGCGAAGTAGCGACAACATCGCGCCGTACAGTAGCTGCAGAGAACCTCGCCGGGCTTCAGCGTTTCTCGAGTCACCGTGGGTTGTGTGGCTGTTTCCATAGTTCGGGTCCCAAAGTTCAAAGTTCGAATGGAGGTTGGACAATCCTGTCCGACTGTCGTTCTAAGGGCACCATGGCCCGTACAACTCCAGTCTCGATCTTTTGACAGCGTTTACCATCCGTGCGTTTGCCTGACCACCGCTTCCTGAGAACGCAAAATCTCGTCGGGATTTTTGCGATGTGAAGTCCCCATGATCGGTGATCCGAAGTCAGCCTGACCGTTGAAATCCGCAAAATCCCCTCAAATTCGCGAGTCTACCAAGTCAAGTCGCGTCGAGCGGGAATGTTAATAGAACTCGATCCATGAAGCGATCGAGCAGGATCTGCTGGTTGGTATTCCAGGCGGCGATACTTGCCGGAAGCAAAGATCGGGACCATTCAAAGGTTCCTGTCGGGAAGTTTAGGCAAAGTTTAACGGTTAATCTGACGATAACGATTAGGAGATCACTCGACAGGGGCGCGTTGCGCTGTTGCCGGGTGGGGATCAGAAAAGAAGCTCGACGCAAAACCAAGAACGGCGTCGGGAGTTGTCAAAGACATGAAGTCTGTGCCTGCAGGAGGCTGTCCGCGTGAATACGACCCGATGGAAGCGATCAACGGCGACTGTTTTACTCGCCGCACTGCTGAGTCAGGGCTGTGCCGCGCCGGGAGCGAGGCTGCAATACCTCATCGGCGAAGACAAAACGATTGAGCATTACCGGGATTACGCAACTGCGATCGAGTACCCAACGGAGTCCGAAGCGCGAGAGAGTGATCCTAATCTGTTCCGAGCCCCACGCCGAATCACCAGTCTTGAAGAAGTCTCACAGCGTCATATTAAGCTGGACGAATGCATCAAGATGGCATTGTCCAATGCCACGATTCTTCGCGATGACCAGTCGTTCGGATCTCCCGGAAACGCACTGCTTGCGAATCCGTCCCGCGTCGCGTCGGTTTATGATGCGGCGATTCAGGAAACCAGTTTCTTGTTCGGGAACCGTGGTGTTGATGCCGCACTGGCGGATTTCGACCCGATCTTTACTTCGAGTCTTCAGGCAGGTAAGTCCGAAGATCCGCAGAATACAGCGAACCTCGGACTCAACGCCGGAGATGTGTTGGACGAAGACACCGGACAGTTTCAGGCTCGCCTGGAGAAGAGTCTGGCAAACTCCGGCACCGTAGCGATCCAGCATGACTGGAACTATAGCCAGAATAATCTCCAGCGTCTGTTCCCGTCGGCCTACACAGGATCGATTCAGGCAGAGTATCGTCAGCCGCTGTTGGCCGGTGGCGGCACCGAGTTTACTCGCATCGCCGGTCCGATCGCTCAGGGTGTTCGCGGCGTCAGCGGTGTGTCTCAGGGCGTGCTGATCTCTCGAATTAACTCCGACATTTCGCTGGTTGATTTTGAACAGTCAACGACAACGCTGGTACGCGATGTGGAAACCAAGTATTGGGACCTCTACCTCGCGTTGCAGTTGTATCAGTCAGAAATCAAAACGTTTGAAGACATCGTGACTTTTCGTGACCTGATTGCAACTCGAGCTGACGCACGAGATGCCGAAGCTCAGGCCGCGAATCGGCTCTATGAAGCCGATGCTCGCATGAAAGGATCTTTGGCCGACGTTCTGAGTGCAGAGTATCGACTGAGACGACTTCTGGGGCTTCCGCTGAACGATGGAGACTTCCTGACGCCTGTTGATAAGCCTACCGAAGCGCCGCTGATTCCGAACTGGGAATCTTCTCTGCTGGAGTCTTTGGCTCATCGCCCTGAACTACGTCGACAGAAATGGGAAATTCGCAGTCTGGAACTGCAGTTGAAAGCCGCCAAGAATCTTTCTCGTCCTCGCCTCGATCTTGTTTCGCAGTATCGCATCAACGGATTTGGTGACGAACTGTTGGGCGAAGAGGACGACGATGGTCAGACGGACGCTGGATACGCCAGTGCTTACGAATCGTTGACGCAGGGTGACAATACCGGTTGGGGTGCAGGTCTCCAGTTCTCCATGCCACTGGGACTCCGCCTGGCCCGAGCGCAGGTGCGAAACTATGAACTCCGACTCCGCAAAGCAAAATCAGTCCTGCAGGAACAGGAACAGGAGATTGCTCGCGAACTGAACAACGCCATCCTCGAAATGGATCGGTGGTATCTGCTGGCAGAAAGTGGCGCAAAACGCGTTGCCGTGGCAGAAGATTTCACGGACACCACTTCAGAACGTGAACTTATCAGTGAAGCTCGTGATCCCATCTCATTGGGGCGCGTCCTCGAATCAAAAATCACCAGCCGTGATGCAGACCAAAGCTACCTCCGCAGCATCATCGAGTACAATAAGGCGATTACAGAGCTCAACTTCCGCAAGGGAACTCTGCTTGAAGCCAATTCGATTTATCTGGCGGAAGGTCAGTGGAATCCTGCAGCTTACGAAGACGCAAAACGTCGTGGCGAAGCGATGACTCACGCTCTCGATAATACGCACGTGGATGCGGTACCGTCCGAGTTCACGGCCGGACCAGCAATCAATGCATGGGAAAGCCAGAGCAGCCCGGATCGCCCACACATTCCGGGAGTTGTTGACAGCATTCCTCCTCGTACCACTTCGGGAGGAACCTCAGGCTCAACGCAGGTTCCAGGTGTTCCAGCGGCAGAACCACAACAGGCAACACCAGTACCCGCGCCCGCACCGGAACCAGCTCCGATGGAAATGCCTCCGCAGCAGCCGAGAAGAGTTCCTGCTAATGCAATCGGGTTGCCAGCAAATCCACAGCAAGGTGCAGTGCAGGGACAGATTCGCAACGCGGTTAAGACTGAGCAGGCTCCCACCGGACGCTCGAAAGAGGTTCGGAATCGCATGTCGAACACCGGAAAGGCGTCTCTGTGATCAATTGATCCCTGGCGACGCCAAATCCAGAATTCCCGAAAGACGAGTCGCAGTGTGGCTCGTCTTTTTTCATTGTGAACAAAAGACCGTTTAAAAAGTAGCGGAGGAGCGCGAGCTGCCCGGTGAGTGCCCGTAAAAACACGCACCCACCGGACGGCTTGCGCCGGTTCCGCTAATTGAATCGCCATTCGTTGAACGGTATTGGCGGTAAACATATGAGCTGAGAGACCACTGCCAAACCACCGTCTCTGAGACACCCCCGGCCCACATCGTGATTGTGGTTGTAATCGTCGTGCCAGCACCGTATCACTCCGACAGAAACTGTGCTGCCGGACTCGGTCCATTCCTTTCCTGATCCTGAATCCATCCCGATGAGCTCTACTGATCCCGTCGTCGCGAGAGAAATTGCTCGCCGAAGAACCTTTGCCATTATTTCGCATCCGGATGCGGGCAAAACCACTCTGACCGAAAAACTTCTGCTGTACGGCGGGATGCTGGAAACGGCGGGAGCTGTTCGAGGTCGCAAGAATCAGAAGTCTGCCACGTCCGACTGGATGGCTCTGGAACAGCAGCGCGGGATCTCCGTGAGCTCGACCGTGTTGACGTTCGAATTCGACGGCTGCCAGGTCAACCTGCTGGATACTCCAGGACACAAAGACTTCAGTGAAGATACCTATCGAACTCTCGTCGCTGCTGACTGTGCCGTGATGGTTCTGGACCTGGCCAACGGTGTGGAAAGCCAGACGGAGAAGCTCTTCAACGTCTGCCGCATTCGCAAAATTCCGGTGATCACCTTTGTCAATAAGGTGGATCGGCCGGGCAAAGAGACGCTGGAGATTCTGGAAGACATTGAATCCAAGCTGGGGATTATTCCTGTTCCGGTCAACTGGCCCCTGGGAACCGGCTTTGAATTTCGCGGTGTGATCGATCTGGCCAGCCGCAACGCGTTTGTGTTCGAGACACGCGACAACACGCATCGACTCGCTTCTAAGCTGATGCCGCTTTCTGAGGTTGATCCCGAGAATATGCCTCAGGGCATCGTCGCACAAGCTCGCGAAGAAGTGGAACTGCTGGAAGCGGCCGGTGCGACGTATGATCGAGATCGATTTCTGGCGGGTGAAGTGTCTCCGGTCTTCTTCGGAAGTGCGTTGACGAACTACGGTGTTGAAGAATTCCTGCGAGGCTTCCTGAGGCTGTGCCCGACACCGCGAGATCGTGTTGGTGACAATGGTCCGATCCCGGCTGCACGACCAGAGTTCTCCGGCTTCGTGTTTAAGATTCAGGCAAACCTGGACCCGAAGCATCGTGACCGAGTTGCGTTCGTTCGAGTTTGCTCGGGGACCTTTCGCCGCGAAATGGAAGTTTATCATCCTCGAACGGCCAAAAAGATTCGCCTCAAGCGTGCTCACAAGTTGTTCGGGCAAGAACGTGAGACGATGGATGAAGCATTTCCGGGTGACATCATTGGTCTCGTCAACCCCGGTGAATTCCTATTGGGCGATACGATTTGCGAGGGAGCGGCCGTCAATTTCGAACCGCTGCCGCAGTTCTCCCCAGAGTTCTTTGCGATGATGATCTGCACCGACACGGGGCGCCGCAAGCAATTCGAACGAGGTCTCTCGCAACTGCTGGAAGAAGGCGCGATTCAGGTTTTTCAGACACCCAGTACTTCTGTCAAACAGCTAATCCTGGCGGCTGTCGGGGAACTTCAGTTTGACGTCGTGAAGTTTCGTTTGCAGTCGGAGTATGACACAGAGACGGAAGTTCGCTGGTTGAACTACAAGGTGGCTCGCTGGGTTGTTCAGAAGCCTGGTTCTAAGTCTGAACTGAACCTGTTGTCTTCCAGTCGTCAGGTTGTTGATCAGTACGATCAAATGGCCGTCTTGTTTAACTCGGAATGGGAAGCTCAGCACTCACAGAAGCAGAATCCTGACTGGGAGTTTCTGTCGATGCGATTCAGAACGACGAAAGCACAGTAGGCTTCTAAAGGCTTGACCTTATTGAAGAACGGGTGCCTGTTCATATCGCCGTCCCGATCGATTACCTTTCAGCGCAGCGTTTCGGCTTGCGATGGAGCGTCGGGCGATTGATTGGTATTCAGGGCAGTGATGCGACGATTGACCGCCTCAAGCCACTCGTCGTCAAACTGAGTCTTCTGTTGTTCCGCATTACTGAGTGCCTCACGGATCTGTTTGACCAGTTCTTCTGTGCTCGCCGCCGTTGAATCACTGGGCAGACCTTTGGCAAGCTCAGCCACATCAAGCTGTGTTTCCACGAAATCAACCCAGTCGGAAACAACAAACCAGGACGGGTCATTGATCTGACGATACTCGGTCACTGAACGGCGATAACAATCCAGCACATCGCTCTGCGACTGACCCATATCCCGCTTTAACTCGCCGAGATCTGACCATGATTCGGCCAATTGCCCGTGAGCATCAGGGTCATCCTGGGAAATCAACAATCTCGCCTCGGAGATTTGAATCACGGCCAGCAGGAATCGTTCAGCACCGGGGTCATCTTCATCATCGAGTCGCGCCTCGATTACTTCTGAAAGTGCCAAAGCCGTATCAAAGAATCGATCACTGTTGTTGCTGGTCAACGAAATCAATGATTGAACGATGGATTGAAATTTCTGCACTGCGGTAGTCGCTTCAGAACTACCATCCGTGCTGGGTCGACGATCATTTTGATCCAGGGGCTGATCGAGAGACTCGTGGGAAATCAGACGATCCTGGGCCTCCAGGCGAAAGACCAACAGAAGCGGATTGTCTTGATCCAGAGTCAGGAATTGGTCACATCTTTGAATTGATGCCTTAAGCACGTCAGCGGCTCGATCCATCGAATCTTCTGAACTTTGATCTGCGATCGCCAGATAGAGCAGATCGTTGGCCTCCAACCACGCCAGTCGAGCCTCATCGGATTCCTTCGAGGTACCGGTCAACTCAGGTGTCAGCAGATTCGCAGATTCAACGAAGACCGATTCCGCCTCAACCAGCTGATTTGTACCGATCAGCTCATAACCGGATTTCATCAGGCTGATCGCCAACATGAATCTGGCTTCCGAGGAGTTTTCCAGAGCCAGTCGTCGCCGCGCCAGTTCTGCGGCTTCCTTCAGTGAACTCCCGGACGGGCTCCTGGGAGTTTCGATTCCACGACCGACGACGACATCCGACAATGTGGCGATCTCATCACGACTCCAAAGTACTTCCACGAGACGTTTCAGGAGTACCGAATTGTTGGGTTCTCGCTTCAGCAGATCTCGCAGAATCGCCTCCGACTGTTCCAGACAGGCCAGTGCTTCCTGATCGTCCTCCAGTCTCCTCAGCAGATCGCCAAGGCGGCGCAGCGCTTCGGCGGAATGCAGATCCGGAGAAGCAGTCGAACTGGCGGTGTTGCGGACGTCCCGCAGCCCGTCCAAAGCGATCTGCAGAGATTCCTTCTGCAATTCGTTGATGTCCAGATGCTCGCCATCAAACTTCTCCTGAAGTTCAAACACCAGCCGGCCTAATGTCTCCAGCAATGCCGAACTCTGCCGTTGAGCCGCCAATGCGTGATTGCGTGATTCCTGACTGGACGCCAGCAATCGCATCGAAGACCACGCCATCACGACAGACAATGTGATCAGCAGCACAAGCACCAGAGCGCTCAATGAAGAAACCATTGGGTTGCGCCGACACCATCGCCAGACTCGCTCCAGGCGTCCGGTGGGACGCGACAGGACTGGTCGACCATCAAGCCAGCGTTCCAGTTCATCAATCAGATCCTGAGCTGTCTGAAACCGAGACGAACGATCCTTCGCCATGGCTCGCAGACAAATGGTCTCAAGATCTTTCGGGATGCTCTCATTGTACCTGCGTGGCGGAACAGGCTCTTCATGCACCAGTTGCAGGAGTGTCGCGCGCACGGTGCCTCGGAACGGAACTTCACCGGTTAATAGTTCATACAACACAACGCCCAGTGAATACAGATCGCTCCGAGTATCATTCGCACCAGTGCGATGAACCTGCTCGGGACTCATGTAAGCCGGCGTTCCAAGAATGACACCGTCCTGAGTCATCTGAACCGCATCGGTTTCCTCTACGGCCAGCCCAAAATCTGTGAGCCGTGCATGTCCGGTTCGCTGGTCCAGCAGAATGTTCGAGGGCTTGACATCTCGATGCACCAATCCGGCCTGATGAGCAGCAAGCAGTCCTCTTGAGATATCGCGAACGATCTCGGCGGATTGTCGAAACGGAATGAGACGCTCACGATCAAGACGACTGCGGAGTGATTCGCCTTCCACGAACTCCATAACCAGATAAGGCGGGAACCCGTCCTGCTGACCCGACTGAAAGACACGTACGACAAATTCACTATGGACCGCGGCCAGAAGTCTGGCTTCACGCCGGAATCGTTCTGCCGAAGAAGAGGATTGCATCAATCGCTTGTGGACAATTTTGATTGCCACAACCCGGTTCAGCGATTCATCGACCGCTCTGAACAGAGCCCCCTGGTTACCCTCAGCAATGGCGGCAACGACGGCATAATGTCCAATGCGTCCCAGCGGCGCTCGCGGATCGGGTGCTCCGGGAAAGATGCTTGAGAATTCCGACGACGTCTTATTCGTACGTTCATGCTTCTGGCGAGCAGCTGCAAGAGACCTGGAATCCACCATCTTGCGAATGAGTTTTCCCAGCGAAGGATGTGATCGCCGAACAACATCTCCTCGAGACGGAGCATGATCCGCTTTCGTCAATTGATCACACGCAGTCTGACAGGCAGTACAAGTTTCCAGATGCCGTGAGACGGCAGAGAAATCTTCCTGATTGAGTTTCTCGTCCAGGAATTTTCCAAGCGACTCCGGAGATGGACACTTACGTTCACTCATTGCGACCTCCGTCGTTATCCAGACGAGCGACTTCTGTTCGCAGCATCTTGAGGACTCGTGATTTAGCAACGTAGACTTCGCTGATCGGCATGGACAGACTGATTGCAACTTCAGCTGCAGGGATCTGATCTTCACAGGCCATACGATAGGCTTCCCACGTTTTCGGCTGCACTCGCAATTGCACGGTGAGTCCGGCTCTTCGAACAAGTTCCTGCTGGTACGCCAGTTCCAGTTCGTCAAACAGCGATGCCGCGGCATCCGGTTCAGCAATTTCCTCGAGCGACATCTGATTCTGACTGTCGCCGGTGGCTCGTTCGCGCCAACTGCGTAAAACGTCGACCACGACATGTCGAGTGACGGTCTTCAGCCAGCCTCGAAATCGTCCCTTATGAGAGTCATAGTCAAAGGACCTCAAACCTTCGACCAGTTTCAGAAGCACCATCTGGGTTGCGTCAGCGGCATCAGCTTCCTGAAGCCCAAATCGACGACACCATGCAAAGACTCGAGGAGCGTAGCATTCGACAAAGTCCTGCCACGCTCCTCGATCCGTCAAATCCCGGACTCGCAAAAGCAATGATTGCCGTGTTGAGGCATTCTCGTCACTGACCACTCGCAAATCCTTACTCTGACTTTTCGACCACACATGACGCTGTATTTTCGCATCAGTGCGGGAACGATAGCAGAGTTCGGCAGCAGGTTCACTGTTCAGGAAGGAGCTCAGCCAGCACCACCGAATCTTCCGCGTCCGTCAGGCCGAGTTCCGGATTCCATCCAGAATCGAACCGATACAATCGCTGAAAACAGCCTCGGTTTCAGAGTCACCAGGAGTCAAGCGAAATGATCTGCTTTCACTGGTTGTGAGCCCGGAATGACGACTGGCCTGAGTGTTCACTCGGGTTGTTGACGGTCCATGGTGACGGTGATTCGAACGATTGTTTGAGTGGATCAGTGAAGCATTCTCCGAAGTCGAACCAGACTGACTTGGGGCCGAGTTCTTCCTCGGTGTTGATTTTACGGATGTCTGCTGCAATGACAGCCGAATGGATCCGGCCTCTCCGTCATAACCATCAACCGCAATCTGATAAGTCGTGCCAGCAACGGCGTTAAACGTCAATTTGCTGGTATAGATGTCGTTGTCAAAATTCTCATCATCGTTGCTGGCAACGCGAGTCAAACTGTTGACGGCCGTTCCGCGATAAACTCCAAGAGTCGTATCAAAAGAACTGCCTGCAGTCGAGATCGTGACTGGGCCACTGGATGTCGCCGTCCACGACCACCACACACTCTTGCCTCCGGTGATTCCGCCATGAACAGGTTCGCCGGACTCCCGTGTTGCACCAACGTTTGTTCCAGTTGTTTGCACGGAAGTACCAGACAGCAACAGCCGATTCGCGAAGTGATTGTTGGACTTCACCGCATCATTGTCCGCGACCGAAACAGTTGCTGCTGTCGCGGCTGAGTCAATGGAGTACCCCGATCCTGCGAGCACTGAAACGACAACCGTTTCGGTCGTCTCGGACACAGCATCGTCCTTAACGATGAGCGGAACTGTCACTGAGGTCGCTCCGGCCGGAATCGTGACTGTCGCTGGAAGACTGTTGTAGTCAGTCCCTGCCGTCGCTGTCCCTCTGACCTGCAGATTCACAGTCAACGCAGCATTGGTGTCGCCAGTTCTTGTTATCACATATTGACCAGAATTGGCGGCCTGTCCGGCAGATGTCTCAGCGGCTTTTGCGTCCGAAGCTTTGATGCCAACCGTGACAGCAGAAACCGAGGAACCGACAATCGAATCAATCCACGCCGCAAAAGCATCGACTCGCGTATCAAACGAGTTATCACCGATACCCGCGTTGTCCTGATTGCCGCCAGATGTCACACCTGCCACATAGTTCACGCCGCCCACGGAAACAAACGCAGGGCCGCCGGAATCACCGGGAGCCGTATTGCTTTCCGAGTTGGTCGTGAAATCCCAGTTAATCAATTTGGCCGAAACGCTGTCGATGGGGGTCGTTCCAACTCGCTTCGTTCCGTAAATCCCATCACTTCCTGTTGTGCCCGTTCCTCCATAACCGAAGCCAACCAGCGTCAACAACTGCCCAACAGTTGGCGTCGCACGATAGATTGGAGATGGCGTCACTCCGGTTACAGGCCGATCGAGCTTGAAGATGGCGATATCATTCGCAGCATCTTCTCCAAGCAGGTCCACATTGTAATTCGGATGCATAAAGACTTTGGACGTCTTGTATTCCTGACCGTTAACAAAGAAGCGACCACCGGTGTCGCTGACTCCTTCCGCACAATGACCTGCCGTTAACACGTATTGTGGAGCGATCAATGTGCCGCTGCCATAATAATCGCTCGCATCTCCTACCTTGCCGACGGTGGCGTACTGACTGGTCACCGTTCCGTTGATGATCCGAGCAAAACCGCTACTCGCTGATGAATCCCCGGCCAGCAGGCTGGAAGCCGTCATCAGCGTTCGTGTCTCGAGCGACTCCAATCCAGTCCAGGCTCGTTCGAGATTGAGACGTCGACGTGATGACTTTGAAACGAACTTTTTCAGTTGAAACAGCAGAGACATGGCAAACGAACCCCCTGGTGGAAATTGATCAGCAATTTATTGGAAAACGCAGCCTTGCGATCACTGGAAATCTCATGACCGATCAGGCACTGTCGGGGGTACGGAACGAGATTCAGAACCTTGCACGAGATTTCAAAGATTTTGTGTCCGAACGTCTGCCAGACTGAGGTAAGGTTCCTTTCACCGCAAAAAAAGCGGGAAAAATGCAAAACCCGGCATGCAGCACTCGGTGTCTCCGGCGTCTCAAAGCCTGCAATCGGACGCAACAAAAGAGCCCGATGCTAAAAAGCACCGGGCTCTGAGGAGTTGATGAACTCCGGGACAGGGGTCACTCGCAATGGCCCCCAAAGTTGGTTTTCGGAGCTGCGACCGAAACCCTACGCCTTCTTGACATGGCCGATATTGATGTAAGCATGAACGTGCGGAGCCCCTCGGTAATGCCACACGAAGGACGGACCTTCCACACGCCAGATGTCCCAGGTCTTGTCGCCGCCGAGGTCTTCCTGCTGGTAGAACGCCATATGTAACTGATCAACGCCGCCGGATTCCTTCAGGACCTGCATGACTTCGTCGATATCTTCTTTGCGATACGGAGCCAGCAACACTCCCAGAGTTTTCTCGACCAATGCCTTCTGCTCAGCCTGCAGATCGCCGACTTTGATCCCGGCGAACTTGCCAGCTTCGCCCTGCAACTGCACTGCTGATTCAGCCGGTGCTTTTTCCAGAAGAGCTTTCGCGGCCTGCTCTGAAGTCAAAGACTTGAAGACGGCATCGGTCTGCTGAGTCTGATAGAAGTAAATGTTCTTCGAAGCGTCTTTCTCGATCTGATCGTGACCATAGACAATCGGACCACCGAAAGCAGCCTTATCAACGCTGTCACCATCGGCTCGCAGGGTCAGATGTCGACCGGTCAACATAAACTCAAACTGCTTTGAACCCGGCTCTCCAAACATCGCAACGCTGAACTCGTGCAGACCGCCCGCATCTTCATCCATCTGCCGAGTCATTCGCTCGTAGCCTTCTTCACTGCACAAGCCTTTGACAATCCGTCCCACCATCTCACGCTGTGGAGATGTGAAAAAGGTCTCACCCATCGTGGGTTTGGTCACATGCCAGTTCGCACTGATGCGATGTCGCAGTTCGTTCTCGAAGTCGAAGCACAGGACTTTCTTTTGATCATCAGTCAGAGACGCGTAGAACTCAGCAACAGCGGTCTCTGAAGCACTTGTACGAGATGGCCCGGCGAACAATCCGGCCGCAAATGTTCGCCCAGGCAGCATCGCCAGCGAAGAGGCCGCAGCAACAGCTTTGACAAATGAACGGCGATTGACTGAACAGCACTCAGAAACACCGGATTCAACTCTGTTCTCAGACTTCATGATGGACTCCCGTTCTGAAATTGGAATGGCAGGAAGGAAAATCGCCGTTGCAGGTCCCCGAGTATACCGTTCTGAAGCCACAAGTGAAGACGATCCTGTGCACTGTCCGCATTAAACTGCGGTCTCGTGCTTCGCAGGCCGGACCGAGCACCGGCGAGTTCCGGTGACTCAGTGCGCGTGAACAACGCTGGAACTCGCTCCGCTCGGTCCGGCCTACATCGATCAGGACTTTGCGGACAGAGCACTAATCCACAAACAGGAACTCGTTGGAGTTCAACAGTGCCCTGCAGACCGACGTCAGGCCGCCGCTGGAAGACAGTTCTTCAAGAACCGTCAGCTCTTCATTGGTGGGCTCGCGGAGCCAACAACTGCGAATGGCCACTAAGACATGCTCCTGCGAAGTGGAGCCAGTCGTTTCGACGTGGGCTGCAAACTTCTCTGCAAAGTGCAGCATGAAGTGATTGTTCCACAACACCAGAGACTGAAGTGGTGATGCAGAAAACCCTCGCACCGGCGACAGATGACCAAGGTCCGGGAAATCGAGTGCTTCCATAAACGGATCCTGAATGCTTCGCCATACGATTCGATAAATACTGCGGCGAGTCGCTCCGGGAGTATTCCAGTCGAATGAATCGTAATCCAGAACCGGCGTGAGTTGCGGTCCCGGGCTCGATCGAAAATGAGCCACACCAGGCCCGCCCATGGTCAAATCCAGTTGGCCGCTGACAACAAGCACCGCATCGCGAATGCTGTCTGCATCCAGACGGTGTCGATTCATTTTCCAAAGCAGCCGATTGTCCGTATCAACCTGCGCGGCATCATCTCGATGCACGGAACATTGCTTCCAGGTTTCCGATGTAACGATCAATCGATGCAGCGACTTCAGAGAACCTTTTGCATCATCTCGAAACCAGATGGATAACCATTCCAGCAATTCCGGATGAGAAGGAACACCGCCCATGCGACCAAAGTCGCTCGGCGTATCGCACAGGCCCCGACCAAAATGATAATGCCAGGTTCTATTGGCAATGCTCCGCCAGGTCAGAGGGTTGTCGCGATGAGCAATCCATTCGGCCAATGCCGCACGACGCTGAGATTCGTGAGCACCAGAAGGAATTTCAAATCGAGACGGCAGAGCAGTCACTGCTGATAATGCCCCAGCACCAACCTCAGCGCCGGGCTTGTCGAGATCTCCGCGTCGCAGCACATGAATCGCGCGTGGTGCAGCGAAGGTGATGACTCCCCGTTCGTTCTCAGCGCGGGTTCCGGCGGCGTAAAGTTTAGCGGGCTCAGGCAGCTTTTGAAGTTCTTCTGACGCCAGCTGATTAACGACATGGGCTGCCAGCATTAACTTCTGATCGGGAGATCTCTGGTCAGATGCGATGTCCAGAATCTGATTAATTTCGAGGGGCACAACGGCCGTCAACTCCGTATCAGAATCCGTCGCCGACAGAGAAAATCGCCCGATGATGTGACCACCGCCGTGGATTTGTCGCATCAGGACGGACAGCTTCATTCCTGGTTCTACAGCCAGTGGTTCCGTCAGTTCGAAGACGATCAGGTGAGTCTGCCCGACCTGTGGATGAATGCCCCAGGCTGTCGTCAGATTGCCGTCAATCGCGTGACTGGCAGTCCATCCCGACTGATCAAAATCCGCGGTGGCTCGACGAAA
>JBILXT010000182.1:0-13774 GCA_044378235.1 Planctomycetaceae bacterium
CAGATGATCTGGAAACGCACGATGGCGACACAGATGGCTGACGCCTTGCTGCGATTTGACACGGTCACCATCACCGTGGCCGATGCAGAATTTCGTGCGAGTGGCCGAACGGTGGAGTTCGCGGGCTTCTTCCGAGCGTATGTGGAAGGCTCGGACGATCCGGATGCAGCCATCGAAGATCAGGATTCGCCACTGCCTCCTTTGGCCGAAAAAGACAAAGTCGATTGTCAGAACGTTGACGCGATTTCTCACGAAACCAAGCCGCCAGCTCGGTTCACCGAAGCCACGCTGGTGAAGTCTCTGGAATCAGAAGGCATTGGTCGCCCGAGTACTTACGCGAGCATTCTGAGCACAATTCAGGATCGCGGCTATGTCCGCAAGAATGGCAATCAGCTGGTGCCAACGTTTACAGCGATGGCTGTGACGAAACTGCTGGAAGGTCACTTCCCGAACCTTGTGGACTTCGGTTTCACAGCGGGGATGGAACAAACTCTCGACGACATCGCGACCGGTGCGGCCGATCGACTTCCTTATCTTCGCAAGTTCTACGCGGGCAAAGACGGGCTCGACGAACAGGTCAAGCAGCGCGAGGGCGACATTGATCCTCGCGAAGCCTGTACGTTGCAGATCGATGGGCTGGATGCTGCTGTGCGAGTTGGTCGCTATGGCCCGTACTTTGAGAAGACTCAAGGCGAAGAGAAGCTAACGGCTTCAATCCCCGACAGCATCGCGCCAGGGGAAATCACAAATGCGGTTGCCGATAGGCTGATCGAAGAAAAGCAGCGAGGCCCTCAGGCTCTGGGGATGCATCCGGAAGAAGGCCTGGCGATTTATCAAATGCGTGGCCCATTCGGACCGTATCTTCAGCTTGGCGAAGTGACAGATGAAACTCCGAAACCAAAACGCTGCAGCATCCCGAACTGCTTTGATCCACTGTCGATCGATCTGCCCACGGCCATGGCCTTGCTCGCACTTCCGCGACGTATCGGGAAGCATCCTCTGACTGAGAAGGTTGTCAACGCGGGCATCGGTCGCTTCGGACCGTATGTGACTCACGACAAGGTCTTCGGCAGCTTCGACAAGAAGACTCACACTTACGACTTCAATGGCGAGACTTTCAACGTGCTGGATATCACGATGGATGCAGCCGTCGAGATGTTGCGGAACACAAAGAAGCGAGCCGCCCCGACTCCTCTGCGGGAACTCGGCAACCATCCGGAAGACAATAGTCCGATTCAGATCTTCGAAGGCAAGTTCGGTCCGTATATCAAACATACGACAACCAACGCCACGATTCCGAAGGATACGGACATCTCGACGGTGACTCTGGAGCAGGCCGTGCAGTGGATTGCCGATAAGATCAGCAAGGGCGGCGGCAAGCCCGGCAAGAAAGGTGCCTTCACAAAGAAGGTCGCCAAGAAAGCCGCCGGGGCTACCAAGAAAGCTCCGAAGAAGAAGAAAAAAGCGGCAGAAGAATAGTGGGCGCCGAGGGCCGCACGGCAATGAGGGATAAATTCACCGACCTTAATCCGGCAGCATCCCTCGCAAACGCTTTTTGAAGTTGCGTGTGTTTTAGGGCTGGAAGCCCGGCACATCCTCTGCCGGTGGCGAGAGCCACCGGACTGCAAAGAAAACTATGCTTAAGGCCTGAAGGGCCGACACATCTCTGCTTGTGCCAGCCCTCCGGGCTTCTGATTCCTTATATTCTCATACCGGTGGCTGACGCCACCGGCATTGGATTTGTCGACCCTCCGGGCCTGAACATGCATAAGAACAGAACTGACGCTCCGGGTTGTGACTTCATACGAATTGCATTCGCGTCTGCTTTCAAGTTCCGCTGTCATTCCACAATTAACGGAGCTGGCTCATGAACGATGGGCCTTCAGGCATTAAACAAGTGATCGTGATGCGTCACGACCTGAAAATGCGACGAGGCAAACAGATTGCTCAGGGAGCGCACGCGTCCATGAGCTTTCTTTGTCGCTGTTTGCAGAATCAATCGTCCGTTTCTCTGGACGATTTTTCTGATTCAGAACGAACGTGGCTGGCAGGATCCTTCGCCAAGATTTGTTGTCGAGTCAACAGCGAAGAGGAATTGATGTCCGTCTACAACAACGCCATCACGGCCGGTCTGCAGGTTCATCTGATCACTGACAGCGGCAAAACAGAGTTCCACGGCCAGCCAACTCGAACATGCCTGGCGATCGGCCCGGATGAGTCTTCGAAGATTGATGCCGTGACTGGACATCTGGAATTGCTGTGAGTTTATTTGTAGGACGGCCTTTCCAGGCCGTCAGTACCACAAAAACGGTGCGATTTCGACGCCCTGAAAAGGGCGTCCTACAGTTTTCACAGGCTCGGAAGGCCAGCAGTGAATGCATAAGGCTTGCAGCCCTGATGGGCATGCGACAGACGTAACGCGTCCGTGAGGGATGCTTTTGAACCTTGTTATGTGCCTGATCATCCACTGACGTTTCGGGATGTGATATCCCGGTAGTTCTCTGGTTCTGATCAACACTCAGGATCGATACAGCTCGTCAATCACCTGTCCACTGCCAAGCTGCAATGGTCGCCCGAATTGATCACGCAGTTCGGAGTTCGCTGCCAGACCCAATGCTTCGAACAGTGTCGTTCCCAAATCATCCGGAGAGTAAGAGCGAGTCGTCGGATAGGCGCCAGCGGCGTCAGAGCGGCCAATGACCTGACCAGGCTGTACGCCGCCTCCAGCGAACAACGCCGTATAGACCGGCGCCCAGTGATTGCGGCCTGCATATTGAGAACCGGGTAACGTCGAAATCTCCGGCGTTCGACCAAACTCACCTGTCATCACAACCATCGTCTCGTCAAGCAGACCCGTCGCGGACAGATCATCCAATAACGCCGACAGGGCCTGATCAAGTTGTGGCAACAGCTCGTCCCGCAACCTCACGAAGTTCTTCTCGTGAGTATCCCAGGTCTGGACCGGGCCCATGTTGGCCTGAACAATTTTGACGCCAGCTTGTACAAGTCGACGAGCCAGCAACAGTGATTGACCGAACGTGTGTCGACCATAGTCATCGCGAAGACGATCAGACTCCTGTTCAATCTGAAACGCCTGAGCCATTCGCCCCGAGGTTAACAGCGTAATGGCTGATTGATGAAGATCATCAAACGACTCCGCCTGCGCTGTTCGCAAACGTTGTTCACGATTCACTTCGAATTGTTCCAGCAGACGCCGCCGCTGACTGACTCGTTCGATGGTGATACCAGCGGGCATCTCCAGAGTTTCATCTCGAAACGCTTTCTGATTCGGATCTCGGTTCACCTGCCACGGATCATGTCGAGCCGAAAGGAAGCCACTGTTCTGCCCTGGCCACAAGATCGCACCACCCGCCAGATAGTTGGGAAGCGAAACGCTGTTGGGAATCCCATCGTTACGGGGTTGCACATAATCGAAAGCGGAACCATACGATGGCCAGTCATGGTGCGTCGCAGCATTCACGGCATCGCCCGGCAACTGTCTCGGCATCACATGTCCGGTTAAGGCATAATGCGTCGCCGGGAAATGATTGTTCTCTTTGTGTGACATCGTTCGCACGAGTGCGAACTGTTTTGTGCGGCGAGCCAGCTTCGGCAGCAGCTCGCAGACATCCATGCCGGGCACTTCTGTTGCAATCGGCTGAAATTCGCCGCGAATCTCAACAGGAGCTTCCGGCTTGAGATCAAAAGAATCATGCTGAGCAAGACCGCCCGGCAGATAGATCAGAATCACCGACTTCGCCCGCGGCTTGGAATCAGTACGCGCGGCCGTGGCTCTTGTCGCCGAAAGCAGCGGCCATCCAAATGCGGCAGCAGCGCTGCTGTTGAGCCAGTCTCGACGGTTCAACATGAGACGAAGCGAACTCGGTTGCCGATTTGCTGCCATGGAGGACCCGCTGATCAATAAGACGCGAAGCGAAGCAGTCAGGTTACGGAAAACTTGAATCCGTTACCAGCCCCATTGCTCAACACGCTGCCGATCGCACAGAGATTAATTCTGAGCATCCGTCCTCTATGGTTGCGGAGGATGAATCTGCAGAACCTGATGGCCGCTGATCAGGAACTCATGGGCTCCTCGATCTCTTTCAGGCCGATCTGTATCTTCTCGTTGAGGAGCCGAAGCCAACGACGTTGCCTCGCGATATAGAACCAGCGGGCGAACAACCAAACGAATGGCGTCAGTAGTCCGGCGTTCAGTCGAACGTAATCCGTGTACTGAGATCGCTCATACGACAAGGTCTCAACGTGCATTCGATGATTCCACGCCGTCACAAGTCCGCCCCTTTCCTCTGTCTCTATTGTCCTGGCATTGGCATCGACATGGGTGACGCATACTTCGTGCGTAAACATGGGCCCCCACCCAAAGATGCGAATCCTCATCTTGTAGATCGCACCAGGCGTAAAGAATGTCTCCGGCCAAGTGTTTGTGTCTGCCACATCCAGCCAGCCGCGGATGAGATACAAGAAAGTGTCCCTTTGTAGGAGAAGACCCCAGACATCGTCTGCCGACGCAGGCAATTGAAGACTCACTCGGAGCGGCATCCCATCTGTGACAATGCACAGAGCAATTCCCGCCGCCAGATATTGACAGAGATTCTGCATAACCCACAAGGCAATGACCGCGAACGGCACTTGAAATGACGCGTACACAAGCAGAAAGATCGGCAGGCTTCCAACACAGAACACGCCGACCCCATAAATAAATCCACCACCGACGCCCGATGGCACTCCTGATGTTTTTCGCAGAAGCAGAAAGACTGCAGAGAACACAGGTGCCAGGAGAAATGGGTGCATCAACATGTACGTCGACGTCCATCCATTCCAATCACGGAACAGATCACGATTCTTGTAGTGTTGTTCCAGGCTGGGTGTGATCAGCGGACCCAGAATGTGAAACAACAGACCCACAAGGAACATGGTGCTCCCGACGGCAATGCTGCTCGCAAACAAATCTCGCAGCTTCATAATTCCTCTCCCCACGGACTATTGAAAACATGGAATCGTGGATTTGTGAATGCAACACAGCCAGGGCCGTCAGAACCGGGTATCGCCCGTGGCTACTCGGATCGCCCGCTTCAGGATGATCGCACGCATCGCAAGATAGAACACAGCACCGTTGAAAAGATGCCAGAGAAAGTGTGTGCCAAAGGACACCCACGCACACGCGGCAAGGTCAATCGTTCGGAAGGTCAGGGCCAGGCAAAAAAGAATCGCAATGATTCCCAGCAACCAGTGATCGGGCTGTCGAGTCTTGTAGTGATAGACCGCTAGACAGAGCATAGTGAGTATCGTCGGAGCATACAGGATCGAGCCATTCAGATAAGGCGGTACCCTCATCATCAGAATGCTGACCACGAAGTATCCAAACAATGTTGCCGCAGCAGCAACAGCCTTCATTTCCACACAAGTCCGCAGGTACAGCCATAGAAAACAAAGCTGAAACAGCAGAATCGGAATCAAGTCGGCGATCTTGGCCCACGGTGTTGCAAGCATATGCCAGGCCGCACTGCCGAGGCCGACTATGGCCGAAAGCGCGATGAGCAGTCGAAGGTCTCCTGAGCGAACTCTGTTGCGGCCAGCAAGGTTCCACGCCTCGACGGCAGCCCAAATAAACACCAGATTACTAATCGTATTGAACGGTTCCTGGAAGAGACCCATTCCGTGCCGTTCGCAGTACTCATCAAGCATTTGTTATCTCGTTTCTCAAAGTAGTCGGTCGAATGGAAAGTGCTCGCGCCCGGTACTGGTCCTGATGTTTGCAAGATGCACCGGTGGCACTGGCAGTTCACGGGCTGGTTTTGAGGGGTGAAAGGGTCTGGTTCGTCCTTCTCTTTACATATGACCACCACTGTTGTCGTTTGCAGCAACTGGCTTCAGGCCATCATTGTCGCGACCTCGTCCCAATTGCCGATGAGCCAGCACTGCGGCAATGGAATCCGCATAGAACATTCCACGCGGAGTGAGAGTTACTGCCGTAGAACTGATATCGAGCATTCCTCGATGTTCGACTACGCCAAGCTCATCGGCGTAGTCGTCACACACGTCCGTTCCGAAAGCGGTCGAGTATCGCTGGCGATCAATACTCAGGGCCGACAAGTGGCGAGTCACGTGCAAAAGGCGCAAGTCGCGAGTATCGAACTCGTAGAATCGATTCCACACAGTTCCGCCTCGCTGCACCGCCTGCAGATACTCGGCTGCGTTTTCGGGATTCATCGTCTTAAGGCCCGAAGATCGCTGAGGACGCTCCGCGTAAGAGATTCCCGACGGGCCGAAGCCCAGCATATCGAACTGTTCCGGCTCAAAGCTCATCAGTTCATACTGATATCGCCTCGGATCATCATGCAAATCGCATCGTTCGAAATTGGTCAGCGTGGTTTGCCGATAACCCTGCTCCAGCAGATGCTCACGGAGTTCGATCCAGTTCTCTTCAGCCAGCTGATTGTTTGGGAGTGATTCCAATAACCGCTCGTCGCGAGCCCACGGCGCAGCCATTCCGCGGAACAAAACCAGATGGTACAGGCAGATCTGATCCAGTCCGAGATCCACGGCCTGGGAGACGTCGTCTTTCATCTCTGCCAGAGTTTGCCCGGGGAGATTGAACAGCAAGTCCGCCGAAACAGTCATGCCGCGAGACTGAGCGTTCGCCACAACCTCGGCAAAGACTTCAGGTCCACCGAAAGCCAGTCGTCCCATTTGCTCCAGACGCGTGCGTGAGAATGTTTGCACTCCCATGCTGATCCGAAAATGGCGTGCGGCCAATTCTTCCGGCAGGATATCCAGCAGTAGTGGCTTGCGATTCAGAAAATAGGCTGGCACACCTTCGAGTGTAACTTCTGCCTGCTGAAGATCGAAAACGTCGTTCAGCTTCCGGCAGAGATTGCGAAACGGGACGGCAGGAGAAAGATTGGCCGTACCGCCGCCGAAATATAGGCCGTGAAGATTCTTCTTCATGAGCTGCGGAGTTGAAGCGATTCGAGAATCAATTTCTCGAATGACGCCATTCACAACAGAGGACGCCTTCAGTGAGCTGAAATCTTCGTGAGGAAAAGTACAAAAGCCACAGCCCGCGATTTTGGGATTGCAGTACGAATGAGGCAGAACACCGACCAGTAGTTTGCGATCGCTGCCAGACACCGGTGCAAATCTCTGATCTCCCGCGTCACTCAGAGATCGGACTTCATCGTTGGCGAACGGCATCGCTGCAGCCAAAGGAAAACCATGCAGCAATCGGTGCCGCTGTGGCTTGCTCATTCGCTCTCTCAGAAGCTTCCCAAGTTGGCTTGATCGTGCATCAATCGTTGTCGCCATAGTTTCTGTCGTCGTCGGAATCATGGTGGTTTCCTGTTCAAAGTTTGAAAGGCACATCGTCGCTCAACGACATAGCGACCGGCGTGCCGAAGATGGTTTATTTGGTGTAAGTCATTTATTGGTATGGAGATGTGATTTATTCTTGGCGAAGTCATCTCGCTGGGCAGCTGGACTAAATATGCATAAAATGCAGATTAAAGGTGCATTTTGTGAATATTGAGTTGCCCAAGCAGAGAGAGCAGAGCTATGGTCGTATTGTCGAGCCGTGAAATGAAAGTTGCGGAAGCGATCGCAAAGATTGGCTACTGCAATCCGTTTTTGCCGGAGCGTCTGGTTCTTGAGCGTGCAGCCCTCGGCGCTGATTTCCGCCGTGCAGACGAGGTCATCAATCTCCCCCCCGGTGCCGACCTGGAGACGATCTTCGCAAACTTCACGGCACTGCGAGAAAGGGCCGAACTGCTCACGGACAAGATGCGCAGGGCTTTGCTTGCGGGGATGTCACTGTCCGAGCACGAACTTCGCATCTATCAGGACGTGGTCGTTTATCTGTTGTACAACCGCCACATGTCTTATCTTGATAAGATAGCCACCGCACCAGAGCTCGCCACTCAGAACACCACAGCATGGCACGACTTCCAGCGTGATTTCGACAGCTACCTCCGCCTCCCGGGATTATCGCTTCCTCCACAGTTTGAAGCGGGCCACTGCTTCGCGGTCTTCTTTCAGGTCCAGCGAGCGTTCAATCATGTTTTCGAATGCATCGTTGGCCGCTCAAAGCCGATCGTGAATCTGCGAGCTGCGGTGTGGGAGTCCATCTTTACACATGACATGGGGCGATACACGCGAGCTGTCTACAAGACGATGGGTGACATTCCAACACTGATCACCGGGAGATCGGGGACCGGAAAGGAACTGGTGGCACGGGCCATCGGACTGTCCATGTACATTCCTTTCGATCATCGCACGTCTCGGTTTGAAACGGACTCAAGCTCTCTGTTACATGCCGTGAACCTCTCAGCACTTTCGCCAGCACTGATTGAATCCGAATTGTTTGGGCACCGCAAAGGCGCCTTCACTGACGCCATCAGTGATCGAGAGGGATGGTTGGAAACAGCGGGAAGACATGGGACGGTCTTCCTGGATGAGATCGGGGAACTTGATCATTCGATTCAGGTGAAATTGTTGCGAGTTCTTCAGTCGAGACAGTTTTCCAGAGTTGGAGAGACTCGGCAAAGACAGTTCTCCGGGAAGATTGTCGCAGCGACGAATCGCGACCTGGCTCAGGAGATGTCGGCTGGCAAGTTTCGGGAAGATCTCTATTACCGCTTGTGTGCGGACAGGATTCACACGCCCACATTGCAGGAACAGATCGCCGACCGCCCCGACGATCTGACTCTGCTGACGCGATTTATGGCGGAGCGAGTACTCCCGGATCTTCCGGAGGAATCGCAAGCTCTGGCAGCAGAGTCTGTTGAATGGATCGTGAATCGCATGGGCCTCAATTATGCCTGGCCGGGCAACATTCGCGAACTCGAACAATGTGTTCGCAATGTCATGATTCGGAAGTCCTACACGCCTGCACGGCAAGACTTCAAAGAGGTCGACCCCGCACCTTTGAAGCGATTGGCTCGCGAGATTGCGGCCGGACAATTCACCCTGGAACAATTGACAGAACACTACGTTTCCATGATTTACGCGGCTGAAGGCCTACATTACGGTCGAGCCGCGAAGCGACTCGACATGGACTGGCGAACGCTCAAGCAGAAACTGAATCAGGATCTGGTTGAGACATATTCAGTCCGTTGATACGGGCGGTGCAGTGGCCGCCTTCAACGGAATCACCGCATCGCGGCGATCTTATCGTTGATGAACTTGACGTGATGCGGAATATGATTGGTAACTCGTTCCAGGAGTGTTTCGAGGGTGAGCGGCCCAAATTCCGAGTGCACGCCGGTTCTTTGGAAATCTTCGACATCGGTCTGGCGAAGAATGCGAGCCATTTGTTTGCGGACGAGGGCAATCAAGTCCAGCTCTTCGCGAACATCTCGAATCTCATAATGAAGCCCCGAGGCAAAGACATCCGGGTCACCGCCGAACATCGTCGGATTGTCTTCGACGAGAACTCGCTTCATGCGATCGGCGTGAATGGGTTCAAAATCGGCGATGTGACAAACGACCTGCCGAATGGACCACTTGCCCGGCACCGGATGCAAGCCATACTGACTTTCCTCCGCCTTCAAGACCGCCGTTCGAAGCAGTTCCGGGCCTTGTTCATATTGCTGCAGAAGCTGATCCAGTGTCATTCGATGTGTCCAATCCGAGGGCTACAGTGCTGATTCATCCGTGGTTTTTCTGCAAAGCAAAATGCACAAAGAACGCGTTGTTACTGCGGATGAAGCGACGTCCAAACTTCCGTTGAAGTCTCATCGAACACGAGATGAAACACAAGCACGACGATGTTGTGTCAGTCCACAAACATAAACTCGTTGGAACACATCAACACCTGTGCCAGTTGCTCCAGCGGCGTGAGCAGATTGACGGTGTTTCGCGGAAAGTCGGCTTCGGAATTCCATTTCGAAGCCGATGACTTCGCATTCGCTGTTACGGCTTCGGGATTCGTTGCTGAAGCATCCGCCAATTGGCAACGCCAGAAATATTGATCGCTGTTAAGCACGTCTCCAATGTCGACCAGAAAGTCCAGCGTATCCCCGGGCTCTACGGCGATGCTCTCAACATTCATGGCCACCGTTTGCTTATGCGCCTTCGCTGACTGCAGAACTCCGGAACGAGAACTCACGATGAAGGCTCGCACGCCATCTCCGGGATCCGGTTCATGAACCAGTTCCGATTTGATACTGATCGTCATTGCCCTCGGAGCTGTCCAGCGGCGGATCACGGCATGCTGACGATCATTGCCCGGGTGCCCGCCAACTGCACTCAACTGAACCCAACCCAGTGGCCCATCTGGAAATGCAGGCCCTCCCTGCCACGCACTGCCACTGAAATGCGGGAGAGGCGTAAATGAAGTGATCTTCTGAGTCGCCTCATCAATCGCGCCGTAGCCGTACGACCAGTCGGCTGCTGTGGGTACTGGCTTCTCGGCTTCCGGAGATTCTTCACGCACAAGCTGCAGAGCATCCTCAAGCTGTGCAGGCGACGGCGATCGCTGCAGCGTTCGCAGATAGATTTGCCGAATCTGCTCCGCAGGATCGGAGACATGGGCCACTGTCTTCGCCATCGCTTTGGCTCGCTCCAGCACGATCGGATGATTCATCAGGAACAAGGACTGCTGCGGAACAGTCGTTTCACTGCGTTGAGGAATATGCAGGTCCGGATTCGCAAAGTCGAACATTCGCAGCGTGCCCGGTAGAAACTGACGATCGACCAGGCCGTAGATTGTTCTTCGCACGGGATACGGTGGCTTGAACAGCTCGGTCGGCTTGCCTCCCTGACGAGCATCCAGCTCACCAGACGTTGCCAGCATTGAATCTCGCATCTCTTCAAAGGAAAGACGATGAGCATTCATGCGCCAGAGCAGGCGATTGGACGGATCGATGGTCATTGCTTTCGAAAGCTGAGCTGGCTCCGTTGGTCCGAAAGAGCTTTGACGAAACGCGGCCGAAGTCACGATCAATCGATGCAGTTTCTTCAGGCTCCATCCGTCGGCGATAAACTTCTCCGTCAGCCAGTCCAGCAATTCCGGATGAGAAGGCGGCTCCGCTCGAACGCCAAAATCTCCTGGCGTCGCAACCAGCCCCGTTCCGAAGTGATGCGCCCAGACTCGATTCACGATGACTCGCGCGGTGAGCGGATTGGTGGGGTCAATGATGGCCTGCGCGAGTTCCAGACGGCCGCTGCCTTGTTCAAACGGCTTTCGATCTGGTCCGCTGAGCAGTTTCAGGAACTGACGCGGAACATCTTCGCCTTTGTTTGCCGGGTTGCCACGTTTGAAGACTCGTGGATTCACCGGGAAATCTCGATCACGCATCGTCACAGCAAAACGTGGTTGAGAAGCCGCGTTCAGAATCGCTCGATCCATCTCGACCTGCAGCTTCCACAATTCGTTGCAGGTTCCGGAATCAAAATCATATTCCGTGCTGACGATTGGTTCGTCCGGAACTGAGCACGGCCGGCCCGGTGCATACAGAACCTCACGCAGTTGTTCATCCGCCGCGTCAGTGAATCGTTCGGGAAGCGGCTGATTCGCTGTTTTGGCCGCATTGAGTTCGGCCTGCCACTGTGTCTCACATTGGTGAAAGATGGCCGCATAACGCTGCACGACTTCAGCAAAAGTTCCCGGCGGAGACGAGAAGGCCGCGGCTACTCGAGGATTCAACTGACTGGCGTCCAGTTGTTTCAGGGCGTCCGTTTCTGCCGCTGCTCGCTGAGCAAACTCTTCCGGCGGAATTCGTCGATAAGCGTGCCATGCCGCGAAGACAGAGTCGCCCGATTTTTCGGTATCTCGCAGATAATCTCGCCAGCGATGCACGAACGAAGGAAGCAGATCTGTTACCGCCAGAATCTGGTCGAAGCCTTCTTCGGGATACTTCCCCAGCTCCAGCTGAGCCTGCAAATAATCGCCGATGCGGGAACGAATACGAGCTTCCGTGGTGGCTCGACGTTCTTTGCGAGTCTGCTCCATTGTCGCCAGTCGCGCGGCATGCTCTTTGACGAAAGTTTCGTCAACGGCTGCGGTTGGAGGCAACGCGACAAGCTCTTCGCGTGAACTGTCGAAGACTCCATACAGAGAGTAATAATCGGCCGTCGGAATCGGATCATACTTGTGATCGTGACATCGTGCACATCCGACAGTTAACGACATGGTGCCACGGCAAACGACATCGATTCGATCGTCGATGATGTCGCGACGCACGCCCTGGAACCGTCGACCGATCGTCAAAAATCCCATCGCCGCCAGATCATTGTCGGAGCGATCCGGAACCTGATCCGCTGCAATCTGCAACAACAGAAACCGATCATACGGCATGTCGGAATTCAGAGCATTCACGACCCAGTCGCGGTAATTCCAGGCATGAACCCAGAATCGTTCTTCACGACCGTAGACATAGCCCTTGGTGTCGGAATATCGAGCAACATCGAGCCAGTGCCGAGCCCATTGCTCGCCATGCGCCGGTGAAGCCAGAAGTCGATCGATGAGTTTTTCATAGGCGTCTGGATTTTCGTCAGCGACAAATTGTTCGACATCCTGCACCGACGGCGGCAAGCCCGTTAACGCATACGTTGCTCGGCGAATCAAAGTGCGACGATCGGTCTCTGGGGACATCTCAAGTCCGGCAGCCTTCAGTTTTTCCAGAAGAAATGCATCGACCGGAGTGCGCACCAATTCAGAGTTGTCAGCGATTCGCGGCGGCTCAATATGTTGAACCGGTTGAAAGGCCCAGTGCGTTTTTGAGAGATCTGCTTTCACCGCCAGCATGGGCTTCGAATCTGCTGGCCAGGGAGCTCCCAGTTCAATCCAGTGGGTCAGCAGTTTTTTCTGGTCATCACCGAGAGGATTCTCGGGGGGCATCTGCAGATCGCCGTCATAGCGAATCGCCTGAATGAGCCGACTTGCAGCGGGATCACCGGGAATCATCGCCGCTCCGGAGTCTCCACCCTTTAGGATGTTGTCTCGCGAATCCAGTCGCAGCCCTCCGGACTGTTTTTCCGCGTTGTGGCATTCCAGACATTTTTCGATCAGCAGAGGGCGAATCTTTGATTCAAAGAACTGTTCGGAATCATCCGCAGAAGCGTCTAATGAACCCGCAATTGCCAGAGTGATTATTGTTGCCAGTGTCAAACACCATGAGGAGCTCGGCAAGCACTGATTAAACACAGTTTGGAGGCGAGTCATACAGTGTGGTCGTTGTGAGGAGAGATTCATGGTCAGCCGACCCTTTAAGAATCGAGCGGAATGAAACGGCTGGGGAGGGATTGCCATTGTCGTCTTCCGAGTGCGAGGTCTCAAGTGTCGTGTCATTGTTTGTGAGCCGAATGACGATAGCTGGCTGACGACTGTCTCATTTACCGCCCAGCCGGAGGCTTCGGCCGGGACAAAAGCCGGCGCCTTCGGCTGGGCGGTAAACGGCGAGAAATGAAAGCCCGCAGGATGTGCTCAACGAATACCCGTGAGTGGGCTGTTGGCTCACTCGTCGCTGCAGCTTTGCAGGGCTGGCATCAGACAGCAAATTGGGAAAGACAGGTCAAGGCAGCGATGGATCGAAATGGCTCGCGGTGGTCATCGAGCAAAAACATTCAGCAACATGGCATGGCACAGTGGCAAACTTCTGTTAAGAACACTATTCCTTCACCCTCCCGCACTAGGACGACAGCGATTTCCGGTCGCCTTCGTCTTTTCAAGCCCACCACAAGTTCTGCAATACTCACTGGAGTCGAGAATGAGTTCCCTGGTCTACGTCATTCCTGTTATCGGCCTCGTCGGACTCGC
>JBILXT010000576.1:0-3882 GCA_044378235.1 Planctomycetaceae bacterium
TGGATTTTTGGAGCCCTCGGAGATCGAATCGGAAGAACTCGTTCGATGGCGTTGAGTGTTGCGTGTTACTCCGGGCTGACGCTTAGCTGCTATTTCGTGCATGATGTTCGCCTGATGTGGGCTCTGCGATTTACCGCCTGCCTGGGATTTGGCGGTTCATGGCCCAATGCCGTCGCACTGGTATCGGAAGCCTGGCCGTCGGCGTCACGACCGTTGATGGCGGGAGTCATGGGAACAGCCGCCAATGTCGGCTTCGTGATTCTCGGAGTCATCGGCTACTCCTTCGCCATCACCAACGATCATTGGCGATGGACTCTGCTGGTCGGTGCGTCGCCTCTCTTGCTGGCGGCCTGGATCTTCATCGCAGTGCCGGAGTCTTCTCGCTGGCTATCCGCTCGTTCTGCCGTTCGTGAATCCAAACCTAAAGCACCAATGGTCGAGGTTTTTCAGCCTCCATTGTTGTACAGAACGTTGCTCGGGATCAGCCTTGGAGCAATCCCGGTGATTGGCACCGCCGCTAATGCAAACTGGGTTGTGCCCTGGACCGATCAGTATGAAGCCGACGCAGCCAAAAAGAACCAGCTGATTGCTGAAAAAGCGATTGAAAAAGCAACGGCGGAAAACAACACGTCCGAAAAAAACACAGTTGCCGAGAAACCAACCGCAAAACCAAAGAAAGCCGATCCGCGAAAGAAAGCGCTGACCCAGATCCAGAGGTCGTCTGGTGCGATCGTTGGCAGTCTGCTGGGAGGAGTCATCGCCAGTCTCGTCGGTCGACGCTTATCGTACTTTCTGATCAGTCTCGCGACATTTGCAGTCAGCACGTTTCTGTTCACTCAGCTGAATCCTCATCACGCGTTATTTCCCTATGTGACGTTTCTGCTGGGGCTGTTCGGCGTGACGTACTTCGGCTGGCTGCCGTTGTTTCTTCCGGAGCTGTTTCCCACTCATGTGCGTTCGACAGGAACTGGCATCTCGTTCAATACCGGGCGAGTCATCGCGGCCTGCGTTGTGTTGCTGACGGCGTTTCGCATGGATCTGTTTGAAGGCGATTATGCTCAGGTCGGCATGTGGAGCGGACTAATCTATGTTGTCGGCATGATCATCATCTGGTTCGCGCCACGAAAGACGGAGCTGACTGCGGAGCCAAAGCCATGACGCCTGTGGGACTGATTGGACTTGGTCTGCTGGGCAGTGCGATGGCGGAACGATTGGCCGCCGCGGGATATGTCGTACACGGTTTCGATACGAACTCGGAGCGGCGAGATGCGTTCGCGGCTGCTGGGGGAGTTTTTTGCGATTCGGCGAGTTCCGTCTTTCAGAACTCTTCGACCGTTGTGTTGAGCCTTCCGAACAGCAAGATCGTCGCAGAGGTGCTTACGGAATGTTGCGATCGGATTGAACGGCATCTGATCATCGACACGACCACCGGCGCTCCGGAGGATGCACGGCTTTTTGCAAGTCAGCTGGAATCGCACGGGGCTTGTTATCTGGATGCGACCGTTGTGGGTTCCAGTGAGCAAACTCGACAGGGTCACGTGATAACTCTGATCGGCGGAACGGCCGAGGGATTTGACAAGGCCTGTCCGTTGTTGAAGTGTTTCTCAACGCAACAGTTTTACACTGGCCCATCCGGAACAGGAGCCACCGCGAAGCTGATCGTGAATCTGGTCATCGGACTCAATCGCGCGGTGCTGGCCGAAGCACTGAACCTGGCTAAATGCTGTCAGATGGATCAGCGCAGCATTCTGGAGATTCTTCGCAGCGGCGCGGCGTATTCAAAAGTCATGGATGTTAAAGGCGAGAAGATGATTGCCGAGGACTTCACGCCTCAAGCCCGACTCGATCAGCACTGGAAAGACGTGGCACTGATCCTCGAACTTGGCCGCAGCACAAACGCCGCCGTTCCGCTCAGTGAATTGCATTCACAGTTGCTCGAGCGAGTTTCGGCAATGGGATTCGGGCAGTTGGACAACAGTGCGATTATCAAGGCGTTTGGCGGCGTTAGTAGTGGACCTTGCTAAAGGTCCTGCCGCTAAGGGATCTTTGGCAAGATCCACGACCGCCAACCCGAATTCATTTTCGTGACGGAGACACTAGCGCCTCAGGCTACTTATTCCTGCGGCGATCGCGGCCTTTGTTGATCGGCTTGGCTGGCTTATCGTCAGCGGGCCGGAACGGTTTCCGTTTGGCGGCTTTGCTGGCGGGCTTCTTGCGAGCCACCGGCTTGCGGATTGGATCGAGAGACGGATTCGGATTTCTCTGCGGCGCCTCTTTGACGGGAGCACGACCATCCTGAGTTGCTGGCCGACGTTCTCGCACAGGAGGACGCTCTTTCATTGGAGGACGGCGATCTGCAGCTCTGCCACGAACTTCGCGCTGAGGCGGCCGCTGCTCAGCAACTCTGGTCCGTGACTCCTGCCGTGTGCTGCGTGCCTCCTGTCGCGGGGCTCCTCGCTCAGGAACGGCTGTCTTACTGTCCGGAGCAGAAGGCCGTGGATCACGCAGCGAAGGAATTGGCCCGGTTGGCATCGGTGGTCGTGTGGAAACGCCCTCTGCTGCAGGCGCTTTTGGAGCTGGACGATCGATGGCTGAGTCGGCCCGACGACGCGGCGCCCGAGTCTGCCCGGTCCGATAGCCAAAGCTGGTCCCCTTGCGTGGCTGCGCGGAGGCTGGCTTTTCGCCATGTTCCGCGAAGTATCGCAGCTCATGAATTTCGAACGGCTGCAATTCGCGGTGTCGTCCCGGAGCGAGACTTCCCAGTTGCAACGGCCCGAACTCAATTCTCTCCAGAGCCAGCACCTTGTGTCCTACTCGCGCCATCAAACGGCGAATTTCGCGATTCTTTCCTTCCTGAAGTTCCATCTCCAGTATCGCGCTTTGGCCTTTGCGACGATGAATATGCACGTTGCGAAACTTGAAGAAGCCTTCGGCGAAGTACATGCCTTCACGCAACTGTTTCAGAGTTTCCGGATGAGGAATCCCCGCGACATGACAGCGATAGCGGCGGATGACTTCAAAGCGAGGATGAGCCAGTCGCTGTGCCAGGTCGCCGTCATTTGTAATCAGCAGCATGCCCTGAGTCATCTCATCGAGACGGCCGACGGTAAACATTCGCTGTTCAGAAGCAGGAACCAGGTCGACGGCTTTGGGACGTCCCTGAGGATCGTGGTTCGTGCACAAAAAGCCTTTCGGCTTGTTGACCAGAAAGTAGCGTAAGCGCGGCATCCGCAAACGCTCGGAGTCCAGTCGGACGTCCTGCTTGAGCGGATTGACCGATCGAGCAGGGTCTGTCACCACCTCGGCATCCACAGTGACTCGCCCGGTTCGAATGTATTCTTCGCATTTACGACGTGAATCAACGCCGGCCATGGCGAGAAACTTCTGCAACCGCATGCGATCGCCGTCTTCGCCCGACTCATCCACTTCATCCGGGACGACGTTGGCGGCAATACGACTGCCACGGGATTCTGCCGCCTGGTCCGGCCGGCGAAAATTTCGAGCCTGTCCGCCCGGACGGCCGGGATTTCGTTTGGCAGGGCGAGATTTCTCGGGGCGATTACTGGGGGAACCTGGACGTGGACGCGGGGGCATGGATCACAACTTTCGGAATTTTCTCAGCGATTTGACCGGAGCAGTATAACAAAGCCAATGGCTGAGAGTCCGGCAGATTCCGCTTTGGCCAGTCAGGATCTCCGGAAAGTCCGGGCGATTCCCAGTTTCGCGGACCGTTACGACCGAAATCTTCGGACAAAACACTTTTCGGAAGGTAGCGACCGGGAGACGGAATTCTCAGGAAACTAAGATCCGTCCGGACGTTTCGATTGTTAGACTCCGGGTCGACGGTCTCCGGAGTTCGATAACGGAGACGTTGCTGCTCGC
>JBILXT010000577.1:0-3867 GCA_044378235.1 Planctomycetaceae bacterium
CTCAGGCGTTTGACGACGTCGTGGGGCAGGAACACGTTTCGCGAGCACTCCGCAATGCCATTCGTGCGGGCCGAGTTGCTCACGCGTACATGTTTACGGGGGCTCGAGGAGTCGGCAAAACTTCAACTGCGCGAATTCTGGCGAAGGCATTGAACTGTCCGAATGTTGTGGACGGTGTTCCCTGCAATCAATGCGAGATCTGTGATGGGATCTCCGCCGGAAACGATGTGGACGTCCTGGAAATTGACGGTGCGTCCAACCGCGGGATCGACGATATTCGTTCGCTCCGCGCAAATGTTGGCGTGAGGTCGATGAGGACTCAGTTCAAGGTCTACATCATCGACGAAGTTCACATGCTGACCAAAGAAGCCTTCAACGCGCTGTTGAAGACTTTGGAAGAACCGCCGCCGAATGTGAAATTTGTATTCTGCACGACAGAACCAAACAAAGTCCCTGATACGATCCTGTCGCGTTGTCAGCGTTTTGACTTCTCCAGCATCAACGATCGCTCCATTGGCGATCGTTTGCGTGAGATTGCTAAAGCTGAAGGATTCGAGGTTGCCGAAGATGCTCTGGAACTGGTGGCTCGTCGAGCCCGTGGTTCGATGCGTGACAGCCAGTCGCTGTTCGATCAGTTGCTGGCGTTTAGTGACGGCACCGTTTCCGCTGACGATGTGCATCGCATGCTGGGAACGGCCGGTGATGAGCGTCTCGTGGAGTTCTTCGATGCCATCATTGAACATCGTCCGGGCGAAGTCCTGACGAATCTTGACACGGCGTTCGGACTTGGTGTCCAGCCCGGCGAATTGATGGATCAGTGCATTGGCTATGTGCGCGACCTGATGGTGACGCTGTCCGGCGGGACTGAGGTTCCACTGTGCAGCGTCGCGAATCGGCATCGTGAGATCCTGATGCGTCAGGCGACTCGGCTGGGCATGCATTCTGTCATGGCCGCGTTTCAGATTCTGTCTGACGCCAAGAACCAGATGTTCCGCAGCACCTTTGCTCGCACAGTTCTCGAAATGGCCATGGTCCAGCTGAGCCTGCTGGAGAATCTAACCGCAATCAGCGATTTGCTTTCCGGACGAATGCCAACGCTGCCCGAGTTACCAGCGCCGTCGACGTCAGCACATGCTTCTGCATCGGGTACTGGTGCTGCTCAGCTGTCGGCCGCACCTGTCATCGAAAAAAAAAACAATGAACCCCTGAATCGAGCGTCCTCACTCATCGCGCAGCCGGATGTGTCGGAACACGATGATGACGAATCCGGCGAGTTGCACTCGGATGAGTCCGACGACGATCTGCATGAAGTTCATGTGACACCGCCGGTTGCGGCCGTGCCAATTCCCCCGGCTGTCGTCGAAGTGGCAGCATCGCCTCCCACTGTGGCACCGGTTGTGGCGAAAGTTGAGCCAACTCCACAGGTTGCAGCGAGTGTTGCCGCTGCTCCGATCGTTTCTGCTCCGGCGCCGATGGTGGCAGAAAAGTCGCAGACACCGACTGCGTCAGTAGCGAGCGAATTGGCCTCGTCGTTGACTCAGGCCGACTGTCCTCGACTATTTCAGGAGCTATTGAAGACGGTCGGACTGACGATTTCTGCAGGCCTGAAGATGGCTTCGGATCTGGTTTTGGTGGCTCCGAATCGTCTTGAGGTTCATTTGGATAGTTCGTACGACTTTGCAAAAAAGGTCCTGGATCAGCCGGACAGCCGCAGTCGCATCGAAGCGGAAATTCTGAAACTTGTTGGAGAGCCCTTCAGCGTCAATCTGCGTCTCCTGGCGTCGACTCGCCCAAAGCCACAACCTCCCGCTGAAAAGCCCGCGGAACAACCAACTTCCGCGAAGAACGGTAACGCATCAAGAGGCTCCGCGCAGAACGGGGAGTCTGCTCCGAAGCCCGCCGCGCGAGCTGTCGAGGCGGCACCTCCGCAGAGAAACCTGCTGGGTGAAGTGGATCCTTCACGAGATCCCTTCGTGCGGCAGGTCATTGAAGTCTTTGGAGCGACGGTGGTAAAAGTCACGGCGGCACCGGCCGTGAAGGTGGCTGAGACAGAGTCGGCGGTGGAGTCGTAGGTGTCGTTTCCTCTTAGAGATCTCCTGATCAATGGAGTTGCATATGTTTGGTGGACTCAAGAACCTTGCAAGCATGGCCAGCATGATGAGCCAGGCGGGCGACATTCAGGCGAAAGTGGCTGCGGCCAAGGAACGGATCGGTCGGCTGACCGTCGAGGGCACCGCCGGTGGTGATGCTGTTACTGTCCGCATGACCGGTGATTTTCAGGTCAGCGGTGTCGATATTCATCAGTGGCTGATTGAAGCTAAAAATCGAGAGCTGATGCAGGAACTTGTCGCGGCAGCGACAAATCATGCCATTCAGAAAGCCAAAGAAGCGGCCGCAAAAGAGATGGCGGACATCGCTGGCGGAATGAATATCCCAGGGCTGCAGGATGCTCTTTCCAAAATGGGCATGAGCTGAAACGACCCCAGGTCGCTGACCTGCCTGTCCAGCCTTATTGAGCGCACCCATCGCAAATGGGACAGGCACCGATCCCGCCCGCCGCAATTGGTTTTAAAGATGCACCTTCGATCGGAGCCAGTCCCATTTGCTTCAGTCGCCATGCGCAATACAGACTACAGCTTCCAGTAGTCGGGAAGTCCATTTTTGGTCTCGCACAGGATCTCCAGGATGGTTCGACGATCCGTTGGAGACAAGTGCGAGAACTCTTTGGATGTGTCGTTGCCTGACAGCACATCCCACAGTCTTTGAAGCACATAATCTCGTGACTGTGAAGGCAGCCCATCGAAAGACTTCGAATAGATCAAATAACTGCATGGATACTTGAACATGCGCGTCGTCATATCAAGATCGCGCAAAGATCTGCCTTGCTTGTCGCGAGGCCCTGACGATGCGAATTGCTCCGCGTATCCCGATGTGCCTTTGATCGGAGCTGTGAGTGGGGCTTCGTCAGTGAAGAGCAGCGCCTGAACCAGGCGGTCCCCAGTACTTTTGATGCGCCGAGTTGTGCTTTCCAGTTCTGATCCGGCCGGCTTGTCCATCGCATCGTTGATTGTGGCTTCGTAGGCCAGCGCCTGGCGAGTATCGAAGTTGGCACGCGTCAGCCGATTGTGAACAAAAGCCTGATGCTCAAGCACCATCAGGGCCACAATATCGCTGTGTGCGGTCAGGTAGCGATCGGGGTTAATACGAAACTCGAGATCGACCAGATTATGGCCCTCTGAGTTATCAACGGGCTCCACGAAATCGCGCCCCTTCACGGTCAGATTTCCCAAATGCTTCTGGGTTCCATGGGTTCCGGTCACATACCATCCGCCCCAGCGCTGGTCGATGGGTGTTGTGTGGTCCACTGTGCGGCTTCCTCCCGACAGCAAAGGCTGTCCACTGTTGTCAACATACAGCGATCGAATCACATGTCCCGGCACACCCTCGACGCGGGATGAGCTATGACAGACAAGGCAGTTGTCTGTTCGCCGCACGATCTGAGGTCGGTCCATCTGACGTTGATCGAGCGAATAAAAAACCGCGCCGAGTTTTGGATCAACCGCGGAGATTTCCAGGACCTCTCCCGACTGGCAAAACCCCACATAAACATCATCGCTGAAGTAAATGGCTCGCGGTGTTCGAGGAGAAATGCGGCGCATCTGGAGGCTGGTTTTTGAAAAGACCAGCGATTGCGACTCCGCCGGCACCAGCAGTGCTTTCAACAATGACGGCAGGTAGCCGAATTCGGGTGAGTATTCCAGGTGGAGCTCATCGCGATCGATTTGTGCTTGCACATCAGACACTCGATTCTGAGGCGTTGATTCACTGTACAGAATCGGAGCACGCTCAAATTCATCATCCGCCGGC
>JBILXT010000006.1:0-48174 GCA_044378235.1 Planctomycetaceae bacterium
GTACCGCGAAGTAGTCGATGAGTCTCTCTTCGGTCACTTCTTTGAGTGTGCCAGCAGTGACGCGAAATGTGATCGGTTTGCCTTCGCTTTGGAAACCGTAGCCAGAGATGCGAAAGCGATACTTGCCACGAACATGACTGCGGAAGTTCCACATGGTCACACGAATGTTCGCCGACTCCCAGGTCGCGAAGATGGCGACGCCGTCATCAGTATGCCGGTAAACACTGCCCGTGGCTTTGACGGTTTTCTCTTCTCGGATGTCGAAACGCTTCTTCTGGATCCACGGCTCTGGCTCGTTCGCAATGGCCTCGTCAAGTACTCGATCCGCGGCATCGAGATAGTTGCGCATCAAAAATGACGAGGTATGCAAGAGTTCGGCATTGTTATCGAAACCGTTGGTCGAAGTATCCAGCGGCAGCAAGTCCGCCAAATCCACCTCGACATCAAGCAAGTCTCGCACAGTGTTCGCATACTCCGCCCGATTCAGCCGCCGCATCACCACACGACCCTCCGTTTCCCTGCGGGCGAGTTCTGCTTTTCCGGCTTGCGTGCTGATCCAGTCCATGATGCTTTGCACGTCCTTCACTGGCGGACGCGGTTCATCTCTGGGAGGCATATTACCTTCCCTGAGTTGCTCCAAAACCGTCAACCATTTCTCGCGGCTCTGCCTGTCGTTGAAATCATCTGTCAGACTCTCCACGGAGAAGTCACCCTCTGCTATTACCGCCGAGTGACACTTCTCGCAGTGCTGGGTGAGCAACGGCCTTGCGGAAATCTTTTCCTGAGCAGCCGTGATGTTGGTGGTGACGAATGCCAGACCTACGCAGACAAACGGAATCCACATCGATCGCGCAGCGACCTGTGTCCAGATCGCCGAAGAAGATGCTGAAGCTGGCATTGTGAGCGATTCCGTGATGACATCGGGAAAAGTGGATTATACATCATGGACGATAGGTTTGGTAACGGACTCTATCTCACCGTTCTGGTCTTTTGATCTCCGGCTTGATACCCGAATTCTGCTTTTCCGCACTCTGCTCAATGATGATCGAATGGGACGCCGCCCCATTACCTTTCGGTGGCTCACCAAAAGCCTCGCGATAGAACGCCCAGTTGGAGTCACCGAGTGCATCGAGTGTCCTCATCGGATTTTGGTGTCGATGTCGGCAGGGCGATCATTGATTGAAACGTAAACCTCAGAACTACGTGCCCGACCGTGGTGACTTCGTATGGGTTTCGCTGAGCACGACTTCGGGGCACGAACAGGCCGGGCGTCGCCGCGCTTTGATCGTCAGCCCCAGAAGCGATAACCGCAAAACCGGCCTGTGCGTTCTGTGTCCCGCAACTCGACAGGCGAAAGGTTACGCGTTTGAGGTCACCATTGCTGATGCCAACGAAGTGACGTCGGTCGTCCTGGCGGACCACCTGTGTAACCCTGTGTAACGTCGATCGGAAAGCCAGGGACGTCCACTTTATTCATCGCGTCTCCGACTCCGAACTGGCTGAGGTTGTCACGAGGATCGAAGCACTGATTGTAAGCTCTGTTGTCGCTGTTGTCGTACCAGACAGTGAAACGCAGAGAACCGCCATTGCCGCAGGCACTGGCTGCTGCTGCGAGAAAAGCCGGCGCCTGCGGCTGGGCGGTAAACGATTAAGTCACAGGGACTGCCTCACGCAGCTCACGATCAATCAGTGTCTATTCTGCGGGTTGGGTCACTGCCCGGAAAACTGTCAATAACGGCCGATGGTCGCTGGTCTTGTCGCTGTCCGGAAAATCGCCCGGCCGCACAACGACATTGGAGACTCCGTTCCATTTTTTGGCATCGTTGGCCACAAAGACAAAATCCAGAATTGAATCCGGATAACGGTCGACTCGTCGATCCTTGATCTGGCGATCATCGGACCAGTTGGAGTCGACAAGTGGGTCAGGCTTGAGCCAGGTCCAAACATCACCTTCCATCATCGCCTGAAAACCAGGATTCCCCTGTTGAGTTTTGAAGTCAAAGTCAAAATTGAAATCTCCAGCCGCAATAACTGGTTCACGAGAATCCATAGCCCATTGACGTAACATTCGAGCCTGCTCAGTGCGCAGGTCTGCTTCTCCTCTGGCCAGATGATTGGCGATCACCCATAAGGTTGCTCCGTTCGATTTGAAAGCCAACTTGACCGCAAGAGGTGAACGAGCACGCAGGGCTCCAGGCTCTGAAGCATCCGCTGGATTAGTAAAGTTTCCTTTTAAGCCGCCGTGGCGGTGAATCTCCAGAGCATCCCGAATTTCAAGCTTCGTTGAATCCACAAGTAACATCAGACTGTCTGTGTCGCCGAATCCTCCGCTGGCGGATGTTACAAAATCAACAGTCGTGCCAAGCCCTTCCGCCGCAGCGGACTGAAACCGATCGACTGTTACCGGTTCAACTTCGCTAAGAACGAGGATGGAAAAACGAGTTGCCTCAGTGGCGGCCATTTGACGAATTTCGGTCGCAATCGTGGCCGGATCGCTCACGGGGGGCTGTCCCGGGCGATTGCTTTCGACGTTCCATGACAGGATTCGAAAATCATCCGCTCTTCCATACGAGCAACAACACAGCATGCACAAAAGGGCTAATTCTAAGCGTTTCAATTTTTGCTCCGGCAACAGAAGGGACATCATCAGGCCAAACTGCCGTTGATGTTGATCGACAATGATTGAGGAAACGTGAAGATCCCGACTGTCGGACTCGTTTGAGTGAAAACATACCGGGATTGACCATTAATACACGAGAAGTGGCTGTCTGACAGCGACATCGAGTATGAAATGGCACAGTGGACATCTTGAAGGGTTTCGCCCCGCCCGGAAAGTCGTAGAGTTCTCTCTTGAAAAATATCCTGCGCCATCGTGCACACGGATTAACTCCTGGTGATTAGCGAGTACAAAAGCTTATGTCAGGTTTGACTTTGGAATGATCTTAGGGGCATTTTATTTTGAAGAACGGTACTGTGACATGAACCATTTTTATCTGATGATTCGAATTGCCCTCCTCGCCGTCTGGCTCCTTTCACCGGTGGCCGCTTCTGACCCTCCGAAGCCGACTAAGGTTTTCATATTGGCCGGGCAGTCCAACATGGAGGGACAAGGAATCATTGCCGCAGACCTGAAGCGTAACGGCGGTCAGGGCAGCCTTGAGTATCTCGTGCAGTCTTCCGAGTCAGCTCAGAATTTCGGACATCTCAAAACTGCGGATGGGAAATGGGCCATCCGAAACGATGTTTGGATTTCGTATCTTGATCGTAGTGGGCCTCTCACAGTCGGCTATGGCGCAAAATCAGATCGAATTGGCCCTGAGCTGGGTTTCGGATGGGTGCTCGGCGAGTCACTTGAAGAACCGATTCTCCTGATCAAATGCGCGTGGGGAGGAAAGAGTCTGGCTGTCGATTTTCGCCCACCGAGTTCAGGCAAGATTCCTTACTCGTTGGGGGAGAAACAGGATGCCGAGATCGCGGCCAACCCGTTAATCGCAGGCAAATACTATCGAGAGATCCTGGAGATCACGAAGGCCACTCTGGCGAAGATCGACGAACTGGTGCCTGACTCAGATAGCCGTTATGAGCTCGTTGGTTTTGGCTGGCATCAGGGCTGGAACGATCGCATCAGTGACAAGTTCAATGCGGAATATGAATCCAACATGGTCAACTTCATTCGAGATATTCGCCGGGATTTGGGAACCCCCGCCCTGCCCTTTGTCATTGCTGAAACCGGGATGACAGGACCAACAGAAACTCACCCGCGAGCACTCTCATTGATGAAGGCACAGGCGGCTGTTGCGGAGTATCCGGAGTTTCAGGGTAATGTCGCTTTCGTCGGTACCAAATCATTCTGGCGTCCGAAGGAACAATCTCCCAGCGGGCAGGGATATCACTGGAACTCCAATGCGGAAACCTATTATCTCATTGGCGAGGCGATGGGCGAGGCTATGAAAAAACTGCTTGTTCCTTCACCAGAATGAAGAGGTTGGAGTTACGTGGTTTGGCGTTCGTCTCATTTCTGTTAAACACTTGAAAAGCAAAAAAATGGTTGCTCGTTACATAATAGTCTGCTTGCTGGCCTTGAGTTCCCAACTGCAAGCTGCAGACATCACGTTGTCGAAGGATGGCCACACCGACTATGTCATCGTGACACCGACAAAGCCCAGTCCTGAAGACGTCACGGCCGCCGAGTGGCTATCGGTGGCTTTGAAGCAGGTGACCAAGGCAGACTTTAAGATCGTTAACGAAGGCGATCCTTCCGCACCCGCGACAAGCATCTATGTCGGTGCAACAAACGCAGCCAGTCTTGCGGGCTTTGACAAGGCTGGCATGAAGCCCGAGGAATGGCACGTTCGAATTGCGGCGCCGTCGATCGTTCTCGTCGGCGGGCCGCCGCGAGGAACGATCTATTCTGTGACCGAGTTTTTGGAACAGGAAGTTGGGATTCTGGTACTGGATCCTTTCACCGAAGTTGTGCCGGATCGCTCAACACTGACACTGCCAGCAGTCGAGAGAACAGGCCGCCCTGCCTTTCCTGTTCGACAAATCTTCACCGGGTTTCCGTATGGCTACCCCGCTCAGGATGGCCGACTGACGGAGAAGTTTCGAGTCTGGAATAAGAACATTATCGACGGTCGAGAAGCGGTCGGTGGCCACTCCAGAATGATTCCAACGGGCGTGCATTCCTTCGGCAGCTTTGTTTCATCAAAGGAGTTCGCGAATACTCATCCGGAGTACTTCGGAATGGATGCCGCTGGTAAGCGAATTACCGACGACATGGGGACACCGTCTGCCTGGACACAACTCTGCATGACCAACGCAGATGTTCGCCGCATCGTCTTGGACCGAGCCAAACAATTTCTGCGAGATGATCAGGCGACTGCCAGCACGGAAGGACGAGCACCTGCAGAGTGGCTGGTGTTGTCACAAAATGACAACACAGCGAACCTGTGTCTTTGTCCTGATTGCAAAGCTGTGATGGACCGCGAGGGTTCTGAAAGCGGGCCGTTAATTGAATTCGTGAACCATGTTGCGAGTGGCCTTAAAGAGGAATTCCCGAACGTTCATGTTCAGACGGAGGCCTATAATTTCACGCTGAATGCACCTCTTAACTTGCGGCCTGAATCGAATGTCGTTGTGCGATACTGCGACAACTACGGCATCTCCGATCTGACTCATCCGTTGAGTCATCCTCGCAACAAAAGACTGATGTCTGTGTTCGCTGGCTGGCAGCAGAAAGATTGCAAGCTTGGCGTGTGGGACTACTGGCGAGTCTTTCAGCAGCATCCACCGGGATTCTTCGCTCCATCGACGAATGTGCGAGCAATCTCGGAAGATGTGAAGATGTTTCAGAAATCGGGCGTACAGCTTGTCACGATCGAGATCGAAGATCTGTTCGGCGCAGGCATCAACGCCGAACCTGTGAGCGTCGATTTGCAGTCGTTCATGCCATTGAGAACATGGATTGGATTAAAGCTGATCGATGATCCTGCAAAGAATCTTGACTTGTTGGTGGAAGCGTTCTGCGATGGCTATTACGGTCCCGCCGCAAAACCGATGCGCCAATTGCTGGAGAGAATCGAACAGCGACAAGCCGAACTTTCTCTTCGCGTTGTGGACGTTCAAAGGCAGGTCTGGGTCGAAGCATTTTGTGACAGAGAATTCTTTACAGATGCGTATCGCTGGCTTGATGAAGCGATGCGGCTGACCAACGATCATCCAGTCCAACAGACTCATGTTCGCCGCGAGCGAATTGTCATCGACTCTGTTTTCCTTTGGCTTGAATCACATCTTCGTGACGGCCACCCTGCTGAATCGCCCGGCTTTCCGGCACGCGAAGAGATACTGCGACGCCATCGAGAAGACTGGAACCTCTACATCGCGACCGTTTTTAATGAAGACGGTCAGAAACTGGCAAGGCCCTTCATTGAGAACGGGCTGACTTTGATGGAAAAGCTGAAGCTCGAGGATACCGAATTCGAACATCGGCCGGTGGCCATCAATGATGCCGATGTCACTCTTGATGGTCAGTTGAACGAAGCATTCTGGGCGCTAAGCAAACCAGCTCGAATGGTGCCGCGCGATCCAACGCAGGCGAACGACAATCCGACCAGCATTCGTCTCGCATGGACACAAGATGCTCTTTACGTCGGAATCGACCAGCCTGCTGATCAGGCTTCCGCAAATCTTGGAGTCACCTTGATGGGCGCGGATCGTAAAGGGGTTCAACTTTCGCTGTATGCCGCGAAAAACAATGGTCCCCAGTCTCTAAGTGCCTATTACTACGACTACGATGAAAACGGTGGACTGCGCATCGTTAAAGATCGAAAGGCAAACAGCCAGTCGGCAGGTCATGTCTCCGATACCCGTGTGACCCGCGAGCTCCGCTTTCTTTGGTCTGATATTGACGCCACTATCGGGCCACAGGCTGAAGGTGTTCTTCAGCAGGATTTCTTCTTCAACATAGAATCCTATCCTTTGCCGGATTCAAAAGTCCCCAGCCATGTGAGCAGCCCCTGGCTGATCGGCACTTCTCCCACCTGGCACTCCGGGTATTACAAGCGGCTGCGGATCGAGCAAGCCTCTAAGAATTGAAGTCTGGCTCCAGTCATATTCTTCTGTGGAACTGGAGCCAATTTATTTGACGCGAAAGAATTTCTGCGATCGTTGACCTGAAGCCAGCTCATGAACGCGCATTTCCCAAACACCTTGCTGGTCGTTTGAGGCGATATCCAGCGTCACCGATAGACGCCCCTCTATCGCAGCGTAATGGCCGCTGAGCTCAGACAGTCGCCCTTCCGCATCGAACACCTCAACGTGAACGGGAATCACTGCGTTCACTAGCTGCTCATTGGCGTCCAGTATTTGCATGTCACCCGTCCACTTCGCTCCGCGAGTGATCTCTTCAGCGCCCGTCACGGAAGCTTTCGAGATCGGCTTTTCGACCGCCATCAGCAGTTTGCCATCACACGGACCGAGTGTAACCGGGATTATCAAATCTCCGGTAGCTGGATCATGCTTAAACGGGACTGACTGATGAGTTACCAGATCGTAGACGGCGGCTGCGTTCGAACGCAGTCGCACGTCGGCTGTTGTTGGGACGCCTTGTTCGTGAACCAGTCCATACTGGCCCACATAGTCGCCGGGTTCACGAGCATCATTGACCAGAAATACATAGTCGGCTGAACCAGCACGGCGACGATGAGGAACCACGTTTGGCGACGTAGTCTCCACGACTCGCTGATATCGACCGTCTAGTAAGTCACGAATTTCCGCCGCCAGCTTCAATAATTGAGCCTTATCGGCCGCCGCGTCTTTCTGACGTCGAAACGGCACCAGCTTGAAATCCGCCTTGATGGCCGGACACAGGTTCGAATCACCGATCACGATTCCGCCCGACTTCTGGAACGTGTGGATCTCATCCACCACGGGCTGAGTCAGGACTTCGCAGTCGGAGAGGACCAGAACCTTGTAATCCTTGAGCCCATCGCGGAGCACATGTTGCTCGTAAATCACTTCCGGCTTCAGTTGAGCGTGCTGCAGAGCAAAGTAGACATCCGACTGCCAGCCACCGGCATACCCCCACGTACTTTTCGAAGTGAAGGCAAATGTCGTGAAGCTTTCCAGAAACGCCACATCACTCTTCGCCGCTGGAACCTGACGCAGTGCCGGTCCCAGGGGCTGCACGACATCGTGAATCAGTCGAGTCAGCTCATGCTGCAACTGAGGATGCGTGTACTTGTACGCGTGGCTGCCGTCAGTGGGCACCAGCGAACTCCAGCCGTGATACATGATGCCTTCGATCGGCCGAGCGATCTTGGTCCAGAATGCTTCGCGAAGATGATGAGGATGAATGGAGAAGAAGCTGGTGTTTGGATCCTTGTCAGCCCACTTCGCCGGCGAATCCCCATCGCGAGGTGACTTCTCCGCAGGCGCTGTGGTGGAGCGATACCAGAAGAGCTGAGTCATCTTCATTACTCGCGCCGCCGGCTGACGTCCTCCCGCCATGGCGAACAGTTCATCAACCGGCAACGACATTCGCAAAGGATCCGGATCGGTGTAAGTCCATTGTGACAGAACATCCACTTCGCCACCGCTGCCCCACAAAGGCGGACAACGCACAACCGGATCATTAAACGACCACAAGTCTTTTCGCTGCGACTGTGCATGCATGCCTCGATGCACAGCCGAATGAGCGGCATTCCAGCCATCACCGATCGACCACCACCAGCGATAGAACTGCAGTTGCGGATGATCCTCCGGGATGACTCGATCGGAGGGAAAATCCTTTAGAGTTGTATAACTTGGAGGATACTTCGATGTCACCCATTCCGGAAACTCGGCCGTTGTACCAAACGCCTGACGATAAGCCGCGAGATCAGATTCTGAGAACGACACCTCACTCTCATCGCGGATTTCTGAGTTCGCCAGCACTCCTTCGAACGCCGGATGATCCGCATAAGTCTTCGCGATCGACGCGCCAGCCATTTCGAACGCTTTCAGCACTTTGGGAACGTTCGGAGTCAGGGCTTCTCGCTTGTACGTCTTGCCTTCTCGATCGACTTGCAAGTGCTCTTGCAGATAACCGGCGAAGTACGAGGGCGACGTTGCCGCAAGAACTCGAAAATCATTGACCAACGCGGTATCCAGCATTTCGATCGCTGCGGGAACTCGTTCCGGACTTAACATCGAAACCGGAACGTCTGATGAGGTCGCCGCTTTGTAATCCACTTCCCCGCCAAGGCAATGAGTAAAGCCGATCTGCTTCAGTCGCGGCAGTTCAGTCACGACATCCGTTACGCCGCCGATGCCCCACATCACGACTGGCATTCTGTGCGGCAACTGACGTGGCACGAGATGAATTGTCGTGGTCTCTGTGAACTGTCGTGACGGCTCACCAGGAACCGTCACGTTCAGCATCACGGGATATGTGTCGGGGCGAAGAGCCGTATCGAACGTGAATTCTGAAATGTGCACAGAGCCAGGAGCAATCTCCGGCAACGCAGCCTGTTGAACGGCGTGTCCTTCAATGATGGCCTGCAACGTCGCTCCGGTGATGGGTTTGGGACTCAGATTACGAATCGATGCGGTCCACTTGGGAGAGGGCTCAAATCTCACGAAAGCCTTTCGAGGCCACTCAGACTGAATGCGTACCTGTCCGAATTCACGAACGCCGCTGGTCAGTCGGACTTCATCGATGTAACCCGGAAAGCCTGGAAAACTGCTGCCCAGTCGATCGCCGATTGAAAGAGCCATGGAACCCGCCGAGATCGCGCCTCGCCCAGGAGCATCGGCACCACCCAGTGATTCCCCATTGCGAAAGAAACGGACCTTGCCTTTGCCATCGTAAGTGGCGGCTACGTGAACCCATTCATCGATCACGAACGCGGCGGGTTCGGAGAGGAAGTTCTGTGACTCAGAAGAAAAGCCAAGGGACAAAGTCAGTTGCCGCTGTTGCTTGCCATCGGTCGCACCAATTGAGAGCTGATAGTCATCATGACCGGCGTACTTCTTATCGATCAACACCGACCAGTCGCGCTGCGCGAATTCGGGTTTGGGCTTGATCCACAGTTCGACAGTGAACGCTCCGCCAGGTGAGAGACGTGGCGAATTAGCGACAACGAAGCCGTGAGACTGATCGGCTTCCGGATATCCCGCAAACGACTCCAAAGCACCGCCGTATTTCCCGTCGGAAGCCAATCGTCCATTGCGGATTTCTCCTTTGGGATTCTTTCCCGAGGAATCAACGCCGTCTTCGGAATCAAACTTCCACAACCCCAGCACGTGCGAGCCAGTTGCGTTGGTGCCGTCATACGACTGCTCCCACGGCGTCGCAATATCATCAGCATGAGCTAATGGCGTCGCAAAGAGCATCAGGCAGAGAACCATCAATCTCGCAAGTACAGAGACGTTTCGCTGCGGCATGGTGATTCCTTTGTGCGAGGTCGACTTTCTGGATGTGTATTCATTCCAGCTCGAATCGCCGACCAGTTCTCGATGACTATGGGAACCGCAGACCGCGAATTCAAGTGTACGCAGTCCAGTAGGTCCTGCCTGCCGGGCTCATCATTACCCACGTCCTTTCAGGAAGTCCCTCATAATCACGCAGTCTTCCATCGTTATGGTAGCTTCCAAACCCAGGTTCCGCCGACGCAGGGTCGGGCGGGGGCCGAGCCGACTGTTGTCGGCTTCCCATCGCAACAGCCAGTCTCGCCAGAACCCACTGGGTTGCCGCTTACGAAGCATTCGGGCGGCAAAAAAACGTTGCGAATTATCAGACGCCGGAGTGTTCCAGACTCTCTTTCAACACGCTGCCAACTAAGATGCCTCAGCCTTTCGAATCGTCATTGCCAAGTGCTCCTGGCGCAGGACCTGTTCATGTTGCCCGTCGTCGAATCTTCACAAGCACCATCATCCATGCCATCCTTTCCGATCGTCGGCGTTGGTGCGTCGGCAGGTGGATTGGCTGCGTTTGAGAAATTCCTGTCTGGAATTCCCGAGGGTGTTGATCCGGGAATGGCCTTCGTACTGGTTCAGCATCTGGCTCCTACTCATAAGAGTATTCTTGCGGAGATTCTGGGACGCTCGACTTCGCTCACCGTGGTTGAAGTCGAAGACGGGATGGCAGTTCAGCCGAATTATGTCTACGTGATTCCGCCCAGGCATGATTTGGCTCTGCTCAACGGAATTCTGCAATTGCTGGAACCGACCGAGCCGCGAGGACATCAACTGCCGATCGATTTCTTCTTTCGTTCGCTGGCTCAGGACCAGCATCAGCGAGCCATTGGCGTGGTGTTGTCCGGGTCCGGCAGCGACGGTACGCTTGGCATTCGAGCCATCAAGAGCGAAGGCGGAATGATCATCGCTCAAAAGACGGAGACCGCCGAGTTCGACAGCATGCCACGCAGTGCCATTGCGACGGGGCTGGTTGATTATGAGCTGCCGCCGGAAGAAATGGTCGCTCAACTCTTGACCTACACCTCACAACTGTTTGGAAAGCTGCCGCGACCTGTTGCAGGTCCTGAACCAGCAGTCGACGGTTCCTTGAGGAAGATCTTCGGGTTGTTGAGATCTCAGACCTCGCACGACTTTTCTCAGTACAAGCCAAGCACCGTCTTTCGCCGCATCGAACGTCGGATGGCAGTGCGTCAGATTGAGACCATTGAAAACTATGTGAATTATCTGCAGCAATCGCCAGTAGAGATAGAAGCACTGTTTCAAGATCTGCTGATCGGGGTGACAAATTTCTTTCGTGATCCCGAAGCATTTCAGGCTCTTGAAGCTGACGTGATTCCTAAGCTCATTGCTGCCAGGTCACTGACTGATTTTTCAACAAATGACGTCATTCGAATCTGGATCTGCGGATGTTCGACAGGCGAAGAGGCTTATTCGATCGCGATTCTGCTGCGCGAACAGCTGGATCTAAGCAGCCGGAATATCACGGTTCAGATCTTTGCCACTGACATCGATGGTCGAGCGATCGCAAAAGCGCGGGGCGGAGTGTTTCCCATCAACATTGCGTCGAACATAACTCCGGAGCGGCTGTCGCGATTTTTCTTCGCGGAACCAGATGGCAGCGGCTATCGCGTGCAGAAAAACATTCGAGAGATGGTGGTGTTCGCAGAGCATGACGTCAACAAAGATCCACCGTTTTCGAAGCTTGACTTGATCAGTTGCCGCAATGTTTTGATCTATCTGGGGGCCGAACTGCAGAAGAAGCTGATTCCTCTGTTCCACTTTGCACTCAGACCGAACGGTTTTCTGTTTCTGGGTACATCGGAGGGAATCAGTGACTTCAACGATTTATTCTCGACACTTGATCGAAAAGCCAAGCTCTATCAGCGACGAGCTGGTGAAGCTAAGCTGCTGAACTCGTTCCGCGGACGAGCTCTGGCACCTCTGCACGCAATTGATACGACTATGCCAAAGATCTCCGGAAAGGTGGCCGGCCCTGTGAAACGTCCTCTTCGTGAACTTGTTGAACAAACTTTGCTGCACCATCTTGGTGTCTCGGCCGCGTTGGTGAAAGCGAATGGCGACATTCTTTATCTGCATGGTCGCACAGGCCTGTATCTGGAGCCCAGTTCGGGTGAAGCAGGCATCAATAACATTCTGAGGATGGCTCGCGAAGGACTGAGGCATGACCTTGCCGTATCATTGCAACGGGTCGTGGCGACTGCGGAGATCGTGCACGCCCCGGGATTATCTGTCAAAACCAACGGCCATTTTACTCAAGTGGAGCTCAGTGTCTGCCCCGTCATTTCTTCGACGCCCACTGAGGCTATTGATCCTGCGGACGTGTCGATGTACCTGATCATTCTGCAACAGGCGGCGGAGCCATCGACTGCTCTGTCCCCAGCGGCTTTCTCTGGCGAAGCGGCCAAAGCCCCGGCGGCGTCTTCGGAAGCCGAAGCAGTCATAGCGGCTTTGAGAAAGGAACTCCATGCTCGCGATGAGTATCTGCAGTGTACTCAGGAAGAATTGGAGAGTTCGAATGAAGAATTGAAGTCGTCCAACGAAGAGATGCAGTCCGTCAATGAAGAGCTTCAGTCAACGAACGAAGAACTGGAAACCTCGCGTGAGGAAATGCAGTCGATCAATGAAGAGATGTCGACAGTCAATGCGGAGCTGCAGGCGAAGGTGCTGGATCTGTCTCGTGCCAACAACGATATGAACAACTTGTTATCCGGTACGGGCATCGCAACGATCTTTGTCGATCCGCAGTGTAGAATTCTTCGATTTACGCCTACGATGGCTCAGTTGATCAATCTGATTCCCGGTGATGTGGGGCGACCGGTCGGTCACATCGTTTCGAATCTGGTGGGTTACGATAGTCTGCTGGTCGATGCTCAGGCAGTGCTTGACTCTCTGGAATCTCGCGAACGGCAGGTGCAGACGACGTCCGGTTCCTGGTTCATGATGCGGATTCGACCTTATCGAACTTTGGAAAATGTGATCGAAGGTGTCGTCATTACGTTTGTCGACATTACCGAACCGAAACGCGTTGAAGAAGCACTCGCCAAGGCGAACAGTCAGCTTCGTCTGGCGGTTGTTGTGCGAGATTCCAGTGACGCCATCACGGTGCATGATCTGGATGGCCGCATTATCGCCTGGAATCCGTCTGCTGTTCGGCTGTATGGTTGGAGTGAGGCCGAAGCATTGTCGCTGAACGTTCGGGAGTGTGTTCCTGAGCTGTTGCGAAAAGAATTCTTAGCGAGTGTTTTCACTCATAATCGAGAAGAAACACCGCAGCCACTGCGGACAAAACGCATGACGAAGGATGGCAGAAGTCTTGATGTCTGGGTCACGGTTTCGACTCTGGTCAATGAATCAGGGCAAATCTACGCGATCTCAACGATCGAGCGATTGATTAGGTCCATTGCGGAAACGGGGGTGTAAACGGTACAGTCGCCCCAGCGGGCGGTATGCGTAGTGTCGTCTTTCGCTCTGCGAAAGCCACGCAACTTTCGCGGAGCGAAATGCGACACTTCTAAATCGACGATCTACTGCGGCCCCGCGGCTGATTCGATTCGTATTGATCTGCACTAACACCTATCGACTCTCAACGTCGGAAATACCTCGGCTGAGTTTCTGCTCGTGTTTTCATTTCATTGGAGTCATCCGCAATGAACCGTCCAATACGTGTTCTCGACACACAAACCCTGCGACAGGACGCGGAACAAAAAGTTAGCCACGAATCTCAGGTGATTGCCAGAACCGCCGAGATCATGAATCCGGAGCTGATGCAGACCCTGATTCATGAACTGCGAGTTCATCAGATCGAACTGGAACTGCAAAACGAAGAACTCCGGCAAAAACAGGCCGAGTTGGATCTGTCCCGTTCAAGGTATTTCGATCTCTATGATCTCGCCCCGGTCGGGTATTGCACGCTGAACGTCCATGGTTTGATTCTGGAATCCAATCTGACAGGCTGCAATCTGCTCGGAGTCACTCGCAGTTCAATCGCAATGACGCGATTTAGTCAATTCATTTTGCCAGAAGATCAGGATGTTTTTTACTTTCATCGTCACCAGTTGTTGATTTCTGGCAAAACCGAATCCTGTGAATTGCGATTGCGTTACAAGGACGGAACCACGACTTGGGTTCAGCTCGACTCCAACATTGCTCAGGACGCAGACGACGCGTTGCTGCAGCGGATTGTGGTGACGGACATTACTGCGATCAAGGCAGCCGAATCCACACTGCGAACACATGAAGAATTTCATGTTGCGATATTTGACTCCCTGTCAAAGCATATCGCCGTTCTTGACGAGAATGGAGTGATCATTGCGGTCAACGAGGCGTGGCGACGGCATTCCAGAGACAACGGTGGCTCGGCTAAGTTGGCAAATCCGATTGGGGTCAACTATCTGCAGATGTGCAATCTGCCTGGCAGGGAATGTGGCCATACCAATTCAGCTCAGCTGTTGGCAGGAATACTAGCGGTCCTGGAAGGACGCCAGTTAGAATTTTTGATGGAGTATCCGTTTCATTCGCCGGATCAAACTTGCTGGTTCTATGTGCACGTGACTCGAATGCAGGGGCTTCGGCCGGGTGTAATCGTCATTCATCAGGATGTGACGGATCGGAAAATAGCCGAGCTGGCTCTGGAAGAAAGCCGCCGCGAACTTGTGCTGGTGGCCAACCATGCCCCAGGGCCGGTCGCTCGAATCGACAGAAATCTTTTTTATCGGTTCGCCAACGATCGCTATCAACACTTCTTTGGAAGATCCAACGGGCAGGTGATAGGACACGCGATGCCCGAAGTTTTGGGGAATGATCTCTTTCAGCAGGTGGAGCCGTTTACTCGCCGGGCACTGGCGGGTGAGAAGGTCGCATTTGAAAGCGACTATTGGCCTTCGAATGACAAGGCCTGCCATTTTCTCGTGAACTATGTACCTGACCTTGATGCAGATCAAAACGTGATCGGATTTTTCGTTTTTGCGAGAGACATTACAGAACGGAAGCATGCGGAAGAAGCCAGAAATGAGGCCCTGCAGATTCTGCAGAAGGTCACCAGCCGAATACCAGGGGCTGTCTATCAGTTTCGACTTCGCCCTGATGGCAGCGTTTCCATGCCGTACAGCAGCGTGGGTTTGAAGACGCTGTTTGGAGTTGCTCCGGAAGATGTTCGGGAGGATGCCACCGGTATCATCGCTAAGGCAAACCCTGACGATCTTGCGGGAATCAAGGAATCGATTCAGGCCTCTGCACGCAATTTGACACCGTGGTCTCACGAATTCCGCATCCTGATCGACGGCAAGGAAAAATGGCTGGCTGGTAGCTCAACACCTGAACGGGAGCCGGATGGTTCCGTTCTGTGGCATGGATTTATCACCGACGTCACGAAACGCGTGGAGGCGGACGCGGCCAAAGAATCGCTGGAATCTCAACTGCGTGAATCGCAGAAAATGGAAGCCATTGGAACGCTCGCCAGTGGCATCGCACATGACTTCAACAACGCCCTCGCCGCGATCCTTGGAAATACAGAACTGGCTCAGAAGGAAATCCCGGGAAATGAGTTACTCGCGCAGTACCTCGGGGAAATCTATCGGTCCGGAACCCGTGCCCGAAATCTCGTGCAGCAGATTCTTTCTTACAGCCGACAGCAACCGACCGAGCTGCGACGTATCCCCCTTGCAGCCGTTGTTCATGATGCGATGGCGATGCTGAAATCTACATTGCCAGTCAGATTTTCATTCATGGTTCACTGTGCAGCGGAACCGTCGTGGATATTGGCTGACAGGACACAGATTGAGCAGGTCATCATCAACCTCGTCACGAACGCCGCGCAGGCGATTGGCAGTCAATCGGGTACGATCGATATCGGTGTCGAACTGATTAACGCAAATGCCCCTGAACTGGCAATTTGTCCGCTGCTTGCAGGTCCATTTGATCATACCTCCCGAGTTGTCCGGCTCTCCGTTAGTGACGACGGCCCCGGAATCGCTCCGGAGATTCTGGAACGAATCTTCGAACCATTCTTTACGACAAAGCCCCTCGGTGAAGGAACAGGGCTCGGTTTGTCTGTCGTTCAGGGGATCGTAAAATCGCACGGCGTTTCTATCCACGTAGACAGCGAGCCGGGTAAGGGTACGAAGTTCAGCATCGACTTCCCGGAAGTCGTGGGCGATACTCCTGACCGGCCGCTTGAGAATGAACCAGTCCAGCACGCCCTGACCACTGATGCTGTAGCCGCAGGTACTGTAGCCGAAGTTGACAGACCCATGCCCAAAGAGAGTCGGCATGTCTTGTTGATCGACGATGACGCGTCTGTTCTGAAGATCTCGACGCTGATGCTGAAACGCATGGGGTACACCGTCAGTGCGTACGATAATCCGCTCGCGGCACTTGATGCGGTTCGCAACGATCCGACCGCGTTTCACATTGTCATCACAGACTACAACATGCCCGTCATGCAGGGCCTCGAGATTGCTGCCGCCGTGCGAGATCTCTGTCCCGACCTTCCAGTCGCCGTGACATCGGGATATGTCGACGATCAACTGCGAGCCGGGGCGGCTCGAGCGGGCGTTGCCGATCTGATTTCCAAGCCGTTCACTGTGAGAGAGTTATCCGCAAAGATTGAGCAAGTCCTGGGATAGTCGTGGCCACTTCACAGAGGGAAGCGGGCAGAGATCGTGATTGATCCCGCCCGATAGCCCGACGCGTACTCCGGTTCTGCATCCCGGAAAGGACTGCACGACGCAGCCACGACCCGAGTGGCGCCTGCCCTGCATTTGTCGGCATCTTTCTGAGACGTCAAAGCGGCCCGAGTATCAGCTTCTTTGTTCAACCAGCCGGATTTCCGCAGACAACGGGACACCAAAAAATCGGCATACCTTTCCACGCTTCAAGCATAAATTGCTTCGATCGCATCACGATGCAAGGCTTCGGAGCCAGTTTAACAGACCAGCAGACGTCGCTTGATGTTGTGACTGGGCTTTGTTGCAATGCGAGGCTAAACGAATAGATCGAAATCCGGAGATCGCTGAACATGCATTACCATCGTCACTCCTGTGTGTTCTCTTGTTTGATTCTCGCAACGCTTGCGACGGTGACTGATGGTGCGGAACCGGAGCTGAAGTTTAAAGACAAGACGCCACAGAAGTATGAGCTGAAAGCTCGGGCGAGTCAGATTGATCCTCGCACGAAGCCGCATCCGGAGATTGAATTTGTCTTCGAGAAAGATGGTAAGCCGCAGGATCTCCAAAATGCTGTTGTAGATACTCGCGTGGCTCCTCAGGGCAAACTGGTGATCTGGCTCATGGGACACAGTCCGCCATTGTTCGAAAGAGTTTCCGGATACGGGTTGCATGCCATTCAGGTGCATTATGCCAATGGCTGGTTTGGAAAATTCGGTAAAGAGCCCGCGCCGGAGGATGAGTATTTTCTTGGGAAGATCCGACTTGAAGCGGCCACCGGAGAAGACTTTAGTGACGTTGTCTCCATCCCGAAGCCCGATGGGATGATGGAGCGAGCCTTTCAGTTCGTGAAGTGGCTCGATAAAGAGAATCCGCAGGGACAATGGCGATACTTCATCAACAGCACCAACGATGGGCTGCGTTGGGATCGAGTGATCATGGCCGGGAGTTCGCATGGTTCGACGACGGCTGCTCGCTTTGCAAAACATCAGAAAGTTGACCGAGTTGTGATGTTCTGCGGACCGCGTGATCAGTATGAAAGCTGGCAGAGTCTGCCATCAGCGACCGAGGCAAATCGATTCTTTGGCTTCAGTCATGTGCTCGATGGTGGCTGGAGCGGTGATCACTATTGCCGAAGCTGGCAACTGCTGGGGCTGTCAAAGTTCGGCCCGATTATCAATGTCGATCAGGTGCCGACCCCGTTCGGGAATTCGAGGCGTCTGATCACGAACGCGGATGTCAGGAATGACGAGAAGCGGGCTCACAGTTCCGTCGTTCCCGGCGGTGCTGCGGTAAAAGATGCGTCAGGTAAATTCCTGCATGAAGCGGTCTGGCAGTATGTATTCAACCACCCTGTTGAGAAAATCGGAGAACCCGTGCCGCCTGATTCAGACTGCAGATTGGATCTTCGAAAAAGGTAAGTCTCTTTTTCCACTCGCGAGCCATCCATGAACTCTTTGAATCGTTTGTTGAGATTGCTTGCCATCGTGGCATGCCTCGGTGATCTCGCTGTCTGCCACGCGCAGTCGAATGTGGAATTCGGTCCGTTGACGGAATTGCGAACCGACTCAGGCCGTCTGTCGTTCGGAACCATCGTCAGTGCGGATGTTGTCTCATGGTCAGCGCCGGATGCGCAGGACCTGCTGATTGCTCGGTTGTGGGATGGTGTTTATCTTTATCCCTCGAAGGACCTGCAAACCATTGGCGAACCGATTCGGTTGTGCGACCAACTTGGGCATGTTGTGCTGATGGTTGAGCCCGTTGATTGGGACGGTGATGGACGAGAAGAAGCCATCGGGACGGATCGTCAGGGAAACATCTCCTGCCTGAAACGTGTGGGCGAGTTTCCCAACATCACGTTGGAGGTCGCTGCGAAACCGCTACGGACAAAAGAAGGATTGCCGTTCAATATCCCGTTCGTCAATCCAAAGTATCGACTGGCCGAACATCCGGAATCGATCTGGCCGCAGAACTTCAATTACACGTATCCCACGGTTTATCGCCCGAAGAATTCAACGCGTGCCGATCTGATCATCGGCGACTGGGGCGGAGTGCTTTGGCATCTGCCGCATGTTGACACTGACCAGGGGCTGCCTGTGTTCGCAGGGGCAGCTTATAAGAAGCGAGATGGCGTTGAGTACGCCAGACCGCAACACCTATTGAAGGATGAGAATGGTCAGACACTGCTGATCGGCGAAGGCACGGAGAACGGCATTCGCTATCCGGGTGGTGCTTCTCGACCAGTGATGTACCACAACGCAGAGACAAACTCAGATGACCTGATAGTGCTGAGCGGCATGGACGGAAACCAGATTCGTTACCTGCAGCGAGCCGCGAACGGGTCCGGGAACGAGCCCGTGTTTCGTGATCTCGGAGAACTGATCATTGCCGATCTGCCGGACGATGGTTACGACGCCTACAACTATCATGCGGTGCTGGCCGTGCATGGTGACGGACCGTGGCCGAACTTGCTGATCTCACGCGGTTGTGACCTGGCTGTCTGTCGAAATCTGAAGCAACCTGGACCAGTTCCGAGTTTTCGTTTTGAACGCTGGATCAGCGGCACGGACGTTCCCACTCGGGGCTACAACTTCACTGAGATTCTGACTGATTCTCAAGGCCGTCGGTTTCTGCTGGAGAACGATTCGCACTGGACGTTCCGCGAGTTAACAATTACTGACGGACAGCCGAAATTGTCGTCGTCACGATTTCCATTGTTGGATCAGAACGGGATTTTCAAGGTCGACGGTGACACGGACATCCAGCATATGACTCGATGGGGTTTTCATCGAGCGGCGTTATGGGATTACGATGGAAGTGGTCAGCAGCATTTAATTGTCGGCACCGACAAGGGATGGTTGTATCTGCTAAGGCTGGAGAAGCCTCTGGGAGAGAATGACCGTTTCGAATTCCGATCCTTCGGGCCGTTGAAGGACACACGCGGAGAGATCATTCGCATTCATCATCGTGCTGTGGCTGCCCCACTGGATCTGGATCACGATGGGCGGCTGGATCTTGTGCTGGCCGGGGCGACTTACGGAGCCAATGATCCAAATCCTGGCAGCGGAGTTTATTTCGTCCGAAACGAAGGCGAGACGGACGATCACGCGCCGATCCTGTCTCCGCTGCAAAGACTGGAGACCATCGGCCATACTCACCCGGATTACAAAAACCTGCACGGTCAGTTGCAGTCGATCGTGCTGCCCGGGCAAAAAGAACGAGTCGTCGTGGTGGGAACTCAGGCCGGCGACAACTTCCGCAGCTATGTCTATCGCCCCGCCAAGGATCGCATCGCACTGCAGCATACCGGCTTAGTCTTGCCTCCGATTTCCATCGAAGAACGTCTGCTCGATCTGAATGACGATGGCACGCCGGAATACATTCAGAGTGGCGGAGAAACATTAATCGCGAAACACGCTGCGGTGGTGTTTCAGCAACCTGATAACTCCACAACGTTTCAGGTCACCGTCGACCGAGGAGCAGATATTGGCCAGAACTTCGGATCCCTGTTCGAAGTACAGAGCGAAGACGCTTCCATCACCATCGGAGCCGGCTTTCAGAACGGCTATAATACTCGCTATCGAGCCGATCGGCATGCGATTCAGTTCTATGTTCGTTCCACACAGAGCGATCAGAACGTTGATGTGGAATTGCTGCCGCGTCCGAATGATCTCTGTGGAACCTATCTCTACACTCGCGATGATGTCGTGTATTCGACCTATGGCGGCGTCAGAGCATGGGACCCGGCCACGAAACAGTGGCAGGCTGCTCCGGAAGTGGGCGGAACCGAAGAAACCATGCGAGTCGGTTCGGGCCTGCTGACATTTGGCGACAGCACCGTTCAATATGATGGCGGCACAATTCTGGAGAAGCCCGCCAGCGGCAGTTATCAGTTGTTCTTTTACGCTGATGGGTATTTGTGTTTCTATCACGTCGATCGGCGCGATGGGGCCTATCGATCATTTGTGAGTGACGACGATGGCTTCAGCAAGCTTTATGCCTGCCCGTGGACTTCTGAGCAATCCGAAGTCGATCTTTCAAAAGCCATCGTTCTGACCTTGCCGGTTGTTGGCGAGACGACGTTTGCCTGGGGCCAGTTTGGGAAACAGATCGTGACAGGCTCCAACATCGGCGGCTTCTATGTTCTGGAAAACGGCAAGTGGCGCATGCTGCTGGAGCCCAACATCAATGTCAGCTATCAGTTGTACTCCACGGTGGCGCTGAATGATCGGTTGCTGATGGGACAGTACCCAACAGGGCGATTGTTTGAATACAACGGAGCCACCATCACTGATCGCGCTGACTGGCCGCTATTGCTGGAAGGTGTCACCAGCAGCTCACGCGAGGCTCAGACCACGGCCATTTGCGGTGGTGAGATGTTCGTGGGAGTCTGGCCGTGGGGCGAAGTCTGGCGTTACAACCCGGATCATGAGCAATGGCGTTTTCAGCAGCGGATGTTCTCTCATCCGGAGTTGTCGAAGGAGATCGTGCATCCCTACGATGTGGAGAATCGCGGGCAGGACATCAGCAATCTCTGGGGGCAGCGCATTACAAGTCTTGTGACCAGTGGTGACAGTCTATTTGTTTCCACGTCGGCCAAGTATCCGTGTGAATGGAGTGCTGACACATTTCCATTTCTGGCGGACGACAAATGGAAATCGTACGGTTCCGTGTATCGTATGAAGATCCCCGGTCATCTGGGCGCGAAGACTGCGTGGACGTCGGGCACAACCGTCTTTGAGTTCACCGTGTCTGGACGTGAAATGACGATTTCACAAGACGGAAAACGGATCGGATCGACGACAATTTCCGGTGCATTAGCCAAAAAGCTTGAACAGCAGCCACAGTTCAAGCCGGTTCGATGGGGGACGGGAATCTACGGAGGCTTCAATGGCCTTCGGATTGACGGTAAGCTTGTGCCGTAAGTCTTGTTCAGAAATTCGGAACTGCGTTCCACATCTTTCAACGAATGATGAATCGTCATGCATCAAGCTTCGTCTTCTATGCGGCCGTGGAACTGCAATGCTCAAGTCTTTCGCGTCACGGGACGTGTGTCAGTTTTCATCTGGCTGGCTGCCCTGCTCTGCATCTCTGACGCGATGGCTGCGGACGAGCCCGTCGATTATCTCACGCAGATCAAACCGATTCTGCAGCAGCGTTGCCATGCCTGTCATGGTGCCCTCAAGCAAGAGGCCGGACTGCGTCTGGATACGGCCGCACTGGCCATCAAAGGCGGTGAGTCCGGAACGGCAGTAGTGGCCGGAGAAAGGGCGGAAAGCAGCATTCTCCTGAAGCGTGTCGCGGCTGCAAATGCAGAAGAAAGAATGCCACCGTCGGAGGAAGGAGAGCCTCTCACCGCCGAACAAATTGAACTGATTCGCCGCTGGATTGCGGCTGGAGCAAAATCGCCGATAGATGAACAGCCGGAAGCTGATCCTTCGCAACACTGGGCGTTTCAGCCAATCGTTCGGCCCTCGGTACCGGTTGATTCTTCTGGCTGGTGCCGTACTCCGATCGATGCATTTCTGGAGCAACAGCAGCGGAAACATGGCATCACACCTCAACCTGAAGCACCGCGAATTATTCAACTGCGACGTCTGCATTTGGATCTGATCGGTACTCCTCCGACGGCCGATGAGATTGCAGCCTGTGAAGCGGATCCTTCACCACTCTGGTATGAGCAGACCGTGAAGCGACTGCTCGATGATCCTCGTCACGGCGAACGCTGGGCCCGACACTGGATGGACATCTGGCGTTACAGCGATTGGTGGGGACTTGGAGATCAGTTGCGTAACAGTCAGAAGCATATCTGGCACTGGCGCGACTGGATCGTCGAATCCTTAAACGCGGATACGCCCTACGATGAGATGATTCGCCTGATGCTGGCGGCCGATGAAATGCATCCGGATGATCTCGGGAAACTCCGGGCCACTGGATATCTCGCGCGAAACTACTGGCTCTTCAACAGACCACAGTGGATGGAAGAAACGGTTGAACATGTGAGCAAAGGTTTTCTCGGCCTGACGATGAACTGCGCACGTTGCCACGACCATAAGTACGATCCGATTGCGCAGGAAGACTATTATCGGCTGCGAGCGTTCTTTGAACCGTATCATGTGCGACTGGATGTTGTGCCAGGTGAACCTGATCTGACTCGAGATGGAATTCCTCGAATCTTTGATGGTCTCCCCGACGAACCCACTTACATGTATGTTCGAGGCGATGAAAGAAACCCGGACAAATCCCGAGCCATCCGGCCGGGTGTTCCACAGGTATTGAGTTTTGCAGATCTCACGATCTCCCCCGTGACGCTTCCGGAAGAAGCCCGAGAGCCGGAACGTCGCCCGTGGGTTTTTGAAGCGTACCTATCAAAGGCACAGCAACGGTCTGAGGCTGCCAAAGTCGAAGTGCACAATGCTCAGCAGAAACTGCAGGCAGCGGAATCAAGAGAATCCGAGTTGAAGAAGAAGGACGAAGAGAGCAAGCTCGCCGAACGTGACAAGCCGCGTGCTCTGCTGACAGAGAACTTCGAAACATTGGACGCGGCTCGATGGAAGCAGCTTGGTGGAAACTGGACGCATTCTCCCGGAAAACTTGAACAAAAGATGGATGGCCCGACTCGAGCGGCCCTGAGACTACTCGAAAAGCCGCCTCGCGATTTCGATGCTTTCGTGAGATTCACCATCCTGGGAGGCAGTCAGTGGCGGAGCGTTGGCATCACGTTCGATGCAACTCAGGCCGATCCAACGCAACCAGCCGCAGCGACTGACACTGAGCAAAATGTTTATGTCAGTGCCGTTGCAGGCGGCTCGAAGGTGCAGGCCGCATGGCATCGAGGTGGTCAATGGATGTATCCCGGTGGCGAAGCTGTTCGAGCCATGCCAATTGAGCTGAATCGAACATATACACTTCGAGTTCAAGTGCGAGGTACCCTCGTCAACGCCACTCTGGACGACGAGCCGGTGATCGCATGGGAATCACCTTTGGCCCGCAACGATGGCGCGTTGCAACTGATCACGTTTGATGCACTCTGTGCTTTTCATGAGTTCACAATCAGCCCTCTGGATCCAAAACTTCCGCTGCGAATGCCGGGCTCTGATCCTCTGAACAATCCTCAGACGCTCAAGATGGCCCAGGCTGCCGCTGGAAGTGCTCGAGCCGATTTGAAAGTTGCTGAAGCGGCTTTGGTGGTTGCCGTGGCGGAGCTCGAAAGTACCCAGAAACGCGCGGATGCTCAGCGAGCAGAATGGGATCCAGCAGATGCATCACGGCTGGAGAAATCCGCTGCCGCAATCATAGCAGAACGCCGGGTTCAGGCGGAAAAGCATGCGCATGCTCTCGCCGTGGCTGAGAAGGCCCTGCTCTCTGCCGCCGGTGACAAAAAAGCAGCGGCTGAAAAGACGGTCGAGGATGCTCGGACGGCTCATGAGAAGTCACTGGCGGCGTTGCAGGCTGAGATTAAACCTGAGGAGACGTTTACGCGAATGACTGGCGCGGCCTGGACGCCAACGCGGTTCTTCAATTCAGGGAAGGATGATCCCGAGGTCAAGTTCTTATCAACCAGCACGGGCCGAAGAACGGCATTGGCGAATTGGCTGACTGATCGCCGCAATCCCCTAACGGCTCGCGTGGCCGTCAACCATATCTGGACTCGACATATGGGACAGCCGTTGGTTCCCACGGTCTTCGATTTTGGCCGCAAAGGAACCCCGCCAGTGAATCAGGAGCTACTCGACTGGCTGGCTGCTGAGCTGATCGACAGTGGCTGGAGTATGAAGCACCTGCATCGGTTGATTGTGGAATCGGCTGTGTATCGCATGAGTTCCTCTGTGAGAATGCGAGGAATTGCAGAGGGGGAGTTGGGGAGACACGGAGATGGGGAGACAAATGCAGCGGAGGCAGATTTATCGCCCGATCCCCCGCTCTCCTCTTCTCCCAATCTAGTGAGCGATCCGGAGAATCGCTACTGGTGGCGACGAGTCCCGATCCGGATGGAATCGCAGTTGGTGCGAGATTCGTTGCTTTCGATGGCAGGAACTCTGGATTCTACAATCGGCGGACCATCCGTTCCTGCAGATCAACAGACCACATCGGCTCGGCGCAGTCTCTATTTCTTTCACTCGAACAATGAACGAAATTTATTCCTGACAACATTCGATGAAGCTCTTGTCAAAGATTGTTATCGGCGAGAGCAGAGTATCGTTCCTCAACAGGCTCTTGCGTTAAGCAATAGTCAGTTGGCCCTCGATTCGTCAAAGCAGATTGCTCTGAGATTGTCTGAAGGCGCTGCTGACGACGCCGACTTTGTTCAAAAGGCGTTTCGAGTGGTAACAGGGATTAACCCCAGCGACGCCGAAGTTGCCGCCAGCATGGCCGCGATGAAATCGTGGCGAGAATTGGCGGATGGCAGCTCACCTGAAGCCGCTCGCACGAATCTGATCTGGGCGTTGATCAACCACAATGACTTTGTGACGCTGAGATAGGGCAGAGTGGGAGAAGAGGAGAGTGGGAATGAAGATTGTTCGACACACGGAGCTGGATGTCTACAAGAAGGCGTTTTCGTTGGCGATGGAGGTTTTCGCGTTAACGAAGTCATTTCCGTCAGAAGAACGATACTCCCTGGTTGATCAAATTCGCCGATCATCACGATCTGTCTGTGCGAACATGGCCGAAGCGTGGAGAAAACGTCGTTATGAAGCAGCGTTCATCAGTAAACTTAGTGACAGCGAGGCCGAAGCCGCAGAGAGTCAAGTTTGGCTTCAGTTCGCAGTCGAATGTGAATATGCAGATCGCGATCGCGTGCGTCAGCTTTACAGCAGCTATGACGAAGTTGTCGCGATGATAGTTCATATGATTCACCAGTCAGAAAAATGGACCCTCCCATGAACAAATTCCCCCTCTCTCCCCCTCTCCCCTTCTCCCCCTCTGCGTTTTCCCGCCGCTCCTGCCTTCTGAATTCCGCGATGGGTTTCGGCAGTCTGGCTCTTGGGGCATTGTTGCAAAGAGATGGCTACGCACGCGACGGTGGCTGGGCTCCGCCAACCGGGTATCCTCATTCGATGCCGAAAGCGAAAAGCGTCATCTGGTTGTTCATGAATGGCGGTCTTAGCCACATGGAGAGTTTTGATCCGAAACCGATGTTGACGAAGTACGGCGGCAAGACGATTGCCGAGACGCCGTTTGCTGAGGCACAGGACCCCAAAAAGCTGGCCATTGAACGACTCGTTGTGCCCGATGGAAACGGCAATCAAAGAAACCTGCTGTACCCGTTGCAGGTGGGATTCAGAAAACACGGTCAAAGCGGGATCGAAGTCAGTGACTGGTTTCCTCACATCGCGAAGCACGTCGATAAACTGTCGATAGTGCGTTCGATGTGGACGACCGACAGCAACCACGGGGCTCAAACGCAGTTTCATTCCGGACGTCATTCGAATGATGGCGATTTTCCCAATCTGGGGGCGTGGGTTCATTACGGGCTGGGCTCGCTGAACGAAAATCTGCCGCAGTACATTTCGATTGGGAATCGAGAATATTGGAACAAGCGCGACGGCCATTATCTTGGTCCTGCTCATGATGCGGTTCCAATGCGAATCGATCCGAGTAATCCGCTGGACTTCAGTCGGCCTGAGCGAGAATTCTCCCTCAACGCTCGGAAGATCGGCAGAGATCTGATCGGGCAACTTAATTCTCTGCGAAGCGAAGAGTATCCTCACGACCCGGCATTGGCCGCGCGAGTGGCTTCATATGAGCTGGCCTTTCGAATGCAACAGTCCGTGCCGGAAGTCGTTGATTTCTCAAAGGAGACGGCTGAGACGCAGGAGCTTTACGGGATCAACAACGCTCACAGCAAAAATTTTGGCATGCAGTTGCTTGCGGCTCGACGACTGGTCGAACGTGGTGTGCGATTTATTCAGATTCAGCATGGGGCTGGCGGAGCTGGAGCCTGGGATGCTCATGGTGGCTTGAAAGCTAACCACACCAACAATTCACTGGCGGTCGATCAGCCGATCGGCGGCTTGCTGGAAGATCTGGATCAACGAGGACTTCTGGACGACACGCTGGTTGTCTTCGCCACGGAGTTTGGCCGCACTCCCGGTTCACAGGGATCCGATGGACGCGATCATCATATCTTCGGCTTCTCTGTCTGGATGGCTGGCGGTGGCTTGAAGCGCGGAGTCGTCCACGGAGCGACGGATGAAATCGGATTCCACGCTGCAGAGAATCGTCACTACGTCACCGACATTCACGCCACGATTCTAAATCAACTTGGGCTCGATTCACGGCAGATGGAAATTCCGGGTCGAAAACGACTCGATATCGATCATGGTGAACCGATTCATGAGATCATCGGTTGACCTTTTCCGTGGTGAGTTGTCGGTTCTTCGATATCATGAGATCTATTTCCGGGCTCTTCTTTTGCCGATTGAGGGGCCGCTTCAAGGTTCCAGCGGGGCTCGTTTCTGGCTCTGAAATATTCGCCGGAAGCCAACAAAAAAGCCCGACTCACTGGGAGCCGGGCTTCAGAAAAATCAGGGCTGGATTCAGTCAATCGTCTAGTTCATACGATAGGCTGTTTCACCGTGTTCCGTCACGTCGAGGCCTTCTTCTTCCGCTTGTTCTGTCACTGTGAATCCGATTGTCTTGTGAATAATCAGGCCGAGCACCGCAGTCAATACGAACCCGTAGACGCCGGCCGCCACAATACCAGTCAACTGCAGCATAACCTGATCCATACCACCAACCACAGGCCGGATTGTGAAGTAGCCTACGAGGACAGCCCCGAGTGCTCCTCCAACTCCGTGAACGCCAACAACGTCCAGTGAGTCGTCGTACTTCAGAACCTGCTTCAGCTGAACTCCAAGGAAGCAAACGATGCCTCCGATCAATCCGATCACAAGAGCACTACCCGGGCTGACGTGACCCGCACATGGGGTGATCACAACCAGACCAGCAACCATTCCGGAGGCAACACCAATGGCCGTTGGCTTACCAGCATGGAACCACTCTGCGATCATCCAGGATCCGGTGGCTGCTCCACCAGCAATCGCTGTTGTCGCAAATGCCATCACAGCCACTGAACCTGAAACAGGCAGAAAGTCTTTTCCAACAGCAATGGCAGATCCTGCGTTGAATCCAAACCAACCAACCATCAGGAAGCCTGCTCCCATCAGAGTCCAGCCAATGCTGTGAGGAAGGAACGGTCCCTTTGGGAACCCATGGCGTTTTGGAAGAATCAGGATCAGAGCAAGTGCAGAGGCTCCGGCAAGAACATGGACAACCGTGCCGCCCGCGAAGTCAAGAACGCCCTTCTGAAACAACCAGCCATTGACATTCCAGACCCAGTGAGCAACAGGGTCGTATACCAGCGTCGCCCACAGCACAACAAAGATACACCATGCGCTGAACTTCACACGCTCGGCAATCGCCCCGACGATCAGTGCAGGAGTGATGATCGCGAACATCATCTGAAACATCGCGAACAGCAACTCTGGAACTCCGGTTGGAGACGCGCCGGTGGTGTCACCACTGGTGACGATCTTTCCAAAATAGTCAGGACTCGCCGGATCAACTTCCGAGAAACCTTTCAGAAAAACAAGGTTCGAGTCCCAGCCCAGATAACTGATTGCAGGCTTATCGGAGCCATCTTCATTCTTGCCACCATCAACAGAAATCGCTGAAGGCACAGCAAACGTGAAGCTATAGCCGCAGGCGACCCACTGTATCGTGATGATCGGGACACAAACCATCACGCACATGAACATATTCAGCACGTTCTTGGCCCGAACCATACCGCCATAGAACAATGCCAGTCCGGGCATCATGAAGCAAACCAAGGCCGCACTGACCAAAAGCCAGGTTGTGGATCCGGTGTCAATTGTACCTGCAAGGTGAGGCGCAACAGCTGGAGCAGCCTCTGGAGTTTCTGCGGGCGTTTCCGGACTAGCTTCTGCAGAAGCTGCAGGTGCCGCGGTTTCTGCGGCCGGCTCCTGAGCCAACACGGGGCTGATTGAAGAAACCATTAACAAAGCAGCGGTCAGCATAGAAGCCCATTGGCTTCTTAACGGCCGCGCAAAAAACATCGTCATCGCCTGTTCTCCTTGGTCTTTCTGAACTACGTGGTTAGGGAAGGTTTTCCTGAATCTGCTGCAGGCAACGGAGAACTGCACTGCAACAATTTCAGACAAGTTCTTAACAACAACACCCTGCAGAAAATGATAATCAGCAAAGTGCTGACGCTGATGTGGGTCAGCATCAATTGCGGCAGCAGTCGGAAAAACTGTCTGGCCTCGTAAAGCCTCAGTGAGGCCCAATCATGTCAAAGCCGAAACGCTCGAGACTGTTTCCAATCCGAGCGTTTCGTTTTTTAGTCCATAGTCCACTGCATCAAAAACAAGTTTTAATTCTGCCTGCCGTGACTGCGGGAATTGACTCAACAAAACATCAACTAGTAGGCACTGTCAGCGGCATAGCAAGGCATACCGTGCTCGTGCACATCGAGACCTTCAACTTCTTCCTGACGAGAGACTCGCAGAAGATTGGTAACCTTCAGAAGGGCGAAAACAATCGTCATAACTGCCAAAGAGAAACCGGCGATTGCGAAAGAACCAATCACCTGAGTCATAAGGTCTTTTCCATCACCGAAGATCCCGGTTGCGATGCATGCCCACAGGCCGCAGCACCCGTGAACCGGGAAAGCACCAACCGGATCGTCGATCTTCAACTTATCAAGAACCATGATGGCAACCATCACGATAACCCCGGCAATGGCACCGATGATCAGCGACTCGTTATTTGTCACACAGTCACAGTTAGCAGTAATACCAACGAGACCAGCAAGGATACCGTTGAGACACATGGTCAGGTCAGGCTTCTTGAACACAATCCAGCTCGCGAACATTCCCACGCAGCCACCTGCACAGGCAGCTAACGTTGTGTTTACAGCAATCTTGCAAACTGCAGCAACGTTACCGCCACCAGCGAATGCAAGCTGACTTCCAGGATTGAAGCCATACCAGCCGATGAGAAGAATGAATACACCAAGACAGGCGTAGGCGAGATTGTGACCAAGGATCGGCAATGACTTTCCGTCCGCAGAATAGCGTCCAATTCGTGGTCCCAACATCCAAGCACCAGCAAGAGCTGCAAAGCCACCGCAAGCATGGACCACTGCAGAACCAGCGAAGTCGTGGAAACCCATCGCTCCCAACCATCCACCGCCCCACTTCCAGAAGCCGACCACTGGATACAAAAACCCAGTGATGACGACGGTGTAGATCAGATAGCCTGAAAACTTCAGACGTCCCGCAACAGCTCCAGAGACGATCGTCGCTGTGGTTGCACAGAAAGCGGCCTGGAACAGGAAGTCAGCCTGCGGATGCAGCTTACGAAGAGTTCCCGGAGCGTTTGAGAAACCAGCCTTCATGTCATCAGCGGAAACTTCAGCAGAGAAATCTGGCTGAGCATAACCGAAGTACTTACCCGCGAAGTCCGCTCCTGGATACATCATGGCATAGCCACAAACGTAAAACAGAAGCACTCCGATGCAGAAGTCGATCGTATTCTTGAACAGAATGTTGACCGCATTCTTCGCAGAGTTCAGACCGATCTCCACCAGAGCAAAACCGGCCTGCATGAAGATTACGAGGACTGCGGAAATGAACAGGAACAGGCTGTCGATCGAATAGGAAATTTCCGTCGTGTCCGGAACGCTATAAGTCACTTCTTCAGCAGGAGCCTCTGCTGGGGCCGCAGCTTCTGCGGCCGGGGCAGCTTCCTCTGCAGGTGCTGCAGCCGCTGCTTCAGCGGGCGGATCCTGGGACATTGCTGTCAAAGGAGAGCTTGCCAAGAAACACAATCCCAGAGTGACCACCATTGCGGCTGGCCGCAGTCGGGTCCACAAACTTCCAATCATCGCCTTTTCTCCTCGCTTATTTGCTTGCAGTCGTCTTGGATTCGTAATCATGTCCCCGTTTAGGGACGGCACTCGTTGTGATGGGTGGCCAAACATTGGGCATTGCACCTTTACCGCTGTCGAAAGCTGATCATGGCGATGCTCCAAATTCCGGCCGAAACCAGAACAACCGCCAGAGGCACTCCTGCCAGCCTTCTTCCGCAACCATCCCTGCCAACGAAATGAACTGATGCCTAGAAATGCAAACAACGTGCCCGAGCGTTTAACAAAGTGCTGATGCGAGATCATAAAACCAATCACATAAACGCTTTACGTGTTTTGCAACAGAGTGAGAATTGAACAAAAAACCGTGTCCAAAGGCCTCCATGCTTCCATTTCGCGCAGGTGTGTTCTGTTCTCGGGCACAGGTAATGGACAGTAACAATCCCGGCTTGGAGAGATCCCCTATTCCGCCAATTTTGGTGGCTGCCATTCCAGCGTTTTGGTCGTGAACCTGATTCCGCTGCTTAACTGCGTGGCATTCTGCCTGCGATTGCCATCATGACTTTGTTCCATGCATTTTGCGGTTTGGGGAGGTGCCGGAGCAGATTGTTCAAGCTTTCGATGCTCGCATCCCACCACAGATGAACTCTGCGGAACCGGCCGGTCGATTTAGCGGTGAGACCGCAGAAAATTTGGACTCTTGGCGACTTCAGCCCCTGAAAATGCGACTTCCGTTCTGGATTCAGATCGCCGTCAAAGCCACCATGGAGCATTGCGGTACGCCATAGTTGAGTCGACCGACAGGAATGAATTGACCGGCTCCATTGACTTGAGCCCGAGGCGCTAGCCGATTCTTCGCAATCAGATCGGCTAGCGTCTCAGGCTCAGCAGGCCAATTTCCTTCTGCCGGTCGTCCTAAGAAGGTTCGTTGATGTCGGTAGCGACAGGTGAGTTGGAAAGATTGGAATCCCTCAATGCTTGTTCCTGAACCATTCGTTGTTTCGCTCAAAAAGAGCCGCCTGGCCGGACTCGTATTGCTGCTTTCCTGTAGTTCCGAGATCCATGCTCAAGAGGCTGAAACACCATCGGATGCGGCCTTACCGGAGGCCACTTCCCCTGCGGCTTCCGTTGCAATCGCTCCCGACCTCTACCAGTTCCCACCTGCAACTCCGGAAGAGCTTCTGCGAGCCGCACGAACAACGTTGCGTTTCGACCGAGTGAGTGACTCACGCGCGTTTCTGAGACGCATTCTGGAACTGCAACTGGGGGATAACGAACTGATCGAGCTCAGACGCACGGCAGGAATCGATGTGTTCCTTGAACTGCGTCAGGACAGGCGTCTCCAACCCGAAGCCGAGCAGCTCCTTAAATCAATCAATGCGGCCAGCAAGGCGAAGACTCGTTCTGCAGAGGAACTCTCCGAGTTCGTAAAGAACCTGTCGGTGCCGGGATCGGTTGGGGAGAAGGCGGCCGCAGAACTTCTTGCAGCCGGCGACGCTGCTGTTCCCGTGTTGCTGAAGGCCGACGAAAGCACCGCCGCCGGACAGATTGCCAACAAGCTTCTGAGCACACACGTGGCATCGCTCAAGTCTGCGTTGTTAAGTGAGTTACCCGCTGCGGATGCCACGACGAAAACGAAACTCCTCCGTTTAATCGGACAGTCTGGCGACTCCGATCTGGCGATCCACTTGCTGCGATGGCAATTTGACTCAGCACAGGAAACGGCTGTTTCTACAGCCGCCCGTAATGCCATCAGAGATATGAAAGCTCCGGAGACCTCGATCGATTCGTCAACACAAGCTGTCGAGCACTTACTGACAACGGCCGAGGTGTTGATCAGAACGGGGCACCAGCGTTTTGCGTTACTGGAAACACCAGCCAATACCAATACCAACACCAATGCCGATACTGAATCGATGCCATCTGTTCTGACACTGCTCGAACAGGACATCAGGATCATCGCATTCGAGAAGGAGCGGAATGCGGCTCAGTCTTATTTGGCGGCTCTTGAGACCGGTGAAATTGAAGCAGACACGTCTTCCAGTTACGCCACTGCCGTGGCTGACGCACGAGCGCGAGTGAGTGCTGCCGTCGAACAACTGGAAACCGGTATGGCAGCGAAGCAGTCTCTTCGGAAGAGTCTCCAGTCAGCAGCCATCAGGCGTTCTGATGAACTGGCAAAGAATCATTTGGCCGATGTTTTGACGCTCGATCCCGACAATGCCAAAGCCCGTCTCCTGACGATGGTATTAACAGCGTCTGCTTCGAATGCAGACGCTGACGCCAGTGCCGAGACTCCTTCGGAGGTGAAAGGCGATGATCTCCTGAATGCTCTGGAGATCGCTCTGGAACTTCAGTGTTCTGAAGCGGCGACAAGCTTTCTGAAAGCCTTCCCGAAGGATTCAGCAGACTCTGAATTCAATTCCCGGGCACCGAAGATCCTTGGCGAAGCCCTGAAGAGTCGGAATGCTGGCGTTCGTACTCTGGCTGCCAGAATTGCTCGCACGAGTTTCTCCGGACAATGCAGCAGTTCGTCCATTGCTCGGACATTTCTGGCCGCAGAAAATGGGAGCCTGAAACCGGAGATGGTGATTGTGAGTCCTGATGATAGCCAACTGCGAACCTTGCAGGCTGTTTTTCAGGATGCCGGATTCTCAGCCGAGATCGCAGAAACAGGGCCCGATGGATTTCAACAGGCAGCATCACAGTTAACCTGTGAACTGTTCGTGCTGCAGGCCGAGTCGCCAATCTGGCCAATGGCTACGACCCTCGCAAATCTTCGTGCGGATGTGAGAACTCGCAATACCCCCGTCGTAATTATCGGACACCCACGGTTTCAGGAGCGTGTCGCAGCTCTCGGTGAGATCTATGACGGTGTCTGGTTTATTGCGGAGCCAGCGGGGACAGAATCACTGCTCAGCAAAATGGCTCAGGAGAACATTCCCGGCCCAACGCTGACGGCTGAAGATCGAGCCCTGATCAAAGCACTCGCTGAGTAAGCCACACTTCGCACGGGGCGAAAGAAGTGGTTTCTTTGTAGCCGGATTCGTGAGAATTCGGTGAGTCTCAGAACAGGGCAACCGAGTTTTACGAATCCGGTTGCGGGCAAATCTCTTCGGTCAAAACTGACGTGACGCCTCGTCGAGGCGGTCTTACGGTTGGACGACTGGTCTCAGACGTTCTGCCCCTTCAGAAGGCAGTAGCCAATGGCGATCGCAAAGACCAGCATGATGCAGTAGTCCTGCGGAGACAGATGATCCATTTTGTGAATCAGGATCTTCTGAATCTGCATCGCCCACTGCTGCAAACCAGAAACTATGCTGAGAAACATGACAAGACGCCTGTAAGAAAAGTCCGGAGAAGGACAGACCTGGAAAGCGGATCTTCCCGGATACCGTTCTAGTCTTGGTCATGAGATCGGCCCTGCGGAGAGAGCCAGAAGATTTACCGACAGGGTCACCGACAATGGTGTCTGGTTGTACGAGGAATGACGATTGACCGGTTTGAGACGGACAAATCAAAAAGCTTCAGTCACCAAAGACGATGGACTTACCTTTCCAGTCTTTGCTGGACGTGGCTTCCGCCGCGAACTTTGCTTCATCTCTTGCCGTTGCAGTGAACAACCGCGATCTGGATGCCACCAGCACCGGCAGCATCTCGGCAGGCATTGAACGAGTCAGGTTCAGGATCGAAGATTGCTGATCCACTCCAAGATTGATCATCGGGGCAATCACGGTTTCGACGGGCGGCTCGTAAAGCGATGCCAGCAGCACAAGCTCCTCAGCCCCGGACCGAGCACGCAGCCTCAATTCCTGCAACTGAGGACATTCCTGACGTACAACCTGGAGAGCCCGTCGAATATCCCAGACTCGCATCCCATCAACGGTCATCCCCAGCAGCTGAAACCGGCGACGAATCTGAATCTGTTTGGCTTCGTTACCGACCCACGCCCCGCGCCCTGAACCTCGCGGAGCAGTCACAGCCTGCGCCTGAGCATGAGGCAGATCCACATTCACACTGTCCTTCTCCGGATCCGAGTTCAGTTCGACCACAAGTTCCAGCGACGTAATCTCCTTCAGCGATTGGCCGTGAGGGACGCTGACGTCAACGGACAGAGAAACTTGCGGTTCACTGTCGAAACTAAGTCGGTGCACATCCTGCTTGTCTCCTTCAGAAATTCGCTCAACGTGAACCGTATTCGAGATCGCGGTGCTGTCCATCTGAGGCCACGCTCGAAAGCTGCGGTCAAGCAGACGAGTTCCAAATTCATTCACAAGCGTATCCTGAGTCTTCAACACCTCTCCGACTGATAGCGGGGTAGCAGCGGGAACAAACAGCTCATCAACTCGAGTATTGATTTCGTCGGCAGGAGTTTGTCCCAGCACTTTCAACTGTTCGGGCTGAAAGTACTTCACCGCCGTTTTTTCGATCATGGACATGTCGTCCTTAAGGAAGCGATTAAACCAGCGGAACGCATGAATATGCAGCTCCTGAGTGTCGGAGTGCGGTCCTTCCGTGATTTGCAGTCCCAGATTCTTGTCTGCGTCCAGCAGTCGATAGATGTGTCGCACTTGACGATGAATGTCAACAACTCCTTCCAGGGGAAAGATTGTGTCTTTGTCGGTGTTGGAAATCAGCAGTGGCCGAGGAGCCACCAATGCCGCAACTTTGGCATAATCCCAGCGAAAGGTGTTGACCATAAACATGCAGTCACAATGACCCTCAACACAGCCATTCACGACATGATCACGCAACGACGTAATTCCGGCAACAGGCACTGAACAACGAATGCGTTCATCCAGGGCGGAGATCCACCAGCTGTAAGCACCACCACCTGAGCGACCGGTGACACCGATTCTTGAAGCATCCACTTCGGGACGAGTCTCCAGATAGTCGAGCGACCGAATGCAGTTCCAGGCTTCGACTCCCGCCGGTGTATATCCGCGTGAATTCCACCACCAGCGATTCATCTTGTATGTGCCATGATGAATCCCTTCAATCTCGCCCAACTGCAGGGTATCAATGATCAGGCAGTTGTACCCGTTGCGGGCGAACCAGCTTCCGTGATAGTGATAGTGAGTTTTGTTGCCGTAGCTGACGCCATCCTTTTTTACCTGCCCGTGACCACAAACATACAGAATGGTGGGCAGTGGCTTGTCAGCGTTCTTTGGCCGGTAGAAACTCCCTGTGACGTAGAGCCCCGGCATCGACTGATAGTGAACTCGTTCAACAACGAATTCCGCTTCTTCCGTCGTTCCCTCCACCACAGGCTGCAGCGGCGTCCTGGCCGGCAGCGGATTCAGCCCCAGCATATCGAACAGTTGTTCTCGCAACTTCGGCTTGGCTTCGTTCCAGTCGGCCGCCGACTGAAACTGAGATAATTCGTTTGCCTGTTCGAGCTTGCTGACTTCAGATTCGAAGTAGGCCGCAAGCTCAGGGTTCTCGCGAAGTGACCAATCCTGAGCCTCTGCAGATGCGATCATCGCATAGGTAATGGATAGAGTCAGCAAGGCCACGACAGGGAATGAGCAACATCGCATCAGCGTCTCCACGATCGTCCGGTTCAACGAAACAGGGCCGTGACAAAATGCCACAGCCCTGAAAGTTTCAACAGGATTTCATTCAGACGCAAGCGATTGAAGATTATCGGCGGAAGATCCCCCGCGACACACCAGTCGATCGCTGGCTTGAAGCACGCTGGTAGAAGTTCGATGTGCGCGTTCGCAGATGATACCGAGCGGCCACAGTGTTCGTGGCATCGGAAAGCACCGACAGATCCGATGTCATCGCGGAACCGGCACACAGTGTGACCATCAAAGCAACGCCCAGAATTCGTCGTACGTTTCGAGCAGTCATCGCAGCACCTTTGTTCGTTTAGTTCTGTCAGAAAATTAGTCGGGGGTTGCCATGAATACTACACGGTCTGTTCGACAAGTCTCACGATCTTTGTTGAGCGAGAATCGTAATCTCTCAAACCTTGAGCGAACGTGTCGCAGGTCTGAGAAAGTATGATTTGTTGCTGAACGGCATCTACCGGGAGTTACCCAGATAAAAGTCCGTGTTTTCCGAGGAGTTGCCGGTTGTCAACCTGTGGAGAAGCTGCGGAATCTGCAACACTGCATTGCAACAAGGGTCAGGTGATTTCAGGACGTCGCCGAAGCGAACGGCCACCCGGAGTTTTCAGGCTCACCCTGGTGATTCCTGTTTTTCAAATCGCACCTTTTCCTCGATCATCCCGGCCCGCGTTCTGATCATCTTTTTGAGTTTAGTTTCAAGCTGTCCGAGTCATGCGTCTGATTTTTCTGGGAACCGGTGGTTACCACCCCAACGAGCGACGGCATACCGCCAGCCTGCTTCTGCCGGAGTTGGGGATCGCTTTTGATGCGGGAACTGGTTTTTTTCGTCTGCCGTCCCACCTGAAAACCGCAACTCTTGATGTGTTCCTGACTCATGCTCACCTTGATCATGTCTGCGGGCTGACGTTTATTCTGGTGCCAATGCTGCGAGGTGAAATCTCCCGAGTTCGCGTTTATGGGCTTCGTACCACACTTGAGGCCGTGAAAACTCACTTGCTGGCGAATGAGTTGTTCCCTGTGCTGCCGGATTTCGAGTGGATTGAACTGGATACAGTTCTGGAGATCCCTGTTCCGGAAGGCGGACATTTGCGCTGGACACCGCTCGCTCATCCGGGAGGCTCTGCGGGATTTCGCATCGACTGGCATGATCGGTCGCTGGCCTATATCACCGACACAACAGCTCCGGGAGATTACTGCGAATTCATCAGAGGCGTCGACGTGCTGATTCACGAATGCTACTTCCCCGATGAACTGCACGAATGGGCGGAGAAAACCGGCCACAGTTGCGCAACACCGGTCGCTTTACTTGCAAAGCAGGCCAACGTCCGCGAACTGTTCCTGATTCATGTCGATCCGCAAAGACCAGATGATGATCCCGTCGGCCTGACTGCAATCCGCGAGATCTTCCCCAACACGCGTCTCGCCGAAGATCTGTTGGAGATTGAATTCTGAAAGCCGTCGCCTTCGACTCGGCGGTAAACGATCAGATCACCTATCTCCAGCCGACATGCCAAATGCTAAACCAGAATGTCATGCAGAACGTCGCCGTGGACATTCGTCAGACGTCGCTGGATCCCATTGTGGTAATAAGTCAGCCGCTCGTGGTCGATTCCAAGCAGGTGCAGCACAGTCGCATGATAGTCATACCAATGCACCGGCTTTTCAACGGCCTTCCAGCCGATCTCATCGGTCGCTCCATAAGCCACTCCATGCTTCAGACCAGCACCCGCCATCCAGATTGAGAATCCATACATGTTATGGTCACGGCCCGTACCAACCTGATCAGCGCCGGATTGCGTAAACGGTGTTCTCCCGAACTCGGAGGTGCACAGGATCAAAGTGTCCTCCAGCATCCCACGTTGACGCAGATCCTTCAGCAGTGCCGCGACTGGCTGATCGAGCCGACCGGCTTCACGCGTATGATTCTCCTTTACGTCTTCGTGGCCGTCCCAGTTAATTCGTGGAGAACCAAACGAGCCACCAGAAAACAACTGCACAAAACGAACACCCTTTTCCAATAGCCGACGAGCCAGCAAACAGCGGCTGCCAAAATCCGACGTCTCCTCCTTGTCGAGGCCATACATCAGCCGAGTCGCTTCCGTCTCCTGCTTGAGGTCAGTCACATCGGGTACGGCAAGCTGCATTTTCGCAGCGAGCTCGTAGCTTTTCATTCTTGCCAACAACGCGTCCTCCGTTCCGGTAACGGCCAGATGTCGGCGATTGATCTCTTCAAGAAGTTTACGACTGGCCAGATCAGAACCTGCCGGAAGCTCACGCGACGGAAACAGATCGTAAATTGCCGGCCCCTGGCTCTGAAACGTCACGCCCTGATGCTGAGCCGGTAAAAATCCGTTTGACCAGTTGATGGTCCCCCCTGCCGGAAGACCTCGCCCATCCGGCAAAACAACATACGAAGGAAGCTCGTCCGTTTCACAGCCAAGGCCATATGAGACCCACGATCCCATCACAGGAAAACCATTGAGCCGAAAGCCAGTGTTCTCTTCAAAGGTCGCAGGCGTGTGGTTCGCTGACTCTGCCACCATGGACCGAACCACCGTTAGTTCATCGGCAACCTCTGCGATATGAGGAAACAGATCGGAAACCCACAGTCCACTTTCGCCTCGCTGTTTGAAGTCCCAGTCATTCTTTCGAATCAATCCGACCTGATTGAAAAACGTCGCGGGTCGTTCTTCGGACTGCAAAGACTTCCCATGGAACTTTTCCAGTTCCGGCTTGTAGTCGAATGAGTCTATATGGCTCACGCCACCACACAGACATAAGTGGATGACTCGCTTCGCCTTCACGGGAAGATGAGGCGTCCCTTTTGCCTCGGCCGGAACAGCATCCGCTCTGGCAACGCGATCCCTCATCAGCAGTGAAGTAAACGCAGCACCTGTCAGTGACGCTGTTGAAAAGTCGAGCACTCGACGTCGGGAGATTCGATCAGTATTCATATCACACCTCAAACAAGGGCCTTGCCCTTAACACACTTCAATCTGCTGGCAGTATCCCGTCGACGGAGCGACGGGCGTACCGTAAACCCGTCGCTCCGTCGACGGGCACTTCTTGTCCACTCAATCCGTCACCGCAAATACAAAAACTCATTGCTGTTCAGAATCACTCTGCAGAACGCGGCAAGACCGTGACTCGCGATGAAATCATCAGACAGATCGATCTCCTCCGGAGTCGCCTCGCGTCCAAATGCTCTCAGATAAACTCGAGAAACCTGCGTTTTGACCTCGTCACCCGCCTCCTGCTTAACTTGCGCCGCAAAGTAATCGGCCATTGTAAAGACAAGCGAGTTATTCATCAGCGACAAGGCCTGAAGCGGAGTGATCGTGTTCGCTCGCTTCGGCGCTGTGGTTGAAGGATCAGGACAATCAAACGTATCGAGAAACAGGTTACGGCCTCCCCGAGGCGTAAAGCGGTAGATTGTGCGACGATGAGTTTCAAAGGTCGCTTCCTCAAGCAGCTTGTAGAAGTTGCTGCCTTTGAATTTGAAATGCTCGACATCGCGATAACCGCGACCGCCAATTTCCGGACTTAATCGACCCGTCACCACAAGTACCGCATCGCGAAGCTCTTCTGCATCCAGACGCTGTGGAGCCTTTCTCCACAAGAGTCGATTGTCTGCATCAATTCTGCTGTTGGCTTCAGCAGGCGCCGATGCCTGTCGGTACGTCGCTGAAGTCACAATCAAACGATGTAATGGCTTGAGCCGATATCCCATCGCCTGAAACTGCGAAGCCAGCCAATCCAGCAGTTCCGGATGACTGGGGCGGCCTCCATTGAAGCCAAAGTCACTGGGCGTTGTGACCAGCCCCTGACCAAAGTGGTAGTGCCAGACTCGATTCACCATGACTCTGACAAACAATGGGTTGTCTCGATGAGTAATCCAGTCGGCCAGACGAATTCGACGCTCCGCATCCGGCGCGTCTGGAGCCAGTCCAAAGCCTGCTTCGCCTCCAGGCACAGCCGACAACCCGGTCGGCGTCACAACATCGCCCGGACTTCCCACGTCGCCTCGACGCAGAACTCGTGAAGCGCCTGGATTCGTTGAAATGGAAGCATACAACACCTGCGATTCGGATCGAACGATGCTCTCGCGTTGACCGTTCAATTGGTTCTTTTCATCCACCAATGCCTGATGGCTTGTACGCTGTGTTTCCGTCAGTCTCGCCAGCATATCCTTGTCAGACACATGGTTCATATCCGATGCGCCTGCAGAGGCAGCGACTTCCTCCGCCGTCAATGCGCGATCGTAAAGCAAGGCTCGATCAATGCGACCGGCCAGCATTCGATTACCGCCGGGCGGTCCGTGACGAAGACCGAAGACAAGCTGAGACTTTCCTGCGGCATACTTCTGGAGTTCACCGGGACGATAAGCAACACCATACGGCTTTCCATCGCGATAACCCACGATCGTTCCATCTGCCCGATAAACGATGGCGAAGTGTACCGGCCGTTGATTCGCCTCCACTTCCTCCGCTCCATTGAATGGCATTGTTCGGACAAAGCCATTGCTTCCGGCCATCCATTTCTTTGCCTCGCGTTCACCGAACACAATTGCGTCAAATGTAGCACCATCTAACGTCTGCAAGCTGATTGCCGCTCCACCGCCCTGCTCCAGGTTATCCAATTGAACCCATGCTTCCAGAGTTTTCTCGGCGATATCAGTCGCGATCGGGGCCGAAGCAACGAAGCCATCTTTGCCGTCGACAACCAGCGTTCCGTTCTCCAGCCTCGCTCCGCCATTGAGCGTCGCTTTGATCGCCCCTTCGCTGTCGTTCAGGTCTTCGTTGAACTCCCATCGTGCGAGCGATTTTGGAGGCTCCGGCCCCTTGTAGCCTGAGGCCTTGCGTTCCGCGACAATCGCTTCCCGGATTGGCTGCTGGATCGCTTCAAGTTCATCCAGCAGCACTTTCGTTCGTTGGTCAATCCACTTAATTCGCTGCTGCTGTTCGGCCGACAGCGGGACTCGAATCGTCCGTTCCCCATGAGTCACCCCGTTCAGCGTTGCGGCAAACTGGTAGTAGTTCTGCTGAGAGATTGGATCAAACTTGTGATCATGACACCTTGCACAGTTGGCCGTGAGTCCAAGAAATGTCTGTCCGACAGAGCCAACCAGATCCTCCAACTCATCCTGCGCCATCGACATTCGCATTTTGTCGTTCGAAGGCAGAGTTGTATTGTGCGGTCCCGCCACCAGAAATCCGCTGGCCGAAACTGCATTGAAATCATCCGGATGCAGTACGTCGCCGGCTAACTGCAATCTGACAAATTGATCATAAGGCATGTCCTGATTCAGCGCATTGATGACCCAGTTTCGATAGTGCCAGAAGTTATCCCGAGGCTCGTCGTACTCGAACCCATTGCTTTCTCCAAACCTGGCCACATCCAGCCAATGCCGTGCCCAGCGTTCGCCATAATGAGGCGACGCCAGTATACGATCGACGAGTTTCTCCCAGGCATCATCAGAGTTGTCAGCGAGAAACGTATTGACTTCATCAGGGGTCGGCGGAAGCCCCAAAAGATCAAAACTCAGCCGACGAATCAGCGTTCGTTTATCAGCGATTGGCGAAGGCGAAAGGCCAGATTGTTGAAGTCTCTCCAACACAAACGCATCCACAGGATTCGTCGACCAGCCAGCCCGTTCAACCTGTGGTGGTGTATGGCTCTGCAAAGGTTTCAGAGACCACCAATCGACACCAGCTCGCGAATCCGTCGTGAATCGAAACGGATCGATTTTCTCGGTACCCCATTTCGCGCCGCCAGTGATCCAGGCTTTCAGCGTGGCTTTTTCTTCATTCGTCAATGGTTTCTTCGGCGGCATCGTGTCCGATTCGACATGCTGCCAAAGAAGACTGTTTTCCAAATCACCAGGTTCGATAACACGTCCCGATTCTCCGCCCGCCATGGCGAAATCTCGATGGGAAAGATCCAGCTTTCCCTTGGCGTCCGGCCCCTCGTGACAGCTCAGGCACCGCTGCACGAACAAGGGTGCAATTGTTCGATCAAAATCCGTGGCTTGGTCTGCGGCGACGATTCGCATCGACGTAACAAAAGTCAAAAGCACCAGAATATGTCCTGGTGCGTTCATTCGAAAACAACACATCCCAATGGCCTCGCGCGTGGGCTCCCGTTCAGTCAGCGACTACTCTTCAGGTCAGGATAACCGGCTGAGCGAAGCGTGTCACTGAATATGAGCTGTTCGCCGATCCCCTGATTCTATGGCCGAAGTATTCGCAGCCTTTTGATTTTCAATGTCATCGGTTGCAGGTGTCGTTAGAGGCACGAAACCTTTTCAACAGACGATCCGCAGAAACGACTCACAAGCCACCCTAAGTTAAGATTTTCGATTTGCTGACAGATTCCGCTCGGTATACACTCTGTGTATCCAGCGAAAGGACATTCGAAAATGGAAAAGACACTGATTAAGCACGGGAATAGTCTTGCGATTGTCATCGACAAACCCGTTCTCGACCTCCTTCAGATCACGGCAGATACGAAGATTGAGCTGACCACGAACGGAGATGCGATCATGCTGACTCCGATCCGCGACAAGAAGCGACAGGCACTTCTGCAAGCCGCTCTGCAAAAGATCAATAGTCAGTTCGGCGACGATCTCAGGAAGTTAGCCGAGTAGATGAGCGATATTGATTTCCTGAGCGTGCAGGACGTCCTTCTTGCCCATACGGATCAGATCGCTCGCTACGGCGGTGACCCGAGTGTTCGCGATTTGGGTTTGCTTGAGTCTGCCATTGCATTGCCACAGGCGACATTTGGCAAGACATTTCTGCATGCCTTTCCGTTTGAGATGGCTGCAGCCTACATGTTTCACATTGTCCAGAATCATCCGTTCGTTGACGGAAATAAACGAACGGGCGCTGTTGCCGCACTGCTGTTCCTTGAACTGAACGACATTGTAATTGACGCACCTGCCGGCTCCATTTACGAAAAGACGATTGCTGTTGCCAACGGACGCGCGGACAAGCAAGAGATTTCCCTGTTCTTCGCGAGAATTGCCGTCACGCACTGAGCTGACACCATAACTCCTCCACCACCATCTCAGAGCTCTTCAACTATGCGAACCATCTGTTTCTGCCTGCCTGCCTGCTGTCGTGATGCTGACTTTGTCGGGCTGCACCGAAATGCGTTTGGAAGGCGATGCGAAGATCTTCCAGAGTTCCGCGATGGGGTCGCTGATTCGCACCATCATCGGGATCACATTGATGGGACTGGGAGGTGTCGCGATTGCGGGAGGAGTACTGCCCGACAAGAAGCCGAAAAAACGCACCGCGAAACCGACGGAGAAATTGTCGTCTGGTCAGCGTGCGCGCTTTGTCGTTTTTGGCGGCGCAATGGGATTTACAGGACTGTTTCTCGCAGGTGCTTCGCTGTTCTTCCCGAGCAAACTGCACGTCTCTGTTTATCCGGACCGTGTCGCAATGGCGTCGAACTATTCGCAAACCGGTGGCAGGGAAGTCGTGATTCCCTTTGCTGATCTGACGTCTGTGGAACTGCGGGACGAACTTAATATCGTTGGTAAACTCACGACCTATCTGGTCTTCACACTGAAGAATGGCAGCGTTGTCAGGCAAGACGCAGGCAACAATGAAAGAAAAGCTGTCGATACAATCCAGCAGGCTCTTGCAGACTTTGCCGGAGTTGCACCGGCAGCCGTCAACGAGAATCCTGTTGTCGCCAGCTCCATGCCCGATTCAAGCTCCGCCAGCATTGAGCAACCGATCGCGACTCCACCTGCAACGGAACCTGCAACGCCCTTCAAATTTCCAACCCCACCGCCACCTGGATTCGCATCCGGTGCTGCAGCTCCTCCATCATCTGCCCCCGCGACTGGCACAACGGCGAGCACTACTGCGTCGGCCTCCGAAAAGTATTCACTGAAGCGATATGAGATCACCATTCCTGTGCCTGCCGGGTACATGATTGTTGGCCCGGACACCATCGTCGACGTGGGACGTAAACTCAAAGCCTGTTATGCCAGTTCCTGGTCGACTGTGACCGTCGTGGCCGTCAACAACGACGGCACAATTACCTGCAACTGGGACAGTTACCCGAGCTACACATATAAGATGATGCGAGAAGACTTAACCATCGGGAATTCCGATGGAACAACTTCACCGGGCGAAGTCCCATCGAAGCAGTATTCCTTAAAGCGGTACAAGATCAGCATCCCCGTTCCATCAGGTTTCGCAGTCGTTGATGCCGACGCTGACGTGAAGGCTGGAATGAAACTCGGCGCGTGCTACGCAGGCCGGTGGGAACCAGTCACTGTTGTCGCCATCAATGATGATGGAACCATTACCTGCAGCTGGGATAATTATCCCGGCTACACTTACAAAATGATGCGTGAAGACCTCACAATGGCCAAATAAAGTCGACGCCAGCCCCAGAAACACATCGCTCGATTTTGTTCCACCGGCTTGAAAGTATCGGACCAATTCCGAACCAGGCTGAATAGTGATTTGAGCGATCCCGCCAAACGCTGGTGAGACTGGTCAATACAATTTTCTCGCCATGAGATCGAAATGATGCGAGTCATCACGCTTCAACGATCTTGCTTTGTGACCGGATTTCTGATGGCTTCGCGCGGAGTGCATCTTTAGACTTCGTTTTTTGCCTGAAGAATCCGGCCACGACAGAAGCAGAGCAACGAGACTCTCGCAGTCTTTCTTTGAGGTTTTGAAATGACTTTCGTGTATCAGCGAACCGGCTTTTTCCGGTCTTACAGACCACTCGTTTCCTTACTGACGCTCTTGTCAGTCATTGCTTTGCCGTTGAACGGGCTTGAGCCAGCATGTGTGCAGGCTGCGGATGTTTTTGTTGCGGGGACGGCTCCACATCCGCTGCCTGGTAGTTATCGTGGTACTCTGACAGGTGCGATTTCAGGCATTGGCATTCCTTCCCATGGCCTGGTGGCATCAGTCGACCAAAACGGGAAACTGACGATTTCGATTCCAGGCCTCGGCACTGGCACTGTGTCACCAAACGGTCAGTGTCGCGCGACGGCTCGATTCATTCTGAACCGTAATAACTTGACGGTTTCGTTCGTCGGAGCTTTTGTTGCGGTCAAGAGCCCATCGACAGGGAAAGTTATCAGCGTCGTTGGCGTCGGCACGTGGCGAGTCACCACTCCGGGAGTTGTGGGCGGTGGCAAGTGGATTATTCGGCAGGCGCTGTAGCGCCGTTATTCATCGGACATCCTTGCGGGTGGAAAACAGCGTCAAGGGATCCGAAGTTCAACCGTTTTCAGTTCTTCATCACGGTTGATCGTAAGAGACACTCGCTGACCTGTTCGAAAGGTGGCGAGCTGTTGCTGAAAGTCTGTGACGCTGGTGATAACAGCATCCTCCACCAGCACAATCAGGTCTCCCCGTTGCAGGCCCGACTTTCCGGATAACGACCCCTCCGCCACATCGTCAACAAACGCGGGGGTTCGTTCCACGACGTTGGGGACCATGGTCAGACCGTACTTCGCCGTCAGATCTTTATCTGAAATCATGGCGACATCAGCAGTCGCATCTTTAGGCTTCTGATCAATCTTTTTGCCGGCCATGATGGCTTCAACCACCGGCTTCAACATCGTCAGAGGAACTGCATAATTGACCCAGGTGCGACTCGACGAGTGACGAATCTCTCGACCAATCAAACCCACAGGCATTCCTGCGGCGTCAGTCAACAACCCGCCAGCGGCTCCGGAATTATTTGTGATCGCATCGATCAGCCAGATTGGAGATTTGACAGGAAACTTCCAGCGGCCCTGAGTGGCTTCCAGCGGAACTTTCGCCGCGATAACTCCGTGAACTACCGAAACAGGTTCATTACCCGCAGCGACTCGAAACATGTTCGAGAAAGCATACACTGAAGAACCGACTTCAGAATCCGTGGCCTGTGCCAGATCCACAAAAGGAAATGCCTCACTCGGTTCTGTTTTCAGCTTGAGTAAAGCGGCATCATGTTCCGCACTGGTACCGATGGTGTCGACCGGAAATCTTCGACCGTCAGCAGTCACCGCCGTCAAAAAGCCTGTACTGACCAGATGATTCCAGACGGTAAGCACATGGCCTTCTTTGGAAACCAGAATGCCTGTTCCGTAAGAATCAAGGCTTCCGGCCCCGGCACCAAACAGTTTGACGATGACAGGCTGCCGCAATGCGACGACTTCCAGATGAGTCGGCGACGACGTCTGAGCCATCAATTTCGCGGCATGCCCCGTCGTAACCAAAACGACTCCGACAAGAACCTGAAAGATCGCACCATTGCTGCGAAGTATGGATGTCATTGTTTCACCTTAACGTCGCTCGTTGTCAGCCAGATAAGCTGCTCCTGAACGCCCGCGACGATCCCAATCCGACCCGGGAAGACAGCGTTCTCCGATTCCTGCCAGTTTTCGAACACCAGGCGAGCTTCGTCAATACCCTGTCCATATTCCACATCAACGCCAACAGGAAACGGTGACTCGGCTGTGAAGTACCAACGACAAGTGCGAGCCCCCTCCCGAGTGACAAGAATACTCACAGACTTCTGCAACGGCAGATGCAGTGTTTGTCCCATGGCGAGTTGCTCGTTAAAGGCAGCCTTCTCACCACTCAACAACTTACGAAGCTGCAGTACGGCCGTCAGTAAACCTGGAAGCTGAGCTGGCTCTTCGGAGGCAACAGGATTCTCTGCATTCTGCAGGTATGGCACGCCGTCGAGCTTGAGTCCAGCGGCCGTCGGACCAACTGTTAGCTCGCCAGTCAGAGATATCGGAGGCGTTTGTGCATCTTTTGAATCTGAGCCTGACGAGGCCATTGAAATCTGCCAGACATTCTTCGGATCGCCTTTTGTTCCGACTCGTGCTTGCATCGGGTCCAGCAGCTTGTTTTGCTGGACCTCGTTAAAGTGGTAATTGCAGAAACCATCTCGGTCCACGAAGAGTCTGGTGAGTTCTTTCGGTAGTTCTTCGGGTGCCTCGAATTTCTGCTTCTCATCGTCCGGCTCATCAGGATGCTTTTCGTCTTTCGGCTTTCGTTCCTCCGGGAGTTCCGGTGCCTTTTGGAAATCATGCAACGGACGAAGTCGAATCGTGGCGGAGTGCAAACCTTCTTTGTCACGCCAGGTCAGAGGCAGCCGAGTTCCCTCCGGATAAATCCCCAGCACGTTCTGAAAGTCGTTTGCCGAACTCACGAGGCGACCGGCAAAAGAGACAATCTGCGCCCGCGCACGAAGGCCGCGCCGCCACGCTTCGGATAGCTCAGAAACCTGGCTAACAACAACTTCGCCCTCAACCGTTTCGACAGTAAACTCGGGAACGCCGTGGTCAACGATCAACCCACATTTCAGATGTTCAATAAACAACTGAACCTGATTCACGCTGATCGCATAAGCCGCCCCTGAGTTTACGCGGCCGCGTTTCTCGAACGATGCGCGGCCATTGATTCCGATCCAGCGTCCCTGAATATCGAACAGGGGACCGCCGGAGTTACCAGGATTGATTGATGCATCGATTTGTATGCAGTCGGTATATTCCAGAAACGTGTTGGCGGGATACTGGTATCTGCGGACACCGCTCACGATGCCGTAGGTCACTGTCGGAGTAAAATCGGAGGCTAACAGGAATGGGTTACCCAAAGCCATCACCTCGTCACCGACTCGCACCTGGTCGCTGTCCCCGGGCTGAGCGGCCACGAAATCGTTTCTGCCCTGAAGCTGAATTAAAGCGACGTCACCCGTCGGATCGATGCCAACAATCACGGCGTCATAAAGCTTGCCGTTATCGAGCCCACACTTCATGAACGAACCGGAACCGGAAGTCACGTGATAGTTGCTGATCGCGAATCCGTCCGCCGAAATCAGCACACCCGATCCGCCACCTTCCCCGTTCGGAGCCATGACGCAGACGACACTGGGCGATATTCGGCTGATCGTCTCAACACGTGCTGCCTCACGCTGCGCCAGCGTTTGCTGCGCGTGAAGCTGGGACGAGGCGGTCAGCCAGAACGAGAAAAACAGCAGCGAAGAAAGTTGCTGGCTCAAGCGCGTCATTGCTGTTTGTCCT
>JBILXT010000578.1:0-3860 GCA_044378235.1 Planctomycetaceae bacterium
ACTGCTGTTGATCGCCCGGGAACTCGAGCTCGCGCAATTCTCTGCTCTGGCGTCTATTGTTGGCTGGAAAACGACTGCGGAAGAATGCCTGCTCAAGGCCAACCCTGTTGCCACTGTCAGGCTGTCAGCTGCAGATCTGCACTTTGTGTCTGATGGCCCGCAAGTCGAATTGTCCCCGTTCAGACCAGCGTTGAATCGATCCACCGCTCAACAACGTTACGGTGAGATTGCCGAGGCACTCGATAGAATCCTGGAGAATACCGATGATCTAACAGACCTCGATGCACCAACTGCAAATGACCTGTTGCAGAAGTGGAGTTCTCAGGAATGCACACTGCTTGTTGCCGAGACAGAAACGGGAGTGGCCGGACTCTGTGCTTTTGCTTTCAAGCCATCCAGTGATGGTGATTCTGCGTCTTCAGGGCAGATCGAATATCTCGGCGTGTGCAAAGAGATGCAGCGTCAGGGAATCGCCACTCAAATGCTGGCTTACCTCTGTCGCGGAGTCATCAGAGGTTCTGATGAAACGGTTGAAATCACAGCCTTCGCCGATGAAACCAATCTTCCAGCAAACTCCTTTTATCGCCAGTCTGGTTTCGAGCCGCTTTGCCGAGGCAAGCTTTGGTATCGGGAAGTCGACACGGAACCCAAAAAAAAGAGCCCTCGTGAATCACGAAGGCTCCACTAAACAACCAGTCAATCGAAGTACTACTTAGCTTCTGCTGGAGCTGGGCTTTCAGCAGCTGGAGCTGGGGTTTCAGCGGCTGGAGCGGCAGCTTCAGCTGGAGCAGCAGCTTCGGCTGGGGCTGCACCTTCGGCAGCTGGAGCAGGAGCTGCACCTTCAGCAGCTGGAGCTGGGGCAACAGCTGGAGCAATTTCAGCACCTGGCGCTGGTGCTGGTGCTGGGGTTTCAGCTGGCTCGCCACAACCAACCTGAACGAATGTCAAAGCCAAGAACAGAGCTGAGTAGCCAAACTTCTTCATGTTTCTCTCCAGAGTTTTCTTCTTTTCCAGGATTTACAGCTCCGCCTTAAACATCGGGTGAAGCTAAATCTACTGGGAATCACTCTATCAGTCCCTGGCAGAAAAACACCATCAGGTGTCAGGAGCAGAGAACTTTTCTTGCCGTCCGGAACCAGGGGGACCTTTGGCGACGGCTGGGAAGGCGTGTCCCGAAAGACCGATCATCCCCAAAATCGCGGTTTTTCCTGCGTAGCAATCATAGACCACCCGTCTTGTCATGGTTTTTTTGATCCGGCCCTTGCCTTTGCATCGAACGGCCGAAGAGGAAAAAGACTTGATGGGCGGCGGTGTTGAAACATTTTGAGCTCCATCGATTCAGCAATCTCCGGATTCAGCTCCGCCACATTCTGTGATTCTGAAACATCTGTACTAATGTCATACAGCTCCGTTTTTACCTGCCCCACATCCAGGTTCTGACGAATCGCTTTCCAACCTCCAACTCGCAAAGATTGTTGACCGCCATAGCCTGGAAACTCACGGTACAGATATTCGCGCTCGGACTGGCTTCCGGTTGTCAACAGTGGGAGAAGACTGATTCCATTTACAACTTCGGGTATCGCTTCTTTTGCACCCGCAACCTCCAGAAATGTCGGCAACCAGTCTTCGAAGCCACCCAGGAAATCACTGCTCTTGCCAGCGGCCACATGTCCCGGCCATCTGACAATCGCCGGGACTCGCACACCTCCCTCATAGAGTGAACCTTTCAGGCCACGAAGGTTCCCCACGCTGTCGAAGAACCTATAGTCGACTTCCTGATCCAGATGAGTCGTGCCGTTATCTGAACTAAAGACCACAAGCGTATTCTCTTCAAGGTCCAGCTCTTTCAGATGCTTTAACAGCAATCCAACATCGCGGTCCATGCGGCTGATCATTGCAGCATACGCCGCGCGAGGAGTAAAGTGCGGCGTGTATCCACCTCCCGCAGCCGTAAACGGTGGATCGTCCCAGCCCAGTTCAAGATACGGTCTTAACTCTTCATCAGGCACATGCAGTGCCACATGAGGAAGTGTGGTCGGATAGTAAAGGAAGAATGGTCGTTCCTTGTTTTCTGTGATGAACTCCATCGCAGCTTCACGGATCCGATCAGGAGCATAGTCCTGCCCTTTGAACTCGTCGTAGCTGCGCGGATCTAATGGATCAACTCCTGCTTTCAGTTTCGCGTGACCCGGAACTGGCGGATTATTCTTTAGAGCAACTCGCTCAGAATTACTCCACAAATAGTCGGGATAAAAACTGTGGGCATGTCGCTGACAGTTATAACCGAAGAAACGATCAAATCCCTGATTCAAAGGATCGCCTTCTGATCCTGGACCACCGAGTCCCCATTTTCCAAACGCACCAGTCACATACCCCTGAGCTTTCAGCAATTCCGCAATGGTGACTTCTGACGCTGGAATCGGCTTCTGCCCTTCCGGCTGCATCTCACTGTTGTTCCGAATCCAGGCATGCCCCGGATCACGCCCCGTCATCAGAACACAACGAGACGGCGCACAGACGGCATTGCCGGAATAGTGCTGAGTCAGTCGGAGACCTTCGGCTGCAAGCTGATCCAGATGAGGCGTTCTGATTTTCGCCTGGCCATAACAGCCCAGCTCCCGATATCCCAGATCATCAGCCAGAATAAAGACGATATTCGGACGATCGACATGTCGCCGAATCTGCTCTGCGGCACACAAATGGTCCTCATCAATCGGGACCAACAGAAAGCCCAGAAGGCACAGGGGAAACGCCAATAATCGCAACATCAGATACCCCTCGGGCAGTATTGAATCACGGGCACCGGGTAAAGGCACGAAAACGTTGTGTACCAAATCCGAAAGCATTGTGGCCGCTTATGGCTCTGCAAACGGATTCGTAACCACACGAGAGCAGGACGCCTGACGTATTGAACGAACGGGTACACTGCCCGCTAAAACTCATCAACCGTTGATCTCGACTCGACAGAGGGACAAGACTCGAAAACCCAGAAATCTCCATCCCGCACTCCACGCAACGTTCGCTGATGAGTCCCTGCAAACTCAATGTCGGTGCAGGTGTAACTGGCCGAAAACTTGAGCTCGTAGCAAATCTCGATGGTGTCCTGAATGGTCTTCACGGAGATCACTTCACACGAATCGATCTGAGCCTTCGAATCGAAGTCCGAAACATCCAGATCCATCACCGCCGCCAGTTCAGCAAGCCGATGACGAATGCAGGCGACAGCGTCGTGAGAATCATTCAGGAAGTCTGCCGGAAGTCGAACTACTGCCATGCAGGAACTTCCAGCAACTTCTCCACGACCTTCCGACGACTTCCGGTCGCTTCGTAGATCTCCGTTTGCCGCCGCGCACCGCTGCTCATGGGCAGCAACGAAACCGACTCCAGCTCCGCCAGACAGTTCAGCTCGATCGCCGTCGGTGTCAGCCGCTGAATCATCTCATCCACAATCTGTGGCACCGAACGCTGCTGGAAATCCTTGGAACTGACCAAAGACGCGTCTGCACCATAGCGAGTCGCCCGCCACTTGTTCTGCTCCACCATCATCGGATGATACTCGGGCAAAAACGTCCCTTCGTCAATGTCATGCGAGATCGTATGCACAAGACATTGAATCAACGACGTCAAAGCCAGAACATGATCAAGGCTCGGAGGCATATCGCACACTCGAACTTCAACTGTCCCGAAATGATGATGCGGGCGAATGTCCCACCAGATTTCCCGGATGGAGTTAATAAAGCCCGTCGACATCAGGTGCTTCACCAGCCAGACATACTCGCTCCAGTTTCGCATCTGATACGGCAAGCCAGCAGTCGGCAGTCCTTCCATAATCTTGGATCGGTTTGACTGCAGTCCTGTAC
>JBILXT010000183.1:0-13640 GCA_044378235.1 Planctomycetaceae bacterium
AGTGGTGACTTGAAGTTTGGTTCCTTTCGCAAATTAATCACTGAAGCGATCAGGAGTTATTTACTTCTGGATCGAGAGTTGATTAACGCATTGTGGGAAGCCACTGCGTCAGCTTTGCGACGTCGACGGTTGCGTAAATCCTGTCTGTCCGAAATTCAGTGTTTTGAGTCTCGGGTTGTACTGAGTGGGGATTCGCTGGGCGATGCCTTCATTGACTCAGTGGTGGACAACAATGCGACGATGCTTCGCGCGACTGATAGCGGAAACTCTGAGCCCGGTCTTAAGCCGACAGAGGCCGATGAGTGGTTGTCTGCCGTAGACGCCAATATGGCGTCATGGGACGGCAACACTGCGCTCCTTGGCGGGGAGCGCGTCGTCAGTGCAGCAGGCCTGTTGGCTGCCTCTGAGTCTGATGTGTCAGCCATGGACGGGAGCGACTTTAGTCAGTGGTACTCCAACAATAGTGATACGATTCTTGCCGTATGGTCGAATGTGATTTCCGGGCTGGATCTGAATGACAGCACAGTGGATCAGACCGCCGCACTTTCGCAGCTCTGGAATGAGACGCTGAGAAGCCTCTATGGGGCTGAGTTACCATGGGACGATGACACGGTCGTCGAGTCCGATGCTGTGGTGACAGAAGACACGGTGCGAGTTGATGAGACAGCCAGCGATTCTGTTGTGAATGTTGTCACAACGTTGTTGACGAATCCAGTTTCGTTGGCGAATCCAGTCGACCTGAGCTACACGTCCTTGCGTCCGTTGCTCTATGTTTACAACGAAACTCCAGCAGATGGCAGCTATGGTGGCGTGGCGTCGGAGCTGATTGAGATTTCTTCGGTGGTATCCGATGAGACTGGTGAGCTGATCTCACGGCGCGTTCTGGAAGACCGCCTGACGGGCAATCAGTACCTGTTGCCTGCGGAAATCACGCTCGTGTCAGAACGTGATCTGACGGTGATGCTGCAGTATTATGGCATCAGCGAATACCGTGTGGAAGACCAGGATCGCTGGGTCATTCCGGTGAGTCCGGACGAGGGTATAGGGTTCCTGAATCGAGCTTGGTCTCTGACCTACTACGATGAGATTCGTTCGTACCTGAGGTCTGCTGGAGAAACTCAGACTGAGGTCTTTTCTTCGACCGACTTCACCGTGGAAGCGGTGTTGGCCGCGGCTGATCCTTCAACTGGACGCGACCTGACACTTTCTCTGCCAGACACACGGATCGGAATCCATTACGAGACGGTCACGATCAGTTCAGATGGCAGCGTCTACGGGGCTCCGCTTCGTGACCCAAATCAATCCTTAACGGATTCAGTGAACCTTCACACGTCTGACAGAAACTCACACAGTGGCGAGTCGTTGTTGGCTCATGGCGAAGATAATCTCGAGCATCATGATCAGGCGGGAGATAAACATAGACTCGCGGAGATGGATACCCGAGCTGGAGACCTTTCCTTCCCGCGCCCGCAGGTGGTTTCAGGTTCTCTCAAAAACGACGCGGCTGGCGCGATTGCAGATTCTCTTGATGCGTATCTGACAAACGTTTTTCCTGATACCGTTGTCACGCGTTCAGGCAATGTGGTCGGATCGCCATCTCTCCGCCAGGTCGAGGGATTGACCGCATCGGCATTCGGTTATGTCGAATCACCAGGTTCGCGTGCCGCCTTTGCTGAGATAGAAGGCGTGCCTTCTCTGTCTCTGATGAATGAGTACCGCAGGGCGAATTCATCATTCCCGCGGATCGTCAATGCGGGCTTGCACGTACTGTCGGAGAGGACTTCACAGCTATGGTCTTTGCTGTCAGAAGAGGCTGAACAGTCGAGATTGTTTTTAACTTCTTCGGATAGAATTGATTTCAACGCTGCTCCTGCGACCTCGATAATCTCCAGTGCATCACAGGTTTCGTCCCTTTCAGGCATGCTGAAAGAGGAAAGAACCGGTATCAATGGCGCCTCCAATACGACCCTGACGTCTGCTCGAAGGCAGGAGTTCGATCAGGAAGCAAACTCTCACGCTGGTTCGTCCGCAAGTGCACGTTACGAGAGATTCTTTCGGCTACTACACCGATACTGGAAAGCCCTGAAGGCTCGCTATTCAGGCGCTCGGATGACAGCCAATGTTGAGCCAGCGGACGAAGTGATTATTCCGGAAATGAAAATGCAATCTGAGCTTTCGGCCCAGATAGCCTGTCAGCGGGTCAGGTATTTCATCGTTGCACGCGGCCCGCCGGCCGATGATTTACCCCCCGAATACGAGTGGATTGTTCTTTGCGACGGATCAGATCAGCTTAACAGACTCAGACACGTCATGTCTCCGAGAGGACCGTCACCTGACTCAGCCCAACAGCAAGTTCAGGTGTCTTCTCCTTTTCGGGGCCTCATCTCAGCTGAATCGATTTGCTGATAATTTGAAATCAGACTGATTCGGAAACAGAGGTGGCTCCTGCATATTCTGTGGAGCCCGTCCATGTCTTTAAACTCCGACGATTCTCGTATTCAGAAGTTAATTCACTACCACTATAAGAAAAACAAACATCTGTCCCCTGTCTTCGATGCGGAAGACTTGTATCAGGAAACGTGGATTCGTCTCAATGACTCCTCAGAAACTCCCACTGCCGTACCAGCTGGGTTGGCTGAGGAGGATCTTGTTTGTCAGGCGGTTGGCCGCGCTGCTGAAAAAGTTTTCGGAAAGCTCCGAAAACGATCACAGCGGAAAACCGCGGGAGAAGTACGGTTGGAATGTGATCCGGCAGATTGTGTTCCGGACACAGATCTCATACTGGACTTGAGAAAGCAGATCAATGATCTTCCTTCTGATGAACGGTTGGTGATCGAGATGATGCGTTCCGGTTACGAAGGTGCGGAGATTGCAAGTTGCCTCCATGTTTCGCGCATGTCCGTGAGTCGCAGGAAGCACAAGGCACTCCGTCGGCTGCGTGAAGTTTTAGGTGATGAATCGAGATGAATCAGCCAAAGGTGTCTTTAAAAATCTGTGGACCCCGGGAAGGATGCGCTCCAGTCCTGGAGCAAGTGCTGTCCTGTTGGTCCAGTGATTTGAAGAATGAGTTGTCCGAGGAGGTTCATGAGCACCTCCTCGGCTGTTGTCGCTGTCTTCGAGTGTGGATTGCACTCGAGGCGGCAGCAGAACTCGCATCTCGTGATGGTCGTAGTTCAAATCTTGCAAGGTAACTGGACCTGTTAAAGGGGACATTCTACTTTATGCAATAAGTAGAATGTCCCCCTTTTTAAATCCTGGCAGGTTTTCGGGCCCCGAGATCGCTAAGCGGCATGCGTCTGCTGATCTGCGACAGATCCGCCTATGCAGTCCAGCTTGCCATGAAGTTGGGAACGTAGCCGCTTTGAACTCAAGCCACTGAGTGCCATGATTCCACGCGACTTGGGAAAGAAGTACAGTCTCACCATAGGGCGTACTCACTTTTTCCACAGACCGTTCGAAAAAATCTGCAATGACTTTGGTCCGTCAATTCCAGGAACTCTGGAACAACAGTAACTCCAATCCAGATGTCTTTGCGTTTCTCAGCACACACCTCAATGCGGAACCGGATCAGATCCTGGAAGTTCTGCGGCAGGATCAGCAGCATCGCTGGCAAAACTCAAGCCCGTTGATGGTAGAAGAATATCTGCAAGCACTCCCGGGGCTGCCGAACAGCATTAACTGGATGCTGGAACTAGCCGTTGGAGAATGGGACGCTCGTCAGAACACCGATCGTCCACTAACTCATGAGGAAATCAGTACTCGTTTTCCCGGGATCAGCCAAACTCTGTCAGGCCGCTTAAGCTCTCGACAAGGCGGCGATCCACTTCAAACCGGAGATTCTGCAGGAGCAGACGTCGGTGCCGTTCAGGCGGCGCCACCACAGCCCGCGGCGAAATCACCGGAACACAGCTTTACCACCATTCCGAATCTGTCAGGGGACAGTGCTCCGGAACAAAGTATTGGTCGTTATCGTTTGCAGAAGGTTCTCGGCGAAGGAGCGTTTGGTGTCGTCCATCTGGCGTATGATCCCGAGCTGCAGCGACATGTGGCGATCAAGGTTCCATCTGCCGACCGATTCCAACGGCCGGAAGACGCCGAAGCGTTTCTTGAAGAAGCTCGCGTCGTGGTCAGACTTGACCATCCTCACATCGTGCCTGTCTACGATGTAGGACGCACCGAGCAGAATTCGATCTACGTTGTCTCCAAGTTCATCGAAGGATTGACTCTGGAAAAACTGATCGAAAAGCAGCGACCGGGGGAACACGAAGCGGCTCGGTTACTGATCATCGTCGCCCGAGCCCTGCAGCACGCTCACGATCAGGGGCTGATCCATCGCGATGTGAAGCCAGCCAATATCCTGATTGACGAAAAGACCAGGACTCCGCATGTCGCTGACTTCGGTCTTGCGATCTGGGCAAAGGATTCGCTCAATCAGGCGGGTGCTGGAACTCCGGCCTACATGAGCCCCGAACAGGCACGGCGAGAAGGCCATCGGCTCGACGGTCGCAGCGACGTTTTTTCTCTGGGAGTTGTGCTGTACGAAATGCTGACCGGAAAGAGACCATTCCGAGGCAGCTCGACGCAAGAAGTAATCCATGCCGTACTGACGAAAACCCCAACTCCTCCACGAGCCTTGCTGGAAACTGTTCCTGCGGAGCTGGAGCGTATCTGCCTGAAAGCAATGTCGAAGCAAGCTTCAGACCGTTACGGCAAAGCGACTGCTTTCGCAGAAGATCTCGAATACTGGCTGAACCCTGTCGTGACGATCCAACAGGCAAAAGCCAAAGCGGAGGTTGTTCCAAAGGGTCTACGATCCTTTGACGCGAACGATGCGGACTTCTTTTTGGATCTGCTGCCCGGCCAACGAAACCGCGACGGTCTTCCGGAGAGCATTGGGTTCTGGAAGCAGCGGATCGAACAGCGAGATCCCGAACAAACGTTTGATGTCGGACTGATTTACGGTCCCAGCGGATGCGGTAAATCGTCGCTGGTGAAGGCGGGCCTGCTGCCGAATCTGTTACAAGATGTGATCGTCGTCTACGTGGAAGCGACACCGGACGAAACTGAACTGCGTATTCTGCGAGGCCTGCGGAAACGCGTGCCTGGTCTGGAATCATCGGGCGACAATCGTCACAGCCCGACGCGTCAGCGAGGGATTCCGGATCAAACCGACTCCGCAGATACTTCAAGTCATGCGTCACCGGTGAGATCGCGATCCCTCACTGACGTTTCGGGTTTTGATAATGAGAGAATCGCAACATCGAAGGCTCCAGCCAAAGGCGGGACTGCGAATGAAACAACGCTCACGGAGACCCTCATTCACCTCCGCAGCAGCCACCAGAAGAAAATCGTCATCATCATCGACCAGTTCGAACAATGGCTGCATACGCATCGAGCGGACCCGGACACGGAACTGGTGAAAGCTCTGCGACAGTGTGATGGCGGAAAGTTGCAGGCGATCCTGATGATCCGCGATGACTTTTATGTTGCTGCGTTGCGAATGATGCAGGCGCTGGACATCGAAGTCGTCCCCGGCCGCAACTTTCTGCTGGTGGATTTGTTCGACGTTGAGCACGCCAGAAACGTGCTCATCAAGTTTGGCCAGGCGTTCGGAAAGCTGCCGGCGAATCTCGCCAATCTGTCGGACGAGGAGAATGAATTCGTCACCAGTGTGGCGAACGGACTGGCTCAGGAAGGCAAAGTCGTCTCGGTTCGTCTGTCTCTGCTGGCGGAAATGGTCAAGAGCAAGCCCTGGCAACCAGCCACGCTGGGCCAGGTGGGCGGCACGGACGGAATCGGCGTCAATTTTCTGGAGGACACCTTTGGCTCGTCCCATGCAGATCCTCGTTTCCGCCGCCATTCGGCCGCCGCACGAGGAATTCTGAAATCACTGCTCCCCGACCTCAACACTGACATCAAACGCTACATGCGATCGCAGCAGGAACTGCTTGAAGCCTCTGGGTACACCAATCGCCCGACAGACTTCGCCGACCTGCTGAGGATCCTCGACGGCGAACTCCGCCTCATCACCCCCACCGCCCCCGAAGGCGAAACCCTCTCGGGCGAGCCGGATGCGTCAGCTTCCGGGTCTCACGCTTCCCGTTCTGGTAAATCTGGGTCAAACGCGAATAACCCGCCAGCTAACGCAGGCGGCTCGTCTCGGTATTACCAACTCACTCACGACTACCTCGTCCCTCCGAGAATGGCTCACCCGCAAACAGAAGGAAACGCGCAAAGGACGCGTCGAACTGAAGCTGGAAGAACGCACGGTCATGTGGACGGCAAAGCCAGAAAACCGTCATCTGCCATCGTTTCGCGAATGGATCGGTATTCGTTGGCTGACGGAAGCTAAGTATTGGACCGCAGCACAACGCGCGGTGATGCATCGAGCGGCCAGATTCCACGGGCTGCGGACGGGCATCACTGTACTCGGAATCGGTCTCATCATCGCTGCCGCAGCGGGTTTGAACCAGCGAGCTGACGAACGACGTAATCAGGCCGAGGCTACGAGACTGGTCGAAGGTCTGCTTGCAGCCAACACTGCAAAGGTGAGTGACAGTCTGGCAAGCCTGAAGCCGTTTCGCACATGGGCCGATCCTCAACTGCAACAGGAGTTTCAGAAGGCTGCCGCAGAATCCGATGCCAAATTGCATGCGGGATTGGCACTGTTGTCGAAAGGCAATCAGGTCGATCCCAGGATACTGAAGTACCTGCAGGATCAATTGCTCACAATCTCGCCACGCCAGATCGGACCAGTCCGGGAGTTGATGGAACCACAAAAGTCCGAACTGATTCCTGCTTACTGGGTTGTTGCAAACGATACGGCTCAGCCGCCCGTCTTGCGCTTTAGAGCGGCATGTGCCCTCGCGGGGTTCGATGCTGACAGTTTGGAATGGAAGAAACCAGAATTGACCGCTTTGATTGCCGATCAACTTGTCGCCGTCAGCCCCGAGTACATCGGGGAGTTCAAAGAACTGCTGCGCCCTGTGGCAACTAAACTTGTGCCCGCACTCAGCACCATTTTCAAAGATCCCGATCGCGGCGAACTTGCCAGAACGCTGACGACGTCACTGCTGGCCGACTTCGCCGCGAAAGATCCGGACACACTGACGGAACTCATCGTTGCTGCTGATGCCGTGTCCGATAAGTCGCTGTTCCCCGTCCTGCAACAGCATCAGACCATCGCGGTAAAAAAACTGGAAGCCGTGCTGGCCCATCGACTGGAACCGGATTGGAAAGATGCACCACTTGATCCTCTTTGGACGGAACCCTCGCCCGCCATTCGGGCCCAAATCGAATCCGCCCACGGTATGATCACGGAGCGTTTTTCGTATTGTCTGGACATGCCGCTTGCGAAGTTCCTTGAACTTGCTGAAACATTGCGTGCCAGTGGATATCGCCCAACGAGGGTCCGTCCGTGGAACGCTCTGCCTCGTGCGGCCGGTCTCACGACCGAGCCTCCTTCGCCGATCGCAGATCTCCAGCTCTCTGGGGCGCAGCGTGACACGAAAGGACATTCGGTCGACCGTAGTCCTGGGTCTGGAGCCCCTTGCACAACAGAGTCGGCGACTTTGATCTCCGCTATCTGGACCCGCGACAGCAAACGCTGGCACATCGACCCAAGCCTGAAACCGACCGACCTTCCCGCCCCCGATGCCCCCGCCAGCAAAGATGGTTTACTGCTGGCGGACTTATCCTACTTACCACGCACAGACGAATCTTCAGAGCCGCAGTTTATGGCACTCTGGGCTGAACCAGCCAACCCAGAAGAACAGCGACGAATGCTGTTTGATCGGACCGAGGCGGAACTCAGGGACGCAAACACGGCTTTCTCGGAGAAAGGCTTCCCGTCCCAAAGCACCATCAGCGTCCGCTCAGACTCCAGCAGCCAGCGACGTTATTCAGGGATTTGGTCTAGTCAGGGAGCACTCTCAGAGTTTCGTCCTGTCTATACAGGCTATGAGTTGGTCCATCAGCCTCAGTGGGACGTGGCCGTTGCTCCAGCGGAAAAGCTAGCGGATCCTTTGGAATCTTTCCGCCAACAGATGGCACAATTTGAACAGCTTCCAGCAAAGAAGCTTAACGAACCACAAACCCGCGAGACTCGTGCTGTAGCGTATTATCAGCTCGGAAATCTGGAAGCCGCCCTTATTGATCTCGACTTTCTGATCAGTAAAGAGATCACCACGATGCAAGTCCTTCAATACCGCACCCTCACGCTGGCTCGGCTCGGGAAAGCTGACGAAGCAAAAGAGTCCCTGACAAAATACCTGGCCACGAATGCCCCACCGTCTTTCAAGTTATACGCTCAAATTCTGGTACCTGCCTGGTTGGGCGACTTCGACCAGGCGTCAATGGAATTGGAATCCGCTATCCGCGCCGTCGGTCAAAACCACGATGACCTTTACGACATCGCGTGTGCCGCTGCCTTGTCGTCAAAGGCTCTATCGGGAAAAGATGGGGCTCATTCACGGCAGTTCGCCGACCGAACTTTCCAATTGCTGCGGCATATGAGCACTCTTGGTTACACGAACGCTAATCAACTTAAATCCAACGCCGACTTCGTCAGCCTTCATGCAGATCCTCGCTTTATGGAAGTGCTCTCCCAACTGGAACCACCCCCAATCTACTCAGCACTCTGGCGAGCCGATGTGGAGTACGAATCCAAACTGTTGGCTGCAGTTCCATGTTCGAATGTCGCCGATCAACTTAAACCGTTTCTCGTCCAGGGGTGGCGTCCTTTCGCAATTGCAGTCAATCCCGCCACTTTTCCCCCGGGGCATGGGGAAATAGCGGCTGACAAGCCAGATGCGGACGCCGTGGGCGGTCTCCTCACTGCGCCACTCTGCTCCCTCGTTCTCCACCGCCCGCTCATCCCGGACTCGACAAAAGAATGGCTCGCGCTGCGACAGGCCGCTGCCGCGACAGCCCTGTTGCGATTCAATGCCGCAGAAAAAGTCTGGCCTCTGTTCCAGGATCAACCTGACCCACGCCTTCGCAGTTACGTTCTGCATCGATTGGCAACGTACGGTGTAGATCCACAATCGTTGTTCACGCAACTCAGGCAGGAATCGGACACGTCACGTCAGAGATCTCTGATTCTTGGACTGGGGGAATTCGCCAAAGGCAGACTGCTGTCTCCCGAACAAACCAAAAGTGTGACCGCCGACCTTGCGAAACGCTATGCTGATGATCCGGATCCCGGCATTCACGGTGCGACCGAGTGGACACTGCGAAAACTTGGCGCAGAGGGCGCCATCGCAGACGTGCGACCGGCCTATTCCACCGGCAACGCAGTGGGTGACCGCCGCTGGTATCTGACAAAGACTGCCGTTGCGGTTGCAGCAAGTCCCCCGACCGAGTCACCAACACCGACCGCAGGTCTCCCATCCACTGTCGTGCAGCGTGACGCGGAGAAACCTCCGGTCGAAACTAGTGCGAGGTCTGGGGACCTGCGCACAACAGCAGAACGCTCAACCCAGGTCAGCATGACCTTCGTCATCCTTGACGCTTCGGACGAATTCCTGATGGGCTCCCCCGTTGGAGAACCAGATCGCTTTCAGGGACCGACCGGTAAGAACGAAAACCGCCACCGTCGTCTGATCGGACGCCGATTTGCGATCGGCACGCACGAGGTCACCATCGCACAGTTCAAGGCGTTTCGCCGTGATCACCAGTTCGAACGCACAAGAGCCAGAGAGGACGATTCCCCGGCCAACTTGATTTCGTGGTACGACGCTGCAGCGTACTGCAACGGGTTGAGCGAACAGGAAGGAATCCCGAAGGATCAATGGTGCTACGATCCGTCTCAATCGATTGCAGAACGAATGTTGTTGTTGCCGGATTATTTGCAGCGAACGGGGTATCGTTTGCCTTCCGAGGCCGAATGGGAATATGCCTGCCGCGCCGGGACGACGACGGCTCGTTACTTCGGTGAGACAGAAACACTGCTGGGCGAGTATGCGTGGTACACGAAAACATCCGGAGACAAGTGGATGCTTCCGGTCGGCACGCTGCGACCGAATGGAGCAGGCCTATTCGACATGCAGGGCAATGTGCTGGAATGGTGTCAGGATTCAGTGATGTTCTACGGTACGGATCTCGCGATGATGAGGGATATTGAACAAACTGGAAAACTAAGTAACTCCGCGTCCCGTGTGTTGCGCGGCGGGTCGTTCGTCATTGGCGCAGCCGGTGTACGTACATCGCTCCGCAACGGCTCTCGGCCGGACTTCCGTAGCGGCATTAATGGCTTCCGCGTGGCGCGAACTTACCCCTGATTCGCTTATCCGCCTCACCGGTCGGCTGAGGGAGCAGTGAAGACTTGATCGTGATCCCAAAGACATACGACCTGATGCATTGTTCGTGCAATCATACCGGCAAGTTTCCTTGAAATCACCGTTTCGTGCCACGCGAATACATGGAGCGATGGCTTTGTGATCTTCCGGAAACGCTGATTGAAGCAAAGCACAGGCGTACCCGCTTGTCGTTGCCAAACGCGGTCAGCGCTTACACGAGTACAGCGAGGGCTTTTCGATCAAGGCCGAAAGTCTCCCTTTTGAAATCCCTTAAAAGTAGTTCTGGATTCATCAGCAGGCGACCAGAACAGCCTGCAATCGATTCTGTTCATGTCTCGCTCACTTAGAGCGCCATCTGCAGTTCCTGGCCAGAGCATCTTCGGTCTGAGGCTGGTCCGCCCATTGCCGTGGCGTCCTCGAAAAATGGCGTCCCCTGCATTCAGTCCGCCGGGAACCAAAATTTGGCTTACAAAGTCACCTGCCGGTTCTGCAGCTTTATTTCGGACAGCTAAGGCTCCGGGGCAGAATCTCGGCACTTACTGCCGACGTCGACAGGCATTGAAAAATGGTGGCCGATGGCAGCAAATCTTTAGGGGTGGCATGCGCTGCCGCGGAGGGGAAAATTCACGTAAGGAAAGATTTTGAGTCGCCCCTGTGACGATGAAATCCCGAGCGACCGACCTGGCAGGACTACCATTCCCATAGTGTTTTATTGTGGACGCGGTGTATGACGCTTTTTAACTGGATCTCGGGACAGGTTCTGACTTTCCTCGGTGCCATCTCGTCCCGAAGACGATCTCGCGATCGCCGCTGTAAAACCGCCGTCCTTGAGTCATTAGAGCCAAGACTGGTTCTCTCCGGACTGGAAATCACATCTCTGCTGAACGGTCGGGCGACTACCGGGGCGTCGCAACCGGTGTTTGAATTGGATAAGCCGCTGACGCACACATGGGAGCTTCGCAACACGGGACCTGAGTCCCTGACAATTTCCGAAGTCATTGACGATGGCGGAAATGGCTTTCAGCAAACGCCCTTTGCAACTTCTAAGTTCATTCCGGTCGAAGGACGGCGGGATACTGTTCATGACGCAAAGCGCGGGCTGCTGTATATCACAACCGTCGACGGATACGTGCAACGGTATGACCTCTTCGAAGAGCGTTTTCTGGAACCATTCTATGTTGGTGGCAGCCCCCTGACTCTCGACTTGTCTCCGAACGAGAATCAACTGATCGTCTCTAACCCGAGTGAGCCATGGTTTCACCTCATCAATCTTCAGACATCAACGATCGTTCAGCGAACCATCGAAAGTACAGAGGTAACAATCTCTGCGGCGTTTATGACGGACACTCAATATGTTGTCAGCGCGGAGAACTCGATTCACGGGCACGGCGTTCCTCAGCCTTACTACGCGTGGGGGCCTGTTTTGTCAATCAGTGCTGATCGGGCCACGGTGGTTTATGTAGACACTTCCATCTCGAGTGGAGGCGTCGGACGTTTTCACAAGGGAGATTCCTCATGGACACATAACAGAACTGACTGGTACAACTGGGATCTGGCTGTAAGCCGAGATGGGCAACAGGTGGCGGTCCCGACCTACTTTGGTACATTCATTTACGATTCATCACTCCAGCAAATCGGCCTGATTGGGACCTATGCAGATCAACTTCCGATTGGAGTTGTCTACAGCCCCATCTCTGATACCGTGTACTTCGCGTGGTCCGATTTTGATCAAGCTCATCCCTCCATTGATGCATGGAACACCAGGACGCTTCAACGAACCTCCGTCATCGATCCTTCCCCGCAGTTTTCGTGGATCGGAAACAGTGGCTTTGTGAACGGCCGTCTTAAGATTTCTCGCGACGGTCAAACCTTGATCTCGACTGTGACTGATGGGGTCAGGATTTACGGAACCGATGATCTGACACCGCGGTTGAGGAGTGGAGACGCCAATAACAACGGCCTTCTGGATCCAGGCGAAGTCTGGAAATATCGAAGTCGAGATGTCGCTCGGCGGGGCCTCCGTCAGCACACAGTCCGTGTCACAGCAATGTCATCCAGTGGAAAAATCACGGAGTCCCAAACGGCTAACTATCGTGGCGTGACCCGTAACGTCGACTATGGTGATGCCCCGGATCCGGATTACCCGACCTCAGCTGCGTCGAACGGAGCTTCCCACACGATCGTGCCTGGTTTATCTCTGGGGGCGAGAGTTGACCAGGATCTTGACGCTCAGCCCAGTTTGCTGGCCAATGCTGATGATCTGGCAGGGACAGACGACGATGATGGTGTGAAGTTCCGGGGCCCTCTCATTCCCGGCACTACAGCCACGATTGATGTGCGAGTGACGTCATCTGGCCCCGCATTTCTGAATGCGTGGATCGATTTCAACGGTGATGGAGACTGGTCTGACATGGGTGAGTATATTGCCCGGGACATCGTTGTTACATCCGGGCAGCAGACAATGACGATTACTGTGCCGGCATGGGCAATCCCAGGCACGACATTCTCGAGGTTCAGGCTCAGCACAATCAAGGGTTTGGCAGTTACCGGACACGCAGCTGATGGCGAAGTAGAAGACCATATGCTGAGTATCACTCCGGTTGTCCCCGTACCCTTCTTTTCATCGTTAAGCGTCGATCCATACGCGACGTTCAACTGGGACCGGGTGCCGTACGCCACTGCTTATGAAGTTCAGATCAGCACACGCGGCATCACCCCTGTGAACAAAGTTCGCCTCATTACGACGAATCGTTATTGGGCTTCTGAGTCAACAATGAGCATTGGACGATACGAATTCTCAGTCAGAGCATTGAACGGAGACGACGCCCCCTCTCCCTGGAGCCCGGTGCAGGTATTCTCGGTGGACGCGAGACCATGGATTGATCTTCCATGGACATCAACATTTGATCGAACGCCGGAGTTGCGATGGTCGAAGGTGCCTGGAGCGGAAACTCATGACATCCTTATAAGACGCGAGAACTCCGCCGCCAGATTGGTCCGAAACGTCACTGGTACCAGCTGGAGTCCCCCGAATGATCTGGCCATGGGCTCGTATCGGTTTACAATTCGAGCCGTCAACAGCTCAGGCCAGGCCGCCAGCTGGAGCACGCCCACTGACCCGCGATACGTGGGCGGGCGTCCGGAGTTTATAACTCGGCAAGGCCAACTTTCAGTCGACACCCCTTTCGAGTGGCTCCCTGTTGCCGGTGCGGCTCGCTACGAGATTCTGATGACCCAGACTGACGGGACAAAACGAATCTTTCGCGACGAACATATCCTGACCACTCTGTACCACCCAACCTTTGCTCTGCCGAAAGGTTCTCACTCCGTCTGGGTGCGCGC
>JBILXT010000184.1:0-13615 GCA_044378235.1 Planctomycetaceae bacterium
CGGGCAGTTCGGCAACTCGGGAGAAACCTATGCCTTCGACAAATCAGGTGTGATGGTTTCCAACAGTCGCTTCGATGAAGACCTGTTCCTATGTGGCATCCTGCCGGATCGTGAGGGCACTCGTTCAATTCTGAATGTGCAGCTTCGGGATCCGGGCGGCAACATGATGGAGGGATATCGGCCGGCTGTGCGTCGATCGCAGCAACCATTCACGAAATGCGTAGCCTCAGCGATTAGCGGCACTGATGGAGTGGACATCGACGGCTATCGTGACTATCGCGGTGTCTGGACGCTGGGTGCATGGAAGTGGCTCCCGGAATTTGAAATGGGAGTTGTCACTGAGATCGATCGTGCGGAGGCCTATCGACCACTCACGATTCTGCAGTGGACATTCCGCAGTCTGCTGGTATTGCTGGCGTCGAGCTCTGTGGCCATCTTCCTGTTTACTGTGCGAGTTGCCCGGCTGCAGCGAGAAGCTCAAATGGCGGCAATCGAACTCAAACACCTGGGACAATACGAACTTGAAGAGAAACTCGGTTCCGGCGGAATGGGCGTGGTCTTCAAAGGTCACCATGCCATGCTCCGCCGTCCGGCGGCGATCAAGTTGCTGAACGTGGACAAAGTCAACGACGCGTCGATTCATCGCTTCGAACGGGAGGTTCAGATCACCTGCAAGCTGAACCATCCGAATACCATTGCGATTTACGATTATGGTCGCACTCCTGAAGGAGTGTTCTACTATGCGATGGAATACCTCGATGGCATCGATCTGCAGGTTCTCGTAGAGAAGTATGGTCCTCAGCCGGAAGGCCGAGTCGTCAATATTCTGCGCCAGATCTGCGGCTCACTGTATGAAGCGCATCTGCAGGGTCTGGTTCATCGAGATATCAAACCAGCCAACGTGATGCTGAACCGTCGCGGTGCCGAGACGGATGTCGTCAAAGTGCTTGACTTTGGTCTGGTGAAAGCCGTCGATGATTCGAAGCAGGCTGCGATGACAATGGCGAATTCGTTGACCGGCACTCCACTCTACATGGCACCAGAAGCGATTCAGTCACCGGGCTCTGTCGATGCTCGCAGTGACCTGTATGCCGTGGGAGCCCTGGGGTATTTCCTCCTGACAGGACAACCGGTTTTTGAGGCGGCGACTCTGATTCAATTGTGCCAGATGCATATTGATGCCGTTCCGGTTCCGCCTTCACAACGAACGAAGCAGCCGATTTCCCCTGAACTGGAAACGACTCTGTTGAGATGTCTCGACAAGGTGCGCACACGACGGCCGACGACGGCTCGTGAGCTTGCTCACCTTCTGATGCAGGTTCCCATACGCGGTGACTGGCCGGAAACGACTGCAGAGTCCTGGTGGAATAGTCATGAAACAGGCACGGTCCCGGTGATTTCTCCAAATCCTGGCCCTGCTGACTCTCCGTACAGTCATACGGTTGTTGGTCTTTCGCCAGAGTGATCACTGGCAAGTGGTGAACGATCTGGAATCCGGCGACGACTCTCAGAAAGCTGGAACACTCGGGCCTGCAGTAGCGACAGGCTGCTCAGGCAGAATCTGAACGATTCGTACAGAGACTCGGACGACAGTAAGGTTTAGTCAGAGGGAAGGTAACGTTCAGCACAACTTTGACGATTGAGCTGGCGTGTTCCCGAAATCCCACAGGGGTTTCTCGCCGTGTTTGCTCCGATGTCGGGCTAGGTTTCCCGCGGTCCCAGCGCGAAGAACGCCAATTTCAGTGGCGTTTGGTCGCGAGACCTCTGACTGAGAACCATCAATAGCCTGCTGATACATCTGGACCGACTGTCATGACAGCCCTCAGTGTAGCCCCTTCATTAGTAAAGCCAGTCCGCACCGCGAATACCGGTGCATCGCCCGAAACAACACCGCCGACGGCCACCGTCAGTTCGGCGTGGAAGCTGACCATCGTCGCGGTCGCGATCATCTCCAATGCCGCGTTGCTGATCGCTCAACAGGCCGCGTTTCGTCTGTTGGCGCCGGTGATAGGATCTTCGGTGGAAACCTGGTCGGCCATCATTGGCGTTTTTCTGCTGGGCATTGCCATCGGCAATCACTACGCCGGAAAACTGGCCGATCGTTTCTCAGCGGTTCCGCTGATCTCCGGCAGTTTGTTCTTCGGCGCGGTTTCGATGCTGTTAATGCCGGTGATTGCCGACAATCTGGCCCAGTCAGTTGCGTTCTCGCAGCTCTCACTTTCTGTCCAGATCTTTACAGGGGCCTTCTTCGTCTGCTTAGTACCGGGGATCATCCTGAGCCTTGTCACCCCGCCATCGATTCGCAGCGTCGTCAGTGATCCGCGGCAGGTTGGTTCGGCGGCCGGTCGAATCTTCGCGTGGGGCACATTCGGAAGTCTCGCCGGAAATTATCTCGCGGGGTTTGTGCTGTTGGCGATGTTTGGCGTTCGTGCGATTACGACCATGACGGCTGCCAGCCTGATCATTCTGGCCGTGGCCACATTTCTCGGCGGACGTCGCCATGCTGTGAATGCAAAGCGAGATCAGCAGTCTGCATCTCAGACCTCTGGTGATGTTGCAGAGGACAACTCGGCCATCGCTGAAGACCGTCAGTGGTACACCAAAGCACTGTTGATCGTGTTTGCCTGCAGCTTTGTCACCGGTGCTCTGGAAGGCGCCGCGTTTCGAATTCTCGCGCCACTGGTTGGCGTTTCCATGTTTCTGTCGGCCGGCGTGGTGGGTGTGATTCTGGCGGGAATGTCATTCGGAAATGCACTGGGCGGGAATCTTGCCACGCGCTTCGGAACTCATCAGGTTCTGCGTAAATCATTGATCGCCTGTGCTGTTGCGACTCTGGCTGTGGCGCCGTTCTGGAAGTTCGCGGTCAGCAGCGGCATCTTCAAGCAGATGTCGCTGATTCCCCAGATCCTTGTCTGGTCATTCACGTTGTTCCTGTTGCCGGCCATTGCCTTCGGCACAATTACTCCGCAGGTGATTCGTTTGTCGGTGCGAAATGTGAAGCACTCCGGAAAGATCTCGGGACAGCTTTATGCCTGGTCGACGGTCGGTTGCATCGTGGGAATTTTGGCGGCCGCCTGGTTTACCATTGAAAGCTTCGGCGCGATTCGGACCAGCATTCTCTGCGGCATGATCCCAGTCAGTTTGGCTTTGCTGGTCGGAAGCGGAATACGCAGGACGAGCGATGCAAGTGGTGCGCCCTCAGCAAAGTCGGATCAGCGAATGATTCCGGCTGCTCTCCTGGTGGCGGCTGTCGCATTGCTGTTGGTCTGCAAATCGCCGTACGATCGAGAAAGCCGTTACTTCAGCCTTGCGGTCGATGATGACGTCATCGACGGACGCGACGTCAAGGTTCTCGTTCTGGATCGACTCGTGCACTCGGCCATCGATCTGGATGACCCTTCGTTCCTGCATTATCCCCATGAGCGAATTCAGGGCGACTTTACCCGAGCTGCCGCAAAGGATGCTCGATCCGCCGGCCGAACACCTCGGATTCTGGTGATTGGTGGAGGCGGCTATTCGTTTCCTCGGTGGGTTGAATCACAGGCCGAGCTGAATGATGTGATCATCGACGTCGTGGAGATCGATCCGGCTGTCACAGAGATCGCTCATGATCGTCTTGGTCTGTCGCGGGAGACGAGGATCAACTCGATTCATATGGATGGACGTCAATATGTCAAAGCAGCACCAACAGCTTCGTATGACCTGGTGATTCAGGATGCTGTGAATGACTTTTCGGTGCCTTACCACCTGATGACGGCGGAGTACAATACGTTGATTCAGCGACTCCTTCAGCCTGAAGGTGTTTATCTGTTGACAGTGATCGATGCGATGGAGTCCGGCCGCTTCCTTGCTTCTGCCGTGCGGACGGTGCAAAGTTCTTTCGGGGAAACTCACCTGTTGGCTCCACCGGAAACACACAAGATCCGCGACCGCAGTGTGTACGTTATTGGCGGACGACTTCCAGCCAATACTTCTCCGGCTGGCTTGCCGTCATTGCCCGACGACGAGTCAACCGCGTGGTGGAAGGATCGATCCTATGCTCACATTTTCCCGGATCAGGAAGTCACCGCACTGCTGCGGCGTCGAGGCGACTCATCACCGCTGCTGACGGACGACTACGCTCCGGTCGATACGTTAATGACCAGTCATTTTCTCGAACGCAGCAAGTAGCGTGCTGGAGCAAGCATCGACAATTCATCAGATGACCAACGCCCGGAAGTCTTTGTTCGACGAGGCGGACGAGATCGATCGTCACCATGATGGAGTTGTCAGACAACCGCGCGGAACGATTGCTAAATCGCCTCAGTTCCAACTTTGAATCGCTGCAGTTGACTATTTCCAAAGGTTGTTGTGATCGCCACATCGGCTGCGTCACGACCTCGAGCCATCAAGACGCGACCAATTCTTGGGACGTTGTTTCTGGCATCGAATGAGTACCACTGACCGCCCAGAAATACCTCAAACCACGCACTGAAATCCATCGGGCTCGGCTGAACCGGAACGCCGATGTCACCCAGATAACCAGTGCAATAACGCGCCGGAATATTCAGGCAGCGACACAAAGTAATCGCGAGATGCATGTAGTCACGGCACACGCCAACTCGTTCACGATAAGCTTCCAGCGCAGTTCTTGTCGGGCGAGCTTGTTGATAATCGAAGCGAATATGACGGTTTGCAAAGTCACAGACAGCCTGAACTCGAGGCCAGCCAGGCGAAGTGTTGCGGAACAGAGTCCACGCCAGATCTTTCAGCTCACTATCGACTTCGCAGTAACGACTGGGCAGCAGGAACTGCAGCACAAAGTCAGGGAGGTCCTGAACAGCCATCTGCATCGCAAGGGGAACCTGAAGGTCCGGCAACCCGCTGTCTTCCACGATGGCCTGATTCCGAAGGACGACGAACCCGGCCGGCACAACCGCTCGGCCACAACGATTACCGAAGCCATCCATGAACCGCGTCACGGGCACCGCAGGGTGAATCGAGAACTTTTCAGGACTCTTCACAGTCTCGTCGCGAGACGGATGCAGAAATGTCATTAACACCACGGGCGTTGGTTCGGGGAACGTAAATGAGATTTCAAAGTCGACCTGAAGCAGCATCAAATGATCCTGTGATAAGCAACGAAATAGATTACTGAGCCTGTGAACGCCCGACAAAGCCGGGTTTGACTCCCGCAAGCATGCTTAACCGCTGGAAAGAGTGATCGCCCAGGGTGCCTGTTCCGGGTCTGTTAAAGCCACTTAGACAATTCGACGTCCCTGAATGACTCGGATCAACACCACCGCAACAGCGATCAGCAGCAAGAGATGAATATATCCGTTCAACACAGCCCCGGATGCGAGTCCGAGAGCCCATAGCAACAACAAGACGACAAAGATGGTCCACAGCATAGCGATTCCTCAAAAGTGAATTGATCTTCTTTGAACCTTCGCAAGGTCTCTATTTCGTCCCTGCGTCATCGACTGCTTTCGCAAGATCATCCCACGCCGTTACCGCTCCATCACGCATATCACTCCATCCAACTTCGCTTGCTTCACTAAGTGACTTCAGCCGTCTTCGCGCGGCATCTCGTCGGACGATGAGGTGCTCAACTTTGTTGTTCCATTCAGCGCGAGCGTCCTCTGTGAGGTTCTGCTCCCTGTTCGCGAGTTCTTCGATCTTCGCATCGATTGATTTGAGTCGAATCTTCAGTTTCGTGAGGAAGGCTTCACGAGCTGGCCCAATGGAGTCCACGATCTTTTCGACGGTTTCATCAACGGAGCGTGTGTTGTCATCCGCTGCCGACTTCAGTGGAATTTCTTCCTGCGGTGATTCGCGACATCCAGAAAAACTGGCGAGAATCAGACACATCATACACGGGCCGGAGAATCCACTTAACTTCGACATTCTTGTCATGCTGACAGTTCTACATGAGACTCTGAAAGCTCATGAATTTGAGAGTGAGGCCCGCCCGCGCTGCGCTGACGACCAATTCAAGCCGTGCCTTATTCTGACCAGGCCTGATTGTCGGGTTGCTTTGGTACGACAACCGTACGGCGAATGCCTGGGTGCACAACAAATCAGTTCAGGGCACCAGGAATTGGTGGGCAATGTGAAAACGCATGCGGCACGTCAAGGCGCCGTTGACGAATTATTTAGCCCTGAGCAGGACCATCTGACGCTGACAGATCTGACCGCCCACCGGATCGATCCCTCACAACTAGCGCTTCGTCAGGATTTAAACTTCGGGGAGTGGACCTTGCCAAAGGTCCTGCAGCCAAGGGATCTTTAGCAAGATTCACTACGTCTATCCCGAATTCCTTATCTTGACGAAGAACCAGAGTTGATGTCGCGTGATGGTACTGTCGGTGGCGGCAATAGATAGAGCGAAACGCGAACTGAACAGAGAAGTCCGTTTAATAGTTCGCCCCTGGGCATCCGCCTCGTCGTTAACTGCGCATTACAGGCGATGAGTTGGCACAGGGCGTCCCGGGCGAAAACTCTGCAGTGAAATTACGTTCTGAGTGGCCCCGATTGCCGACGTGGCCTCCGCGAGTTCTTCTCGCACCATCGTTTCCAGTTCCGCCGGATCAATAGCAACGCGAGCATTCACCACCACGTTCGCGGTGGTCGTGCTTATTCCGGAAGCCAGCGACAACTCCGGGCCAGTCTGATTGCTGACAACGTTGGCGACGGCGTAGCTGGCGTCGCAAAGTCCAATCACTTTCAGATGGGCCGCTTCTGCATTTGTTGCCAGCAGCCGACCGTGCAGGCGACGAATCAGGTCGATCAGCAGGGCGTCCAGGGCAAAGCTCTGCGACGACTCCACGACAACCTGGCTGTTGAGCCAGCCCAGCTCCGCTTCGCCTTCAGCATAAATGTCGTAGTCGACTTCCATGACTCGCTTACCAAACTGCCCACGCAGATCCAGTGTTTCCACCAGCGCAGGAAATCCTTCGCCGGTTTTGGCAGAACAGCGGAGAACGGGGCGGCCGGGATATTCCTTTTCGATCAGCGACTGCAGTTCCGCGACATTCTCAGCTGACAATTCATCAACGCGATTGATCACGACAAAATCGGCTTCTTCAATCTGCTTGCGAAAGATGTAGTTCGCTTTCGGCGAAAAGCCACTGGTCGACTCACCTCGCAGAATTCGCAGCCCGTGACTTGGCTTCAGGATGACTCCGTACGGAGCAATATCCAGTGGCACTCCGTAGACTTCAGTCAGCGGACGAATCACAGTGGCGACAAGATCTGTACAGCTTCCGACCGGCTCAGCCAGAATGATGTCCGGGAGCTGGCCTTCGCCGAGTCCTTCAACGGTCGAGGTCAGCGCATTGAAATTGCAACAGAAGCACGAACCGGCCACTTCACCCACATCAAAGCCCTGCGAACGCAAGCTCTGAGTATCGACCAGATCAGTGGTCTGATCGTTCGTCACGATGCCGACCTTCTTGCCCTGGTCCATATAGTGGCGAGCAAGTCGGGAGATCGTTGACGTCTTGCCGGCGCCGAGAAAGCCGCCGACCATAATATATACAGGTTTCATGGAGTCAATTTCCTGTCTGACACCCTCCGACAAACTCTATCGTGCCGGAGGTTTTCGTTGAATCTGAGGACACGCTACTTCTGATCCGGAACTTCCAGTCGACAACATCCCAGATCGAGAAATCGCTTTCCTTTGCCGCCTGAACTCTGCAGATCATCATGCAGCTTGTAGTACATAAACCGCCCATCTCGTCGTACTTCAACGAGATCGGCGTACTTCATGATCTTCAGATGATGCGACACGGTCACGACTTCCGCATCGAGCAACTCTGCAATATCGCCAACCGTCAATTCTCCATACCTCAGCGCGTTGACAATCTTCAGGCGGTGAGGATCACTCAAAGCCTTCAGACGCTCTGCACAGAATTCTGTATCGAAGACTTCCCGGGACACGATGGATCTCTCAGGCGGACGAATACTCTAACACTCTTGAGAATGTTTGATGTATGCTAGGCGGCAGGAACACGCCTGGCAACCGATCCGCACTCGGAATTCTCGAACACCAGTTTGCGTCTGGCGTTAACTCATCACGCGGTTCTGCGTCCGCTTATCACGACACGTCAGCCTTCATTACAAACGTTTCGCCATTGCGATGTGAGGGTTGTCGGCGGGTGTCACGAATGGATTACTTCGACTCGAACGGCATGTCCTCGTCGATAACTCGACTTTCCATAACGCGAATGCGATCGACCTGTCGCACCCAGCGTGCACGACGCTTCTCGCCTTGTACGATCATCTGAAACGGGCCGGTTTCGTCGTCCAGGGGCTGGCCGTCTTTTTCGTCGGCCAGCAGAATTGTTCGATCATGAAACAAAGGATCAAATTCACTGAGCGCAAACACAACTCGATATTCATCCCTCGCTTTGACCGACACATAGCATCGCAGCGCTTCACCTCGTAGTTCTTCACCGAGCGGAGCGTTGACCTTTTCCAGCAGAAGGTGCACGGCGACTCCGGAGTATTGAAACTTCTTTCCACTCTTGTCGGTCACTTCCAGCGTGGTGCGCGGAAGCTTCTTCAAATCATCAGCCGTGAACGTGATCGCAGTATCATCCAGAGCCACAACCTGCACAGTTGCAGACGTCTCGTCAGCGATGGCTGTGGGTTGACTGCACAAGACAATCGCAGAAAGGATCATCGAAATGAGGGGGGATGAAATACGGCAGTGCATCAACATGAGTAGACCGTTCTCCCGCAAGGCGGGTCAGAGTTCTCCAGCGCCGCCATACGGATGGACTTTTCATCCAAGCAGGCGACAGACGTTTCCGGTGTCGTAGAGTAATTCAATCGAAATCAACTGGCTGGTGTCAAAACGAGTCTTCAGGAACCACCAGATCTCCATTGTAGACGCATTCGCCGGCGACTTCGACGATGACTCCAAAAGAGTGATCGCCTGAACGCACGTGCCAAGTTCGTTTGCAAAACACTGAGTCTGCTCTGGCCGATACTCGATGTTGACGAACGAGGCCAGAAACAGTGTTCGAAACGATTCGCAGGCTGCTGGTCCGCTGTGTGTTCCGGCAAAGGGAATGTTCAGTTCATAACCGGCCACAGTCAATGCAAGACGGGGATGGATTAGGTCAGCCAAGACCACTCCGGAACCCCGCGGGCCATGCAACAGAAACGCCGCGACATCAGTAGAGATTTGCTCCCGGGAGAACGCCAGATCATCGGCCGTCACTTTTTGCGTTGCAGTGCATAAGGCATCGGCCAGGTCGGCAACCGTGGACCTTCGGAGTGGACTCGAGGCTTCCGCTTTGCGAACGAGACGATCGCTGTAACCTGCCTTCTGAGCCAGTTCTTCCTGAGTCATCCCGGCCGACTGTCTGAGCGTCTGCAGACGCTGGCCATTGACTGGAACGGTTGCAGCCGATTGCTTCCTGAGCGGAGAAGTTCCGGAGTCGATTTCACGAATGGCTTTATCCATAGTTATGACCGCATGCCGCTGTTGGACTGTTCTGGGGAACGCCGATATCACGTCCTCTTTCTGTGACATGCGATTCCAGTCCTCTCAGGGCTCAACAAAACGAGGAACTTTCTGAATCTCTCAGAAATCGCGTCGACGGCTTCCTCGCTTTGCAAGGGACCGGGAGAAAACAACGAATATCGGCCTCATCAGCCGCCGTAAAGCCGTTCTCAGGACTGCCGCGTCAGGCCGTCGTGGTCATAGAGATTTGCCCTTTTCGACGCCCGGACAGGAGTTCGACGCCCTGAAAAGGGCGTCCTACACGTCTGTGCAGACTTGAGGGGGCTGGACTCCAACCTGAGCAGACTGCACCTGTTTGCCGGACTCATTCCAGAATGAGATTCAACTCTGCTCTCCAGACGGTAGACTGCCGGTTCTGGCTTTTGAAAGAGGCACTTCGTTGACAGCTCAAGTGGGAGACCAATTGATGAAATCCCAGCAGGCGAATTTTCGACGACGCCAGTTCCTTCATGCGGGAACGTCAGCGTGGCTGGCATCGAGTCTCACACAGATCGTCCACGGGCAAGTCTCACGTGCTCAATCCACGACAGCTACGACTGCGGCTTCGACGGAATCAAAACCCCGTTCCATTGATGCCTCGTTCGGCCGTGCGAAGAATCTGATTTATCTTTATCTGAGTGGCGGACCATCGCAATACGAAACGTTTGATCCAAAGCCGGACGCTCCTGCGGAGATTCGAGGAAGTTTCAAACCGATCTCGACCAACGTGCCCGGGATTCAGCTGAGCGAATTGTTGCCTCGAACAGCCACCATCGCTGACCGCATGTCGATTGTTCGTTCGTTTGCGACCGATGATCCGAATCATGAATCCGGTGGATACTGGGTCAACACCGGAAGGAAGTATCTGGGCCCTGACATGCGAGCCCTCGCGCCGAGCGACTGGCCGACGCTGGGTTCGATCGTCAAGATGTTACGACCGACAGTGAACGGGCCTTTCAGTTCCGTGATGTTGCCGGAACCTATCGTTGCCAATCCGAACGTGTTTCTCCCGGGACAGAATGCTGGTTTTCTCGGACGTCGCTGGGATCCCGAGATTCTTCGCTGCGACCCGGGCGCTCCGGATTTTAACATCGACAGCCTCACGCTGCCTGAGCAGATGTCTGAGAGTCGCCTTGGATCCCGCAGAGCTTTACTCAGTCAATTCGCCGAGTCGCAACAGGTTCGCGCGCGAGCGATCGACGAGTATGAACAACTGCGACAGGAGGCGATGAGCCTGCTGATCTCCGGTACGGCCAAGGGTGCGTTTGCGATTGATCAGGAGTCGGCGGGATTGCGAGATCGCTACGGGCGTGGCAAGTGGGCTCAGTCCGTCTTGCTGGCACGTCGCCTGATTGAAGCCGATGTCCGCATGGTGTTTGTTAACTGGCCGAGAGAACCGGGTGATCTGAGTGCTCCGAATCCTCTGTGGGACACTCATGCCCACAACGATGTCCGCATGAAGTCCGTCCTGTGTCCGCAGTTCGATCAGGGCTACACCGCATTGATTGAGGACCTCGAAGCACGGGGCCTGCTGGAAGAAACATTGGTTGTTGCTGTTGGTGAGATGGGGCGTACGCCGAAGTTTAATGCCAGTGGAGGTCGCGATCACTGGGGTAATGTTTTCAGTTTCGTATTGGCCGGTGCGGGCGTTCGCGGAGGCCAGGTTTATGGAGCCAGCGACCGTGATGGAGCCTATCCGGCTCATGATCGAGTCACCCCGCCGGAGCTGACCGCGACCATTCTGCATTTGTTGGGCATCCACCACGAAGCCACGTTCCCCGACCGCACCGGCCGCCCGATGCGCGTCGTCGAAGGTGAACCGATTGCCGCGCTGGTTTAATCGGGATCAGTGTCTAAGAACGCCTAACAAAACCGGGAATGGCTCGGGCGAAGAGACTGAATACCTAGAGAAAAACGATCTCGAAGGGTGCCTGTCCCGGTTTTGTTAGAGCCTCTCAGTCGTAAACCGGAGTGGTACGAGTGGCTCGAATTTTCAAATTGGCCAGACAACGCGCGCTGTTCGACGTCTCAATCGCTCCGTGGGACGTGGATTGACGATTCAGGATATGTGTGACTGGGGCTCACCTCTGATTCGCAAGGGAGTACCTGCATCGTTACACGATCGAGATGTGACACTGAATCAAACACGGCTCGATCTTGAAAGCCAGGAAGACTGACCATGCCGGAGGATATTGTTGATGTGCAGGGGCTGTCTCGAACATTCGGGACCGCGGTTGCACTTGATGGTGTCACTTTTCAGCTCAAACCGGGGCTTGTTTATGGCCTTGTCGGTTCAAACGGCGCTGGCAAATCGACATTGATTCGCCATCTGCTGGGATTGATGACGCCGCAGCAGGGGACAGTTCGAGTGATGGGGCTGGATCCGGTGAAATCTCCGGTCGAAGTTCTTTCGCAGATCGGATACCTGTCGGAAGAACGCGATTTGCCGGAGTGGATGCGAATTGATGAACTACTCAGCTACACGTCCGCATTTTATCCTGGCTGGGACTTTCAGTACGCGAACGATCTGCTGCGAACGTTTGGTCTGGATCCGTCGAAAAAGGTAAAGCATCTCTCGAAAGGGATGCGAGCACAGGCGGGGCTTATCGTCGCGGTTGCTCATCGACCTCGATTGCTGTTGCTGGATGAACCGTCGACAGGGCTCGATGCCGTCATTCGCAACGATATCCTCAATGCCATTATTCGGACTGTCGCCGATGATGGCCGCACGGCTCTGTTCTCCTCACATTTGCTGGATGAAGTGGAACAAATGTCGGATGAATTGTTAATGGTGGATGGCGGAAGAATCGTGCTGCGAGGAACGGTGGATTCGATCAGGCAGCGGCACGTCGTCGCGAGTCTGGAGTGTAGTGCGGAATCTGGTAAGGCACCGGATTTTTCAGGGTTGATTTCTGCAGAGCGCGTCGGGCAGCAATGGCGAGTGGTGTGTGAAGTGACGACGGACGATTCCAGTGATCTTCCTCATCGTCTTGCAGAACGCGGTATTCGCGTGTCCGATGTCCGGGACGCATCATTGCAGGAGATCTTCGTCGCACGCGCGGGACGAGAACGTCGACAAAAGCGGGAGGTGTCGCAATGAAGACACCTCAGCGAGCAATCCTGTGGGAACTCTGGCGCACGGGGCGATCGGATCTGATGATTCGTGTGTTCTCATTGAGTCTGATGGTTGTGCTTTTCACGGGTGTTGTTGCGAACTCGAGCCTGAAGTCATCGGTACTTCAGCCAGTAGCGGGCATGACCGTTCTTCTGCTCATGGTCTGCGGAGCGTTTTCATCGCTATGGCTGCAGGAACTGGATACTCAGCAGTCTGGCTTTAGTCTGCGGCTCGGTTACGCTCGACCTGTTGCCACGAGTTGGCTGGTTCTGTTGCCGATGTTGTATGGAGTGGCCACTTCATGCGCATGCTATGTGATACCGGCGAGCCTCTTCTACGTTGTGATCGGGGCGCGTTTACCGGTGCATGCTCCGGTGTTGCTCACGGCGATGATTAACGTGGGCTGTCTTGCCGCGACGTGGGGCGCTCGTAATCGCGTGGAAAAAATGGCTTATTTCGCACTGCTGGCGACAGCAACAGTGGTGCTGGTCCGCTGGTATGTTGGCGAGATCCCTCTGGGCGAGTCATTCATCAATCAGCTTGGCGATTCAGTCAATCGTTCCTGGTCAGTGCTTTATGATTTGATTGCCGTCGGTGCAATCGCGGCGATGGTTGGCGTGACCATTGTCGCCGTGGATCGGCAGCGACATGAGGTTTCCGGCGATCGCGTTCTGAGAGCTTCTCACGATGTCGCAAATGTGTCGAGCCGAGGCGAAGTGACGATTTCGTGGACTTCGCGACTTCTCAGAGGTTTCCGGCAACTCGCTGTCATCACCGGTATTGATTCGCGGCTGGCTGTTCAGGCTGGTTATGAGCTTCGTCGTTGCGGCCTGGTGACTCTGGCTGCAGGGCTGTTACTACCGATAATAGTTTTGGGGATCGTTTGTTTTATTCCTGTTATGAATCCCCGTTGGAACCAGCAGCCGCTGACATGGATGATTGCCGTCATCTTTTGTCCCATGATCTATCAGTTGATTGGAATTGATGCGGTCACGGGGTTGCGAGGT
>JBILXT010000579.1:0-3843 GCA_044378235.1 Planctomycetaceae bacterium
CAAGAATTGAGCCACGGCCTTAACTCGCCGGGACCGAGACCTGGATTACGGAATCATGGACTGCACGGGCAAGCCGTCACGACTTCCGGGGAATAGTCGCGTCGGCAGTAATGTCCTTTCAAGCTCTTCCAATGTCTGCTGGAATGCAGCGGCTCTCAGGGATTGTTCGGTCACTTCGCCCCGCACATGAAACGCGCCGGATGACTCGACAATCGTCTTCCAATAAACCTCACCGGTTGTGCGATTCTGAAGTTCAACTGCGATAGTGACCTTCGTATCCTTCGCCTGACCATTTGCCTGAGACGGCCCGGCCAGGATTGAAAACAAACCGTTTCTTATCCGATCGGCTTCGACCGCCTCAACATGACGCAACACCAGTCGCACTGGCTGGTCTGCTGCCTCACTCAGGCCGGATATCTGGAGAATCTTTGCAACTGAGGCTTTCAATGCACTGTCGACTTCTTCCCGACTTGCGGATCTCACCTCTCCGACCTCTGTCTGCAAACTAATTGTCGCCCCGGGTTTCAGGTCAACAGGTTCATCAGTTCGAATCAATTTCAGTTTGTCACGAATCTTATCCCATGGGATGCGGACTGGCATCATTTCCCGAGCCTCGTCGTCTCCGCGCATAACCAGCACCTGGTCATTTGAAAGCACTCGCGAAACCATCTGTCTGCCTGAATCACTGCGATTGCGAACAATCTCCCAAATGACAGATGACGTTTTCCTATCGACCAGCATTCTGCCTCCCACAAACCACCCACTTCCATCGGGTAGCCAGGAAAGGCCCGCTTCATCCCTCGAAATTCCATAGCCCGTTCTTGGGACAAGTTCCTGTTGCAGCAATTTCCCGTCACTTGACCAAACGGCAATCTGCGACGGATAGAGCACGGCAGCGATTTCTTTACCATCCGGAGAAAAGCTCAGGCTCTGGATCGAAAATCGCCCCGCAGGACTACTTCTGGGGGGCTCGAGCTGCCCCTCAATTTGCCCATTCGACAGATTGTAGATTCTCACGCCATCGGTGTATGTCCACATGGCGAATCTTGAACCTGCTGGATTAACGCAATAGGCCTGTGAACCAGATCCATCGCCTGTGTTGAAAGACGAAACTTCCTTTCCATCCTCAAGATCCCAGATTGTCCATCGCTCTCCGGATTTCGTATCACCGAAGACAAAGATCAACCTGGACGTCAATAGTTGAATGTAGTCAACCGAGTGATAACGACTGCATTCTAATCTGAGCACTTCCGCCGGGTTCTGTGCCCTATGCACATAGATCGCAGGGATGCCAGCCCCAAGCGAATCCTTGAACCGAACGACGTAGCGACCATCGTTATTCACCAACGCCTGATCACTGGAAAACTCTGCCGGTAGTTTTGCGATTTCTCGTCCTGTGTTCACTTCGAACAAGGATCTTTTGTATTGCATGAACTGCGGACGTAGTCCTGAGAATACAGGTACTGAGTCATCCGCGATGATTCGAGGTACGGGCAATCGAAGTGAGTCTTTGACATCAGCCCACGCCGGAACGACATCGGGAAAAGCCTCAGCCAACGCTGCCGGCGTCTCTTTGGTTGAGTTGGCAATCTCTGAGTTCCCCGCCTGTGCCGGAGGATCCTCGGAATTGCTCTCCGCGACCATGGAAGGACTCTTCGGAGTCAGTCCTGAAACAGCGGCTTGTTGCATCAATATCCGACGATGCTCGTCTGTCATGTTGATACCAGCTGCCTCAAACTCTGCAACAGTAGGAATCTCTCCATTTCCTATGCGTTCCTGAATTCTCTGTGCGGCGGCCAGACGACTTGCGCCATTGGCAACCGCGTCAGATACGGCAGGGGCATTCACAGGAGGAGAGCCGTTTGAGACTTCCGGATCGTTATTCTGCAGCGACGAGTGATCATCCATCGGTCGCGAAGATTCAGCATTCTCTGCTCGAGAAGGCAAGGTTTGGGACGGAATGGTTGGCGACTCGACTGTCGTATTGGTCCTGGAAACGACCCGATCTGCCGGCGACACCTTGGACTTCAGCGAAGAACTGGCAGAATCACGAGGCGGCGGCAAGACACTAGCCGGTTGTAGCAGCCATTGGGAAAACAGTAATCCGGCTGCGGTGATCGCAGATGAAGACAATGCCGTCCACCAAAGTGGTGATGCGTTGGCTGGCATTAGGTTTGCAGCCTTCGCTGACGTGTTTGTCCCCCTGCCTGCACGTCCTGATACGTCCTGTGTCTGATCAGCTCGACAATCGGGACACACAAAAGTCGATGACGCCAATGACGATGAAACTCTGAAGTTTCGCTGGCAGAATCGACAGCTCATCACTTGTCTGGACATCTCGTTTCTCCGACCACTGGAAGAACACATCCCCGAACCAACTTACAGCACACAGGATCGGAGCCAGTCCCATTTTTGACCTGCTCTTCGACGAGCCTGATGCCCAGTGCAGTGTCCTGTCCAGACAAGAAGCCTCATCCAAGACAATGAACCGCAAAATCGCATCTGGACAAAGAGTTAGAGACTGGTTCGAACCGGCAGGGCCGAGTCGCCGTTGTTGTTGATCCGTGTCGGAATGTTCAATCGCTGAATACTCTGCAATGCTCTCGTAAAGTTATTGTTGCGAAATGCCTGAGGATTCAGCTCTGCATCAACGATCAGATCAATCTCCTCCTTGATCTCCCGCTTCCAGATCGGCTCAGAGCGGCCTTCAACACGCATTTCAACGTTGACGGTGATTTCTGTATCTTCGACAACCGTTTCCGCCGTGCCTCCCCCCAAACGCCCGAACATATTGCGAACAGTCTTCTGGCCACCGCTCGCTTCAGAGTAGCTCACGATTAATTTCACCGGCTGATTCTCCGCAATAGAAACCTCGTTCAGCGTGAGCCGCTGCTTGAACCCATCAATGATCGATGCCTGAGTCTGTCCGGAATCGGCAAAACGAACCTCGCCCATCTGCACCTCTAAACTCACGGCACCGCCTCGCGTAAGAAGTGGCTTGGCATCCTGAGTCATTTCGCCCTGAGCCGCCCGGATCTTTTCCCAGGGAATCGTCAGGAACACGAGATCCAAATCTCCTCCGTCGTTCGATGTCGTCATCACGGTATTCTGATCCAGTACCGAGCTCACACCGTCGTGCCAGGCAACTTCATTGATCTCCCACAGGAATGTCATTGTCTTTCGATCAAGAAGTGTTTTGCCGTTCAGAAACCAGCCTGATTTATCCGGCAGATAGAATACTGCCGACATATCGCGCCCCATACTGCGTTCAATATCCGACAGAATTTCTTCCAGAATAATCTCTCCCTTGTTAGACCAGACCACAAATTGGCCATCCGAGAATAACCCGGCCAGCTCCTGCATATCCGGCGAGAAAGCAAGCCCGGAACAGCTGAAGAGATTAAGATCCCTGCCGTTATGATTGCGTGCCATTCGAGCGGCAACGCGTCCTCGCGAGGTGTCGTAGACAAGAACTGTGCGGTGATCAGCAACGGCCATATAGCGACCATCATGGCTGAAAGTTAAGCCCGCATCGGAGGGTGAGCCCCCTTCAATCGTAGTCAGCTTCTTTCCGGTTGTTGAATCCCAGACAATCCAGCCGTCCGATTGAGTATGAACGATCAGCCGATTGGCATCAAGAAATCTCATCGCTCCTATCCGCCAGGTTCCTTCCGGATTCTCGATCCGAACGGGCGGGGTCTCAGGACTGTCGCAGGAATAGATCTGAATGACCGCAACTTCATGTCCAAAGTCGTCGGCAAAATGAGCAACGCGTTTTCCGTCACTGCTGATCGCACTCCCCCCATCTTCAAGTTCAGCCGGCAGCGTGACAACAAGATCCCC
>JBILXT010000007.1:0-48140 GCA_044378235.1 Planctomycetaceae bacterium
AGGGCCGCTACGCCGACTTCCACGCCCTCCGGCACACCTTCATCACCAACATGATGAAGTCCGGCATCAACCCGAAAACGGCACAGAGCCTCGCTCGACACTCCACGATTGATCTGACCATGAATGTCTACACAAGCCTAACCGTGAACGACCAGGCAGCTGCCATCGCTGCACTGCCCGGGCTAAAGACCCCGAACCCGACAACGGGTCGCGAGTCAGCCTGAACAACGCTTTGTTCACATCCTCCGACCTTCAAGTCAAACTTCAATATCGGACGGTCAAGTCCACCAAAGGCACACACCGGTTTCCTGCTCCGATGATCCGTGATTGAGCATGAGAAATGTGCAGGAAAAAGGTGCCGACAGTGGTGCCGAGGTGCCGGTATTGGTGCCGTACAGCTCGCATCAATCTGCATCGCTTTGCATCAGTTTGCACTGAAACAGCCCAGACTCACTCGCGTCTGGGAGACCCCGTAAACGCAAAGAAACCCCGAGAGAACTCGGGGTTTCTGAGATAAACGCTGCGTTTTGAGCGACTATCGAAGCGGAGAGACAGGGATTCGAACCCTGGGTACCCTTGCGGGCACTCCGGTTTTCAAGACCGGTGCGATCGGCCGCTCTGCCATCTCTCCGGGGCGGATGCTATTGAGATCTCCGGGGACTGTCAACGCCCCGGTGTTCGAACAGACACAAAGTCTGATGACTGGTTCCGTTCAAATCGATTTCACCCGCACAGACCATGAAAAAAGCGGAAGTCCAGGGACTTCCGCTTCGATTCAGCAGACTGAATTCTGGATCCGAAAACTAAGCAGCTCGACGCTGGGCTGGTGCGGCGGCTGTCGGGAAGACAAGGTTGGCCTGACGGCCCAATGCCTTGCTGATGCCTTCCACGACGCGTTCCAGATGAGCAGCGGGCAGTTCTGTGTAAATCGGCAGTGACATAACTTCCGCACAGGCTCGCTCAGCTTCAGGCAGATCGCCAGGCTGGTAACCGAGATATGCGAAACACTTCTGCAGATGCAGAGGAATCGGATAGTACACTGCACAGCCGATCTGATTCTCTTTCAGAGACTTCATGATCTTCTCACGCTGTCCGCCAACGACTCGTGTGGTGAACTGATTGAAGACGTGACGGCGATCGGGCAGGATGGCCGGCACTTTGACCACATCGGAAAGACCATTGGCTTCGATCAGCTGGCAATAGCGTTCTGCATTGCGAGCACGGCCTTCGGTCCATGCATCCAGATGACGCAGTTTGACTCGGAGGACAGCAGCCTGCAGTGCATCAAGGCGACTATTAAATCCAACTTCCACGTGGTTGTAACCACCGAGGTCGCCGTGAACTCGTAGCCGCTTCAGGCGAGCAGCCAGATCGGCGTCATCAGTTGTCATGATGCCACCGTCGCCAGCTCCCCCCAGATTCTTAGTTGGGAAGAAACTGAAGCAGCCGATTGTGCCAAGAACGCCAGTCCGGCGTCCTCGGTATTCGGCACCGATCGCCTGGGCTGAGTCTTCAATGATAGGAATATCGTGAGCAGCCGACATTCTCCACAGCGGCTCCATCTCAGCACACTGGCCGAAAATGTGAACCGGCATGATGGCGGCGGTGCGAGATGTGATGGCCTGCTCAACCTTCTCTGGATCGAGGTTGAAGCTGTCTGGTTCTATGTCAACAAGAACCGGGATGGCACCGACTCGATGGATCGCGCCTGCTGATGCGAAGAATGTGAACGGGCTGGTAATGACTTCGTCGCCTGGCTTTACGCCAGCGGCCAGCAGAGCCAGAATCAGAGCGTCGGTTCCGGACGCACATCCGATGGCATACTGTGAATCGCAGTATGCTGCGATCTCAGTTTCCAGGGCTGCGACTTCGTCACCCAGAATAAACGTCTGCGATTCGAAGCAACGATCCACAGCACTCTTCACTTCTTCCTTGATGGTCTGGTACTGAGCCACCAGGTCGATGAAGGGTACTGGTTCGCAGCTTTCTGCCGACGCTGCTCGTGGATGACTTACGGACATGAGCGACTCCATTCGCTTCTGATTGCCAGACGTTCGGGTTTGTGCCCGAATTGAGGCCGGAAGTTAGAACCTCAACCGGGGCGTGTCAAGATGAAGGGACCGGCAAAGAATGCCGGTAAATGCTTGTCGAGCTGGAACTTACGGCGTTACAGTCGGCCATGACACGCTTCCTCGTTATCGGTCGCAACAGAAGTAGAGTTTGGATCGATTACATAGATTTTTCAGCGACGGGAACTCATGAGGTCTCAGAACCGCTCAATATCCTTTGCCAATGCATCATTTGGGCAGAGCAAGACTTTGCCGACCATCACCGGCATTGCGGAATTATCAGGTGTTTTGGCTGCTCCGGCAGACAAGCTCGACCAAGAAACAGGAAAATGTCGTCCTACGGGCCTATGATCTTGCACATTGAGACAGCCCAAATGCTCGAAGATCGCCCGCGAAGACTTCTCCAGAGTGGGAATTCAGGGTTCGGAGATCGCTGCTGGAACCTAAATTCAGGCGAGCGGCAGCAGGGGAGCACCTTCTGAGCCTGATACGGTAGCCGGGTCGAGTAAAGTTCGGCTAGCGCCTCAGGCTCAAATCGGCTAATGGGCGGAGTTATACCCAAAACCAATATTGTGAGAGATGAAATGCCATTTGCCACGCCAGTCGCTCCATCTGAAGCTTCAGAAAAGGTGGCTCAGGTCTATGACCGTATTCGCGAAGTCCTGCAGGTCACTGAAATCCCGGAGGTCTATCAGTATCTCGCCACGGTCCCTGCCTTCCTGCACGACTTCTTTATGAACTTCCGCAAGTTCGTTTTGACCGAAGGCAAGCTCAGCGAGAAACGCAAGCTGCTGATTGCATTCGCCGTGGCAGGGCAGGCCGGGAGTGCTCGCTGGATGGACTATCTGCAAACGTTCGCCGCAGCGAAAGGGATCACCAGGGAGGAAATTCAGGAAGCGTTGGCTATTGGAGCCACCAACTCCATGTATAACGTACTGTTCAAGTTTCGGGATATCAGCGGTACAGATGTCTTTAATGGCATGAGCGTCGGGTTGCGAGCCCATACGTTTCAGTCGACATCGTTGGACGATCACACCGTGGAGCTGATCAATCTGTCGCTCAGCGATATCAACGGGTGCAAACCCTGCACGGCCGCTCACGTGGAGAAAGCTCGCCAGCAGGGACTGGCAGACGAAGCTATCTACGAAGGCATTCAGTGTGCAGCCACGATGATTGCAGGAACCCAGTTTTTGCGGTCTATCGGAGCTGATTAGAGACACAGCATCCGTTTCAGCAGGAGCTCGACACTGGGCCTCATTGGGAATTGAGTTCCTGAGACCTCGCAAAGGTTAATCTCCCACTGCTTTCGAAAAATCTTCTTTTCTGTCTTGATGGTTGTAGCCTTGGCTACAATACTGCGGCAATATCTTGGTCGAGTATGATCCTTAGTGCAGGTCGAAAACAACATGGAGAACCACATGGAGTTCGTTTCTTCGACTGTCGTCCGACAAAAGACTTCGTCCAACCGTGGTTTTACTTTGATTGAATTGCTGGTTGTGATCGCCATCATTGCGATTCTGATTTCGTTGTTACTGCCTGCGGTTCAACAGGCTCGCGAGTCTGCTCGTCGAACCCAATGTCGCAATCATTTGAAGCAAATCGGACTGGCTTTGCACAATTATCACGATGTGCATCGAGCTCTTCCGCCTGCCTATCTGGGCAGTCCTGTTGCCAGTGGGACAGCGTTCGGCGTCAGTTTTCCGGATGACAATCGAAATGGGCCATCGGGGTTGGGCTGGGGCGTTATGATCTTGCCCTATCTCGAGCAGTCCGCACTTTATCAGCAGTTTGATCCAACCATACCGTTGTGGGCTCCGCAGCAATCGGTGGCTTTGCGCGGAAAGGTCACCACGTTTCTCTGTCCGAGCGCGGTCGGGGGAAGTGATGGCTTTGCATTACGGCGTTACACATCCGGCGACAACGAGTCGCCCGGGAATCCTCAGCCTTATTCTCCGGCCCTCACGTTGTCGCATTCGCATTATGTCACCACGGCCGGCACTCAGGGACCATGGGCTCGGCCGACGGCCTGGTCGATGGACTTTTCTGTTCCGGAACCTGTTCCATCGGCGGGTTCAGCCATGATTGATGGTGCGTTCTATCGCAATAGTCGAATTCGCATGGCCGACATCACTGATGGAACTTCGAATACGGTTTTTGTCGGCGAACATACTTCACGGTTGAGCGACAAAACGTGGGTTGGTGTCGTGCCCTATTCCGTCACCTGCAAGAAGCAAAATGGCGTGGTCACCGATGACTGCGATAGCGGCGGTGCATTAGTTCAGGGCCACAGTGGTCCGGATCTGCACGATCATCCGCAGGTGATTATTCATCAACCGAACCATCCTGCACAACATCCGGATCAGCTGGAGTCTGATCATGTTGGCGGTTGTCATTGTCTGCTGGGCGATGGTTCCGTGCGGTTCTTTTCGCAGTATATGGATGGTTTCACGTGGGCCGGTATGTGTACTCGAGCCAGTGGTGAAGTCACGGGGGAGTTCTGATGTCCTCAACTTGCCTCGGGAATTTTCGAAGAATCACCATTCGATCTGTGTCTGCGTACCTGATGTTGGCTATGTCCATTGGTTGTGGCTCTGCACCGCCGCTTGGTTCAGAGGAAGTCAGCAGCAACGCAGATGCTCTCTACACGGCGGTAACATCCCGTCGGTCTGAGTTGGTGGATGCCGTGGAAGAGAGTCTTAACAAGCTGCATGCGGACCAGCAGATCTCGCCAGCAGCAAGGACGGCACTGCAGGCCATTATTGATCAGGCTCGGGCCGGCGAGTGGCAGGCCGCGGCTGAGGAGTTGGATCAGCTCATTCGAAATCAGCCCGCTTAGACTCTCGACGCGGAAGGAAAGTCGCGAGCTGTTTCTGTCGCTGTGCCACTATTCTGCCAGTTGCTTCACATGAGCGAAGCGTGCTCGAAAGGCCGCGGATTCTGCAGCGGTGGTCGCCCACAGAAAGAGTTTTCCGCCTTCATCCACTCGTACATCGAAGCCGAGTTGATGTTTGTCGCCGATGGAGGTCAGCAACCGCGAGGGAGCAATTTTTTTCTCGTCACGTGAATAGGTCAGCTCATCCAGATTCTTTCCTGCAGAGGTCAGTTCAAAGCTGGACTGAAAGACCGGAATCTTCAATCGCTCGGAGACAACACCCAGCAGGGCCGAAATTTCAGCATCTTGCACACTGACAGATGTTGATTTCAGATAAGCAGGCAGAACCCTCGCCACCGTCTCCTGAGTTTTCCAGCCGGTTGGCCAGAGATTGTTGGTTTCTCCACCTGCATCAATCTGAAGTTCGAAGCGATTCGCGGCTATGCGTTGAGGGCGAAATCCCAGACCATACTGTGCCAGTAAAATCGCGATGCCGCTGCCTTTGCTGCAGCCCTTCAGGTCCAGTTCTTCCGGAGCAGATTCCGGGCGACGGCCGAGGGCTCGTTCGCGAGCGGAGTCGGTGAACGTCAATTTCACGCCCTCCGGCAGCCCCAAAGATTCAACTGCCACGAGTGGTGACTGAAGTTGAACAACCTCGGAGACAGGTTCGCTGAGAAGTTTCATGACCTCCATCAGCTGTTGTTCAGACATGCCCCATGTAGGATTTCTTTCCGGCGGTCCGCCACTTCCGTAATCCCTAAGCTCATCCAGGAAGCTGCGCAGCTTTTCAGAATCATCCAGCGTAAATTTTTGGCGACCGATTCGGATGGAGCCGTCCGACGACATTCCGCAGACGGCCCGCACGGAGACACGATCTCCGTCAACTATGTCTTCGATGCGGATTTCTTCACCAGGTTTGGGTTGTCGAAACTTCGGCGTGTATCCCAGTTCCTGAAACAGCCGTCCCCACTCCTGCGCTTTGACTCGATAGCTCGGTGCAGCATGAATCAGAACATCGAGTTCCACGTTGCGGACGACTGGCGAGTCTGGGTTGGCGGGGGCGCTCCTGGCGGAATTTTTCGGTGCCAATTTGGATTGTCCGCTGGCCACCTGCGAGAAGCTCAGAGCCAAAGCGAGAATCCACCAGCTGGATAGAGACCGTTTGCTGCTCATGGAAGCTAACCCGTCTTGTGAGAATGTTATCAACCTGAGCCTGAGGCGTTAGCCGATTCTGCCGCAGCCAATCGTCTAGTGCCTCAGGCTCAGGGGGCACCATACGATTTCTGCCACGTACCGCACTGGCTGTTGTCTGTCGGTATCGGGCAAAGATCAGTTCGTGCTGAGATCGCCGTCAGGATTCAGCAACAAGGGCATATCGTTCGGATCTTCCGAGCTGTTCTCAGCCGGTTTTTCGGACTTGATTCGATGCGACAACACCTGATCACGATAATCTCGCAACGGGCCTGTCAGGGCCGCATGAATGTACCGTCGTCGGCAAAGGAAATCGGACTGGTTCACGTTAGCCGCAGCCGCGTGCTGCTCCATCAGATCCAGTGCCAGGTTTGTGACTCTGATCGATTCATCGACATCATGCTGAACTCGAACAGCCGATTTCGGTTCCCAGGTGGTTCTGGCTTCCCAGCGTTCGATTAACTTTTGCACGAGGGCGTTGAGCATATCGTACCGATCCGCTTCGGCGTGCACCAATTCAGGTTGACGAACGAGCTGTTCAATTGCAGCGATCACCGGGCGAACAGAAGCGTCGGTCGAAGTTGTGAAGAAGACGGTATGGAGTCGATGCTGGAATTCATTGGCCGGATCCGGATGATTGGCCAGTTCGTGTAAACGCACGATTTCGTAGTGGGCAAAGTGACTCAGCAGCGGTTCCGGGTTATCCGTAAATCGTTCCATTTCCGCGATCTTGTCATTTGCGGGCAAGTGTTGAGTGACTGCGGAAAGAGCTCTGCCGAGAGCGAGGAAATAATCTCGGCTGAACACGTCCAGTGGGTGAGAGGTTTTAACGACATGCCCTGCCTGAATAATCTCCTGCGGTGGTCTTGGGCTGCGCTGCATCTCCATTCGCAGAGACTTACGATAGGTCCAGGGCTGGTCGGGCATCCCCGCCAGAATCTCCAGTTGTTGGGTCAGTGCACTGAGCCGTCGCTGGACCTCTGCATGATCGTCACCCGTCGGAGTTTTGGCGATCAATTGAATCTGATGTGGCGCAAAAGCCAACCGCAGGTCTTCACTGCGAGATCCCGCTTTGGCGGTATTGAATGGCAATTGAAGTGCGAATCCACCATGACTAATGGAGATAGCTTTGGGAGGTCGTTCGTGACTGAAAATACCGATAGGGTCCCTCGCATCGACGAGGGGCAGCACCGCGACCTGCGACCAGTCCCAGCCGGTTGAAGCAATTTCCTGCTGAACATGTTCGCGCTGGAGGCGAGCGAGAATCTCCGGATCAATCAGCCCTTTGCTGCTGTCAGTCGCAAACAGCAGGATTTCTCCCGGCACTGTCTGAACGGCGCCGACATGAGAAAACACCTGCAGCATTGTTGCCATGGTCTGCTTAACTGGCTCGGGCCCAAGTTCGTGCTGACGAAAACGCTGGCAGAATACGCTCTCTGAATTCATTCGCGAACGTACTGCCGAATAGAACTCGACAGTGAACAGAGAGACCCCGGATAACCGTTGCGCCGCATCCGCCGACGCAACAACAACATCGAACGATTTCAGGCTGCGATCCTTCAGGGCCACGATCTGCGGAACGTGCAGGATTCGAACTCGCTCATCTTTGTCGACTGGGATATCCTGACCGCCCCAGGTGAATTCCTGCGCAAGATCGGTGAGCTTTGCATCGGAGCGAACTGCGACAATCTCCTGAACCGGAAAGTGGCTGCAGGATCGAAGGCAGGCCCCGGTATCGTCGCCCAGGACAAGCACTCGAGACGGTTTGGGGTGGCTCACCAGAGCCATGATTGCTGGCAGGATCTCCTCTGCAGGCTGCGGTGAAAGATTGGTGTCGGTGCTGACTTTTCCAAGTGAAACACCGTTTCGGAGGAACTCAACAACGTTCCCGGAGCGTTTCCAGACAGAAAACTCTCCGGTCGATCCCATCGCTGTTTTCATGAGGCGATTGGCATCGGATTGTGGAATCAGTTCCTTTTCAACGCCTCGTTCTATGGCAGCCTGAGTTCGAGGCGAAAACATCAGTGACGATGTTTTCACGGTATCGAAGCTGCTTAAGAGAGTGATCAATGGAATCAAGAGCATAAGCGTCGAAGCCCGCATTTCGAAAGTGCGTTCTTTGATCGCAAGATGCCAGACGGTGTCGGAATTCGCCGATCGAATCTGGAAGAACATTCCTAAAGCGTGCAGCAGCAGGCCCAATGTCAAAGCCAGCACTGGTGACAGGCCACGTCCTACAGCGACGATCGCGAAAGCCATTCCGAGGGTTAATGCGAGGACTTCGGTACGTCCCCCGGACGGGCGAGACTCCTGTCTTGAGACAAAGACGGCAGGCAGCAAGATCGCGGTGAAGAGGATGGCACACTCTGCCGCCTGAAATAGAACCATCAACCACGGATAATTGCTGGTTGCGGTAATTTGGAGGTTTGTTTCGGCCAGCACGCCAAAAAAAGTCGGCAGTAGAGCCAGCAGGCACAACGCAATGGTGTTCATCCCTTTGACACGCAGCAATCGTTCGGCAGAAGCTGACGAAAGAACTAATGCTGCAGCGGAAGTCAGGCCAGCGGCAATAATCAAAACCGGGACCGTGATCATCAACACGTGATTTACGATTTCGGCGACGGCGACGGAAAGAATCCCCACGGCCGTAAAATGTAAAGGCACGAGCCAGTCCGGATTGTTTTCAGTACCCCGTGACACTCGTGGTGCATCGACAGTGTTGCCGGTTGAGAGCCGAAAAACGGTGTAGAAGGCAAATGCTCCCAACACCGTACAGGATGGAATCAGAGCCAACGGCCACGAGAATATGCACAACAATGCGGCTACTGAAACACCGAGCCCCCCTGTCAAAAACGACCGAATCCAGACTCCACCGGCGACCGGGGTGATCGACTGGAAAAAGAGCCCGGCCAGGGTCGTCATTATGGCGACAATCACAGACGGAAAGAGCAAAGCCAGCATCGCTCGGAAAGATCCGCCAGTGCCGATCGTTTCACAGCCAGCCAGCAATGATGCACTTAAAAGCTCGGGAAGCAGCCAACTCAACGTGATCAGGCAAATCGCCAATACCATCGCCTGAATATTGATGCGGTTTCGCCGGACAAGATGCACTGGAAGAAAATCACCAAACCAGCAGGCTGCAGTGACCCCAACGGTATATCCAACCATTAAAGCCATGAGTGAAATCGGTGAGGTCCCGCACAGGCTTAGCCATCCGACCGCCAATTGTGTGGTTACGGTTCCCGCAGTGATTGCGGCAAACACACGATTCAGGACGATTTCACAGTTATTTCGTAGAAACGCGAACATCGCTTCCTTGCCTGAGATGTATTTGAGACGTCAACGGACAAAAGTATAACGCACACTTTCTACCGGACAATCAGCATTTGCCTCAAGACTGAAGCGCTGTACCCATGCATACGTCGCTGGAGTGTTCACTCACAGGGGAAATCCATGATCACTGCAGGCTGCAGGGGCTTAGTCGAGCAGGCAAGCCGCTTTTGGCCCGTTATGACCTTGCTGCATTGAAAGGGCGGCTGACCCCAGCTGTCGTCCGATCACGCTCAGAACGCTCAATGTGGCGGTTCCATGACGTGTTGCCGGTTGATTCTCCGGATCAGGCAATTTCGTTGGGAGAAGGCCTGACTCCACTTTTGACCTGTTGTCGTCGCGACGTCTTTCGGAATTTCGAGAATCTGCTGGTGAAGGACGAGAGCTTCAATCCCACGCAGAGCTTCAAAGCTCGCGGCATGTCGGCCGCAATTACTCGCGCGGCCGCGTTGGGCGTCAAGACAGTTGCACTGCCCTCTGCGGGAAACGCGGCGGGAGCTGCGGCCGCGTATGCGGCCAGGGCAGGGATGAAATGCGTTATCTTTGTTCCTGAAGACACGCCGCCCGCTAACATACTGGAATCAGCCTGCGGCGGTGCTCAGGTTTGCCTCGTTAATGGATTGATCAGTGATTGCGGTCGGTTGTGTCGAGCAGCTTGTGATCGATTCGGTTGGTTTGATCTCTCCACATTGAAGGAGCCGTTTCGCATCGAAGGCAAGAAGACAATGGGCTATGAGTTGGCCTTTGATCTCGCGGACCTTAGGAAAACGTCAGAGCTGCAACTGCCGGACGTTATTCTATATCCGACTGGCGGTGGTACAGGGCTTATCGGAATGTGGAAGGCGTTTGAGGAGATGGAAGCACTAGGCTGGATTGGTCCGAAACGACCTCGTATGGTCGTCGTACAGGCCGAGGGTTGTGCGCCCATTGTGAAGGCGTTTCGTGACGGTGCTACATCAGCACCCATGTTCCCCAATGCTCAGACTATAGCGGCAGGCTTGCGTGTTCCTGCAGCCGTTGGTGATTTTATAATGCTGGACATTCTGCGCCGCAGCCATGGAACTGCTCTGACCGTAACAGATGCCGAACTCATGCAGGGTGTGGAAGAACTCGCCAGATTTCAGGGACTGCATTGTGCTCCGGAAGGCGGAGCCGTCTGGATGGCGGCAAAGCAGCTGAAAGACTCGGGCTGGATTGCACCTCACGAAACAGTAGTGCTGTTCAACACCGGCGCTGCAGTGAAATACAATCATCTATTGAAGTGTGAAAATGCTGTGCGTCTGGATCACACGGATCCGCATTGCATTGATCGGCTTGATGTTGTTTGAGTTCGTACCGTCATCGCATCAGTTGAGAGACGTCCACTCTGGTACACGCGGCTGTCATCTAACGAATTGTGGAGGCGCCTGAAACGGACGCCGTTGTTGGTTGTGGGGAAATGGAATCCGCCGGTGGCACTGGTAAGACGGAAGATGGTTCTGTTGATGGAGCAGGCTGAACGGGCTGCGATTCCGCCGGAAAGTTTTCCGGCGCTGTGGCGGGTGAATTATTCGCAGGAGCGTTCGCAGGTACGCTGGGTGCCGCGAAAGGGGATGGCGCCGGAGATGGTAGAGGCGAGGTGCTTGATCCGGAAGGCGTCGGGCATGAGGCGGACGGCGGACAGGAATCATCTTCAAACATTTTCTTCCAGCTGTCTCGCCACGATTTGTCGGGCTTTGCTGTAGTCACGATGAGTGATGTAGAAGCATGGTTGTACCATGCCGCCAGATCTCCCGCGATTTCATGGATTAACGCCTGAGGGCTGTTGTGCCCCGGCGCTGGCAGACATGCGGGTTCTCGGCAGAACAGAGCTTTCTTCAGGCTGTACTTCTTTCCGCCTGATTCGTACTCCTCACCCGACCATGTCGCCGTGGTTGCAAAGACAGGATCCTGAGACTGTCCGTCAAGAACTCGGACATCCAGAGTTGCACGAAGTGGGTAGTACGGTCGGTACTCAAGGACTCGAACGACCAGGATCTGGTCGACAAGCGGCGGTGCCTCGGAATGATACATGGGATTGGGAGGCAATTGTGGTGGAAGACCATCCTGTGGTGAGGTGAACGCGACCGAAATAATGCCATCTGTTGATTGTTCGGGAAACCGCGGAACGGCCGCTTGTGGCTGAAGCGAAACCAGCGGCTCGACGGTAAGAGTTGCAGAAGAGAGTTGCAATTCCCGCATCAGCACGGTGCCAAGATTCGATGCAAAGTGACTGTGCACGGGGTCGATACCGCTTTGCATGTTCAGTCCCAGTTTGAGACTGGGAACGGTTGCAGGCGGCGGAACATAGTCGCGATCAAACTTCGTGTCAGCCAGTGGATTCGTTGTGAAGCGTGCCGCGACCGCCGGGCCACGCAGTTCATTACTGGAGAGGCTCGACTGGCATCCTGTCAGTAACGTTAAGCCAGCCAGCAGAACTCTTTCGCAGAATCCTGGTTTAAGGCCGTTTGGATGACGAGGGGTCAGAATCACAGAGATTGCCCGGTTGCGGACTGTGGAACAGGTCGTAGTGGATTCGCACCATTTGAAGGTTTGCTGGCCGATGACGACTTATTGCCAGAGCCTGTCTGAGAAACGACTTCTCCAACAATTTCTGAGAGTGAATCGAGTTCTTCGAGATATCTCTTGTCGGCCATCTCAGCGCGGCGGCGAAGACGTTCGTTGTCGATCATGAGCTGCCTCTGTTGCTCGGCCATTTGTTCCATGGTCAACGTGGCCCGTAAGGTATTGAACTGAAGTTCGTTCAACTTCTGGTTCATCTCGAAGACCTGTTTCTCGCACTCAGCAAGCTTTTCGGGGGACGAAATGGCGTCTGCTGCGTAACCATAATTGGGCACCGTTCCGGGAGGACAATTAGCAGCCGCTGCACCACCAGGACGAGCGAGAGGCCTAAAGGCAGAAACAGGTGCCGCTGTCATTTCGGGGCCACCCACTTCCTTGGGGTGATTGGGATGAGGGCTAATATTGGCGGTCGGCAGCTTCCGCGCGTTAGGATTAGCCAATTGAAATTCGTCCTGCTCCGGGACATTCTCCGCGACGGCTTGAGGTGATGTCGCTTGCGGCTGATTCGACTGAGGCTGAGCTGTCAGTACTTGACCCTGAGTTGCGCCCACGACAGCGTCCTGAACCATTGGCTGAACATATTGCGGCTGAGCGGGCTGCTGAACAAAGGTTGATGTCTGCTGGGACACAGCGGGCTGCTGCTGCATAATCGGCTGCTGCTGCATGGTCGGCTGTTGCTGCAGGGGCGGTTGCTGCTGAATGGTCGGTTGCTGCTGCGCATATTGCATTTGTTGCGCAGGCAGCTGCTGGGGATATTGCTGCGGCTGTACGGCGGACTGCTGCATCATTGGTTGCTGTGGAATTCCGTTGTTTACGGGCACAGCATTCGCGTTCGCTGTCGCTTGTGCTGCCGTCTGCGGCAGAACAGGATGGGTCGTCAGTTCTGTAGGTTTTGGCTGTGAGTTTGGGACAGCGCAATTTGGGCTGGCGGTCCCAAGGCCTGTTGTTGTCTGCAGCGGAAGTGCAGGATTCTGCAGATTTGATTTGCCGAGCAGGTTCTTCGAAAGAGCGCAGCCGGTCGAAAAAAACAGGCACAGAACACAGAGGGTAATCAGCGAATGTGATGTCTTATTGACGATCGAAGACTGAGACATGGCTGTCATCCGTTGCGAATGATGGACGGAGTCAGCCGCGACACTGGCGATTCGATCACCGTGTTTTGCAATTGATGCAGCTGCTGAAAACCGACCATTCATCATCAGAGACTCTCGTTCAATAATCTTCCGGCCTTCCACTGGTTGATCTCTGGAACGCCAGGTGAGCTGAAGACTCACTCCCTGATCTGACAGAGGATGCTCGGGAAAAGGCCAGGGAGATTACCTGTCCCGATTTGCTGAATGCCGTTCTTGAAACGCTATTGTTGAACGGTCACGTTTCCATAAGCACATTCGACAACGGTCACTTCACCGCAGCCGCAATGCACCACGATAGCAACGACATCACCCGTGTCAGGGTCAGTCTGTACAGAGACCGTGGATGGTTCCTTCGAGCAACGAGTTTGTTGTCCCAGGCGAACGGGAGCTTCACTGAAGCGAACCTGTTGGCTTGATAAGACTCGACCTCGAGATGACAACACGGCACTCATGATTCAATCCGTTCCAGTTTCGTTCCGTTGTAGATGATTCGGATGTCAGGCCGGCATTTGGCCCTGATTGGGCTGTTCACTTCAACGTTTCACTCAGCCCGTTTTTCGTCTGATGATCGACTTCAACTGCATTTCTGCGGCGGCCAGAAGTCGTGAGACGCGAGATTCTGACAGTCCCAGTACCTGTCCAATTTCCTTCATCCGCATGTCTTCCATGTGATACATCGTGACAGCAAGTCGCATCTTTTCAGGAAGTTGTTCGATGGCATCTGCCAGGGCTCGTCGTTCATCCGCCCGATGAGATCCCGCATCGACGTGTGACTGACGATGATCGGGAGTCGGAAGTTCTCCCAGTTCGTCGGCCCAGTTTTCAGGGCGAGTCAATCGCATCGCGGTCAGGCAGTCTTCGACTTCTCGAACCGACAGGCCGGTCACATCAGAAAGCTTTTCGGGAGTCAGCGGAGGAGACATATGAACTGACGCATCGCGAATCAAAGCCCAGTTCTGGAGAATCGTTTGCGGGACGGGACAGTTGCGTCGCAGCTCATCCAGAATTGCCCCGCGAATTCGCTGATAGGCAAACGTTGTAAACGCAGCACCTCGATCAGGGTCGTACTGTCCGGCGGCTTCTACGAGTCCCAGAATTCCGGCCGACTCAAGGTTTTCGTTATCAACGTAATCCGGCAGCGATCCCAGTAGTTTTCCCAGGATGTGACGAACGTACGAAAGATGTTCGATGATCAGACGATCTCGAAGATCCATCGTGCAAACTTTATGGTACGCTTTTACAGCGGAATGCATGCGAGTGCTCATTTGGATGATTTCGCAGTCTTATTCTTGGCACAATTTGAAACGAGGCCGAGTGTTCGCGGTTTGTTTCATTGAGAGCGTTGCCTCAATCGTGACCGCGGACAAAAATGCTTACTCTGTACGACTCAGAATTCTGGCCTGACAAATCCTGAGATTTACTCCGAACGATTCTCCGCACCGGGGTCAGCCATCGTCTGCAGCAGTCGCACAAATCCCCGAACACAAATGGCGGAGATGATGGCGGCTGTGAAAGCTCGCAGCACAATCTCTGCCGGTCCGGTGTCGCGAATGATGCCGACGATCATCACCACACAGCTCACAAGCAGTCCACAGGCCCGGCCCCATGGACGTCGATCGAGTATGATTTGATTGATATGCATGGGATTTATATCTGTCACAGCGAGTATTGATTAGGTGATCGAGTTGTTCTGAGTGATCTGGCAAACCTCAGCGATGAATCTGAGCTCTGCATTCGTGCAACGTCAGGCAACTCCGCGAAGCTGACCAGCGTCGTTGCTGGCTTCGGGACCAATGATGTCGTCGAACTGAAGCATCACAGCTGAGTCAATCACCAGATCATTCGGAACTTCCTGATAGGCGATTACCCCCACGTCGGGAGCTGTCCGTGCAAGTAACCGTTTAAGAGGACGTCGTACTTTCTGGTCCACCAGCAGAGCCAGTGGCAATTGATTTCGCTCAGACTCCCGCGCGGCTTTGCCGACGGCTTCAATCAGTCGCGTCAAAGGACCAGCGCCGAGTGCCAGCTGATCCTGATGCAGTGACTGACGCATGCGTGTATCCAGCTTCGGCTCCATCGCCACGACACGCAGTCGGCCATCAGTGCCACGGAAGCGTTCGCAGACGAGACGTCCGAGGTCAACACGAACGTGATCGGTCAGATCTTCCGGAGTCTTGGTTTGCGGAGCATGATTCACGATGGATTCGAGAATCAGCGTGATGTCGGCCAGCGGAATTCGATCCTCGGCCAGCTGAACAAGAACCTGATGCAGCATTCCCATGCGGATAGTCTCCGGTTTAATCTCTTCAACGATGGTGGGGGCAAACTCTTTGGCTCGATCGAGCATCTGCTTCAGCGCTTCACGCGTGAGCAATTCATGCGCGAAGCGTTTCAATACTTCACCAAGATGAGTAATCAGAACACTGAGAGGATCAACTACGGTGCATCCCTGAATCTCCGCCAGTCTTCGGCTTTCGGAAATAATCCAGCGGGCGTTGAGACCAAAAGCGGGTTCGGTCGTCGGTTCACCAGGCACACTGGATTGACGACCTTCGGGCAGAATTGCCAGCAACTGTTCTGTTCGAAGTTCACCGCCTGCAACTCTGCGACCGGCAACGAGAATGCGATATTCTTCCGGCTGCAAACCCGACAGATTGCTGTTCACTCGAATCGGAGGAATCCACAGTCCCTGAGATCGGGAGAACTCACGTCGCAGAGCCGTGATTCGCTCCGAGAGACCCTTAACTCGTTTGCTCTGGATAAACGGAACGAGTCTCGCTCCGACCTCCACGACTGCTCGATCCGTCAGCAGGAACTCATCCAGGTGACGTTCATCGTCAGGTTGAGTTGGCTTGTCTGGATCCGTTCCTTCAGGAGCCGCTTCCACAGGCGGAGCGGGCTTTCGTCGATTGGCGATCAGCAGCAGTCCCACCGAGACGCCAAGAAACGGCAACTTAGGAAGTCCCGGCATCATTGCGATCAAGGCAAGAATACCGGCCCCAATCCAGATTGATCTCTGTGAATGAAACAGCTGTCCGCCGATTTCATCACCGAGGCTGTCGTCCGAAGTTGTCTTCGTGACAAGAATACCGGCCGAAGTCGCGATCACGAGTGCAGGGATCTGAGTGACCAGGCCGTCGCCAACACTCAGAATGGAGTATGTTCGCACTGATTGAGCGAACGACATTCCATTCACGACGCCCATGATCACGCCACCAACGAGATTCACGCCGGTGATGATCAGACCAGCGATCGCATCACCGCGGACGAATTTGCTGGCACCGTCCATCGCCCCGTAGAATTCTGTCTCACGAGATAACTCGTCGCGTCGTCGACGCGCTTCTTTGTCGTTGATGCTGCCGGCGTTCAGTTCTGCATCAATCGCCATCTGTTTGCCAGGCATCGCGTCCAACGTAAATCGAGCCGACACTTCGGCGATACGCCCGGCACCTTTGGTGATCACCATAAACTGAATGGTGACCAGAATCAGAAAGATCGTCAGACCGACGACCAGCTGGCCGCCCACGACGTAGTTACCGAACGCAGTCACAATATGCCCCGCATCACCTTCCAGCAGAATCAGTCGCGTTGTGGCAACGTTCAGTGACAGGCGATAGAGCGTCAGCAGCAGAAGTAGCGAAGGAAAGACGGTCAGCTCGAGAGCCCGTTTCGCGCTGAGCGTCACCAGCAGCAACAGAACTGTCGCCGCCAAATTGGCCGCCAACAGCAAGTCCAGCAGCCACTGCGGCAGCGGAACCAGCATGACCACCAGACCGATAATCATGCCAAATGAAAGCAGAGTTTCGCTCTGCTTTATCCAGCTTCCGGTTGGAGGTATGGCGATTGCGGGCGTTGACATAAGTGATCTGAAAACTCAGCAGAAGATTGAGATGACGGAAACAAACCTGAAGGCTTCGATAGTCCTCAATGAAAACTCAAACTCAGTACTTTGGCGATCAGCTGCCATCCGTCGACCAGGACAAACAGCAGGATCTTGAACGGCGTAGAAATGACCATTGGTGGCATCATCATCATGCCCAGTGACATCAGGATGACGGAGACCACGAGGTCGATCAGAATAAACGGGATGTAGAGACAAAAGCCCATAATGAAGGCGGTCTTCAGTTCGCTGATCACATAAGCGGGAATCAGGACATCGAACGGAGTACTCTCCGGACGCTCGATGGTGCTGACATTGGCCATGCGTGCGAACAGAATGATGTCCGCTTTCCGAGTCTGCCGGATCATAAATTCGTGAAGCGCAGTGCGACCCCTGTCCCATGCCACTGCCCCTTCAATGGTTTTGGCCAGATAGGGGCGAACGGCTTCTTGTTCGATCTTTGTCAGAGTCGGGCCCATGACAAACAGAGTTAAGAACAGCGAGAGACCAAGGACGACCTGAGTCGGCGGAATTTCCTGTGTCGACAGCGCGCGGCGAACGAAGGACAGGACGATCACAATTCGAGTGAACGCCGTCATGGTGACGAGTGCTGCAGAAATCAGAGCCATCCCGCCGAGGAACAAGGCAACCTTGATCTGCGGAGAGAGTCCCTGAAATGCTTCAGACTCGAGGATTTGTTGAACTGTTTGTGCGGAATCCATTCCGACACCCAGACGATTGAAAAAGGTAACTTGGTGAGAAACTAGGTCTGTGTTTCCGAAGCAAGGACAGTGAGATCTGTCCGAGTCTTTGGAGGACGTTCATAAATCAAAGGCTCGTCGGCTTCCGTCAATTCATCCTGAAACGACGGAGGCGTCAGAACCAGTTGTTTAATGCCGCCAGCATCAAACGCGACTAACGCTCGATGACCAGCCATTTCGATCAGTGATACGGACCTTCCCGGGCCCAGTGACAGTGTTTCAATCACGCGAGATCGTGAACCGAGAGTCGGCAATAAGCCTCGCTGACGTTGCCAGCGGCGAACTCCGAGAGCTGCCAGGCTGAACAGACACAAGGCGATGACAATCCATGCGACGGCGCGCGAAAGCACCTGCATCGGAGTGCTTTGAATAGACACTTCAGCACCACGTTCTCCAACGGGAGCCGCAGAACTGCTTGGCTTCGCTTCATCTCTCAGGTCGAGAAACATGCCAGCTTCGGCTGACGATTTCAGTGGAACCGAGATTTCAGCGGGCTTCTGTTCAGACGCGTTTGACGGAGTTGGCTGCAGTTCAGAAATGACTGCAGATTCACTGAACTCTGTCAGTGCCTTACCTGCAGCTGCGGAGCTCGTTGAGGCCGTATCAGATTTTGGCTCCCATGCCGTTTGCTCAATGGCGGATGAGTGATCTTCTCGTTCGGATGTCATTGCCCCGCCAGCGTTTTCAACCGTCGGCTGCGATGCCGGCTGTGAGCCTGAATGCTGATCGCTGTAGGTTCGAGTTCGAGGTGAGGCTGCTTCGAACGGTTCTGTTTCCTCGTCAACACTGGAGGCAGATCCCGAGCTTGCTCGGTCGGGCGTGTGGCTTCCATTCACCGAAGTCGTTGAACGCGAAGAGCGAACTGCTGAAGAGTTCGGCTGCGTGTTTCTGCGAGACTCAGAACTGCTGTCGCCAGAAGGAACCTGAGTTCGCGACGTACGCGGTTGAGAATGTTCAATACCAGCTTGTTGTTTGAGGAATCCCCGGAGCTTTGGATCGATCGCGGATTGGGTCCCCGTGCTCGTTGTCGAGCGTTTCCGGAACTGCCCCGAACCGCTTTGCGACTGCTGGCCCACAGCTAAAGAGGGCATTGCAACCGAAGCAAGAATTCCCGCGAAGACAACCAGAACGATCAGTGAGGCCCATCGCGCACCGGCACGACGATTCAGAGTTGAACTCTGAACGCTGCTCGTGCCGGATGCTGATTCGAAAGGCCGCATGGTAAGTTTCTTCCTTGAATTTTGTGAGCGTCTCCTGACGCCCTTTTCTGTGTTGCTTCATCAGCCCCCGGTTGTTAGCCCCCGGTTGTTTGGGGTTTCACCGATGAGAACCGGACGCTAACGCGTTCCGGCTAATTAAATCAACAACCGGTTAGCGTCCGTTTCCTTTATCGTTTCCTCGCGGCTGAACCACGAGATGCATCTCGTCCTTCTTCTGCGTTCACAATTTCTGTAATGCGAACGGCGAATCGATCATCAATGACGACCACTTCACCACTGGCAATTCTCACACCCTGAGCCATCACGTCGACTGGTTCCGAGACAGCTCGATTCAGTTCGACGACAGCTCCTTCACCTAGTTTCAACAGCTCACCGATTGGCATTGTGACTCGACCAATCTCAACCGAGATTTCGATGCTCACTTCTGCGAAACGTTCCAGCGGCATAGCCGTGCTGGCTCGAGTTCGCGACACCTGCGGAAACTCCACCGGATGTGCCTCAGGAACGGAGGGATCTCCGCCCGGCATAATCTGGTCGAGCGCCGATTCGGTCGCTTCGAGGGTCTCGGCTGACGATTCGCTCACGCCTGTCTCCTCAGTCTTTCCTGGATGCCAAAATACGGAACCCCTGTCGCTGCCCCAGTCGACAAGGGAAGCCTAACCACTGCAGATGCCCGGAAACTCGCGCTTCCAGAGGACTGCCCGATGACTGATCAAGAATCAAAGTGTCGCCCACGGCCAGGTTATTCATGTCGCCCAGAGTCAGAGTGGCTTTGCCAAGACTGACCGACATGGTGACCGGAAGCGTTTCTGCCAATGCTCGCATCTGTGGTGACACAGACTGATCAACGGCGAGAGGAATTGCAGATTCGTTGATGCCGATGGAGGCCAGCCCGGCCTGAGGCATCAACATGACAAATGTTTCTTCGCCGACGGCCGTGTTAATCAGGCCGACGATGCGAACAAGATTTTCGCGAGGCTGAAAGACACGGCTACGCAATGGTCGAACGATGACCTGATCCATTTCGACGGGCAGCGGTGTCACTTCCGGCCAGCCCTGACTAAGGGCTCGAGCAATCTCGCCGAACAGCAATTCAACGAGCGAAAGTTCTGCGGCGGTGAGTGCTCGCTGTTCCGGCCATTCTTCGCCCAGCGTTCCCAGCATTTCACTGACGACTGTCAGGACGAGCCGATTGGAAAAGGCGACCATGCCGTCGAAACGATCCGGACCGATCTTCAGAAGAGCCGCATAGCCGGGATCGGGAAGAGTCTGCTGAGCCTTTTGTGCAACCGATGAATCGATACGAGCAGGCTGCATGGTGATTCGATCTCCAGCCAGCGCCTGCCAGTATTCCTGGAGCATCGACGTGGCCGTCGCATTCCATGAAGACAGCGCGCGATTCGCCGAACCGGCCAGACGGCGCGGTGCGGAGAAGTCGACACTGGAAAGTGAATCAGGACTTGTCATTGAACGTTAAACTCTTCAAACAGAACGTCATAAATCTGGTCGTAGCCATCAGGGCACAGGACACTGTTGAAATGGTCACGAATCTCACGACGGAGCCGGTTCTGTCCGGCCGCTCCGCGAATGTCTTCAATGCTGAGGTCTGAAACTTTGCTCAGCAGCCAGTTTCGCAGGACAAATTTCTTCGCGTCGACCTTCTTTTTGAATTCTTCTTCAACGGCCTTGGGAATCTGCAGTGTGATCGAGAAGCTTAGGAACCGTGTGAGACGGCCTTCGTTCAGATTGACTGCGATGCGTTGATCTTTGTCAGGCTCACCAAACGGCTGGAAAATGGTTTCTTCATCTTTAGGCAGCGTGAAGGCTTTGACCTTCTTGGACTTAGAGGTACTGCCGTGGCCAGCCGTCGCGGCTGGGGCGCTGCCGTGGGCTTCTTCTGCAGCTGGTTCTCCGTGTTCGCCTTCGGTTGTTTCTTCAGCATGTTCCGCATCGGCCGGGGCGTGACTTTGTCCCGCCAGCATAAACGGCATGGCACTTCCGAGCCCCGCGCTGATCACTCCGACCGCGATCCAGGGAACAATGCTGCCACCACCAGAAGGTTTTTCGTGACCTTCAGCGGCGGGCGCTTCCTGTTTAGCATGGTCTGACATGACAACAACTCTTGTTCTGACTGATTAGGGTTCGTCGGTTCGGTCCACCCGAACTCGTCTCTCCCACAAACAAAGCAGCGCATGGCCGTCTATGCGGCTGGCATCTGCCTGTGTCTTCTCAATCGACCGTTGTTGTCGAGGCACATAGTGGATTTGCCGATCAGGTAAACTCTAACGCCTGCGTTGTGTTGACCGGCGAAGGTTCTGCCATACTGAAACAGTGGTGAAACCCCTCAGCGCAGGGGAACATTGTGTGAATGAGGGAAAACACTCACCGTTGAGTTCTCAATCACTGTTGTTCAAATCTTTCGGTCTCGAAATCTTCCGGTCGACGACTCTGCGTTTTTCGAAAAGTCCGGACAGAAAGAATTTGGGACAGAAAGATGGCTTTCGACGAGGGCGAGGTTGTCGTCGTGGATGATTGTTAAAGTAGGTCCTTTCTGCCGGAAAGGACTTTCGCCGCAAGGCGAACCCTGTGTGCAATTCGGTGAGTATTGCAGGCGACATTGAATTTCGCATGCACCGAAGTCGCGGCAAGCCGCGAAGTCCTGCCCGGCAGGCGTGACCTACATGAGACGGTTCTTGTTGGGAACCGGCGGAGATTCCTGGTAGACTACCGGCCCGCGAGTTTTTCGAGTGATCTTGCCCAGCCTCACCATTTCGTGACGTGAGCCCTCCGATGAATCCAAACCTCTTCCGGCAACATCATGGCAGGATCCGACGCTTCGGATTTATTTCCAGCCTGCTCCTCTTATTAGTCCTACTACAACATGACGCTGTTGGTCAGCAGGCATCCAGCAAACCAGCGAAGGTCGATTTCAATCGCGACATTCGGCCCATTCTTTCCAATCATTGCTTCCAATGTCATGGTGCGGATGAGGAATCCCGTGCGGCAGATTTGCGATTGGATGTTCGTGAGTCAGCCGTTGAACATGGTGCGATCGACGTTAACACTCCAGACAAGAGTTCTCTGGTGTCGCGAATTCTGGCGACGGATCCGGAGGAGCGGATGCCTCCGGCCGAGACCAACAAGCCTCTGACAGAACAACAGATTGGGCTACTCAAACAATGGGTTGCGGAAGGTGCGGAGTATCAGGATCACTGGGCGTTTCGTCGCGTGGAACGACCGGCTGTCCCGATGATCGAGAACGACGCCTGGAGCCGGAACGAGATCGATCGATTTATTCTGCAACGACTTCAACAGAGCGACCTGCAACCTTCTCCGGCTGCGGATTCGGCGACTTTGATTCGTCGAGCAACTCAGGATGTGCTTGGGTTATTGCCGACCGTGGAAGAGGCAAAAGCTTTCTCGGACGATTCTGCTCCTGATGACTGGAATCGATTGATCAATCGACTCCTGGAGAGTCCTCATTATGGCGAACGCTGGGGCCGGCACTGGCTCGATCAGGCGCGGTATGCGGACTCCAATGGTTACACGATCGACGGGCCGCGGGTCATGTGGCCGTATCGTGATTGGGTCATCAATGCAATCAATCGAGATGTCCCGTTCGATCAGTTTACGATCGAACAACTGGCGGGCGATTTGCTCCCGAATGCGACGAAATCACAACTAGTCGCGTCGGCATTTCATCGCAATACGATGATCAACGAAGAAGGCGGCGTGAAGCCCGACCAGTATCGTCACGAGGCGTTAATTGACCGTGTCAGTACGACCGGAGCCGTCTGGATGGGGCTGACCGTCGGGTGTGCTCAATGTCATACTCATAAGTTTGATCCGATCACTCATGATGAGTTTTATCGGCTCTATGCGTTCTTCAATGGTGCTGTGGAGGCCAACAGTGCGGGTGAGCTGGTTGAGGTTCGAGCTGATGAAATGTTCGGCTGGTCCGATACTCAGTTTCAGCAACTGGAAGAATTGCAGACTCTGCAGAAGGAGAAATCACAACTGGAGAAGAATGCGCCGGATCAGCCAAATCTTTCGACTCTGGATTGGCAATGGCAGCCGGCCAATGTGACTGCTGTGCGAGCTTCGGGCAGTATTATCCTGAAGATAAACCCGGACAGTTCGCTCCTCGTCAAATCGGAGCCGAATGCCAACGATGCGTACACAATTACCATTCAGAAACCGGAAGCAGCGGATGCTTCGACGACGATTACGGCCATTCGTTTGCGAACAATGACGGACCCCAGTCTTCCGAACGGAGGCCCCGGAACGGCCAGCAATGGTAATTTTGTGCTGACGGATTTTTACCTGAAGTCCGGCGTCAACGAACATCGCTTCGCTCGGGCGTGGGCCGATCACAGTCAGCCAAAGTATCCGGTTGTTGACGCAATCGATGAGCTGCCCACAACCGGCTGGGCGATCAATGTGGACGACGCACAAAAGGCGGCGGGAGCAAAGATGAATGCTCCTCATGAGGCCATCTTTGCTCTTTCTGACCCCGTCGCATTTACCGATGGCGCTCTGAATGTCCTGATGCGACACGATCTGAATAAGAATTATCTGACCGGGCACTTTGCGATCGATTTTTCGACGGCCCGAGTTTCACTCGATTCGCCGGGAAGCATTTCAGCGATGCGTCTGGCGGAGATCAAGAAACGCATCGATGAACTGGAAACAGCATTGCCCGCCAAGGGAGCGTCCTTCAAGCAGATGGTGATGAAAGATCTGGAAAAGCCGCCGGAGACTTATTTGTTGACTCGCGGTGACTTTCTGAGTCCCGACAAAGATCACGGGCCGCTGCAGGCCGGTGTTCCCGCGGCTCTGATGAGCAAGGATTCATCGCCAACGTTTTCCAATCGCCAGGATCTTGCGCGATGGCTGGTGCATCGTGACAATCCGTTGACCGCACGAGTCACCGTGAATCGAGTCTGGGCACGGTACTTTGGGCGAGGTCTCGTCGAGACGGAAAACGACTTTGGTTACCAGGGAACTCCGCCGACGCATCCGGAACTTCTGGACTGGCTGGCGGCCGAGTTTATGGAGAATGGCTGGTCGCTGAAGCATCTGCATCGCACCATTCTGAATTCAGCAACTTATCGCCAAAGCTCTCAGTTGTCGCCGGAGAATCACCTGGCGATGACAGTGGACCCGGACAATTATCTGTTGTTACGTCAGACTCGTTTTCGAGTTGAGGCGGAGATTGTGCGAGACCTTGCGGTCATGGCAAGTGGATTGTTCTCGAAGAAAGTCGGCGGCCCGAGCGTCTACCTGCCTCAGCCGGACGGCATTTACGATTTCACCCAGAACAAAAAAGACTGGCCGACATCAACGGGGCCAGATCGTTATCGCCGCACAATGTACACGATGTTTTATCGAAGTGCTCCGTATCCGTTGTTGCAGACGTTTGATGCGCCGGATTTCAGTACCGTGTGTACTCGCCGATCGCGTTCAAATACTCCTTTGCAGTCGTTGACAGTCGCCAATGACAAGGTGTTTACTGAACTGGCCGAGGGGCTTGCGAGGCGGACTCTGGCTGCGTCCGAATTGACGACTGACAAAGACCGTTGTCGGCAGATGTTTTTGACCTGCCTGACGCGAGAACCGTCGTCGAGCGAAGTCGCCGTTCTGGAGGACTTTTTGAGTCGTGAGCTGTCTCGATTTGTTTCTGCTCCGGAGGAGGCGGCTAAGTTTGTGACTCGGACTGAGACCGATCCGCCAGTTGAGACTTTGGCCGCCTGGACCAGCGTGGCCCGGGCGTTATTCAATACGGATGAGTTTCTGATGCGGAATTGAGCGATGTTCTCCAATCATTAGCCGGAACGCGTTAGCGTCCGGTTTTTGGTGGTTTCGTCTGCATGTGCCGGGTACGCAATCACCTATAACGGAACATCGCGAGCGGGTCGTTCGCATAGTCGTTTACCGCCCAGCCGGAGGCGCCGGCCAGCACAAAAGCCGGCGCCTCCGGCTGGGCGGTAAACAGATTTGATTTTGGGGTAGTGGACCTTGCTAAAGGTCCGGCTGTGTTGGGATCTTTAGCAAGATCCACTACCTCCACCCCTCCCAATTCTGTGCGGAGACCGGCGGGCTTGTGCGCTTACGCTTCGAATCGAGAGTCCGGCGAAGCCGAAAAGCCAACTGAAGTCGGCACCACGAAATGCACTTAGAGGCCGCCGGAAGTGTGCCAATGCCGGGATTCCTGTTGTACTGATTCGCAATGCGGGGTAAAACCTGCGAGATTCAGTGGTCCTAACCACCACTGTTTTCAGTGACCAGGAAGTCACCGCGTGGAGTTCAGAGCGTGTCCGTGTTGCCGAACCAGGGATTTCAGTCGGGCGATCTTGTCGTCTATACCGTCACGAAACAAAGTCCTCACCCAGGACCGCGCGCCCGGTCTGTCCATCCTGCGGAGTTAGGCGAAGACTATTCTTACGTCGTTGACAAGTTCTGGATGGTGGTCGGACCAGCTCCTGGCAATAAGCTCACGATCGTGACTCGCAAAGGGAAGACTCGCGTTGTCGACGCGACGGATCCGCTGCTGCGAAAAGCCAACTGGTGGCAGAAATTTCGCTACCGAGATCGATTCCCCAGCCCCGAAATTCTGCAGACTGTGAATGCTGACGGTGAGACATCGCAGGCGTAGCGGCTTGGTGTTTTTGTTTCGTGGTGCCGACTTCAGTCGGCATTGTAGTTGGAAGTCAAAATACAATGCTGGCTGAGGCCAGCACTACAACTGGCACTACGTTTCGGACAAATCACAATTTTCTGACATTCACGTATCTGATGTTCGGATAGGGATTTGCATTGTCGGGGCCATTGCTGTCGGGGCGGGTTTGAGCGAACTCACCGAGGAATGCGGAAAAGCTGATTTGCAGTTCGGTCGACCTGAGTATCATTCCACTGTGCTGATAGTGGTCTTTCCTGTTTCTGCTGGCTGGTCGCCCGGATGAAACGTCGCTCCCTGATTCTCATGATCCTGATCGTCTTGCTCCCCGTCAGTCTGCTGACATGGCTTGGGGTTCGCATGGCGCGGGATGAGCAGTCGGTCACGCAGCAGCGCTTTCGCAGCGTGATGCAACAACGGCTGGACGACGTCAATCGGCAGGTCGCATTGCGGTTTGAGGAATCTCAGCGGCGACTCCATCAAATCACGTCGTTGGATGATTTTGATCTGCCGGTGCTGCGAGAAGTTGTGCGATCTGAGCCGCAGGTGACTCAGTTGTTTGTGCTTTCTCCCGACGGTCGCCTGATGTATCCGAACCCGGCCGGTGTCCTGAACGGGTCTGAGCTCACGTTCCTGAATCAGGCCGCCCGAATGTTTACTCAGTGGGATCTCCAGAACGCCATCGCGCGGACGGAAGCAGGGGTCGGTGGTGATCGTTCTGCGATCGCGATGTCCGGAGGTGCCGGGGGAGCATTTCGCTCGGAAGTCGAACAGCGGCAATCTCCTTCGCAGCAGCAAGCGGATCTGTCCTATGGGTCTACTGAGAGCTTTCTGAACGATCAGGTCGCGGCAGGTTCGTTGTCGGGTGAAGCACAGTCGATTCAGCAGCAGGCGGCTCCGATGGCGGCTGATGCACCGCCAACTCCGAGTCCCTTGGAGGAGCTGATTGCGGCGATCAAGTCGGTGAAGAATGCAGGGGCCGAAAAGAAGGCGCCAGCATTGGATTCTGCGACGGTAGAGCAGAATGCCAGCCCCAGTGTCAGGATGGCTGCTCCGCCGGGGGATTCTGTTCGATCAAAAGCCGAAGTGTCGCAACAGCCCGCTCCTTCCGATCCGTTTGACGCTGCAGCTCCAGCGATGGCAGACGGGGCTCGCGGTAAACTGAGTGCGACAACATCAAGAAGTGCCAGAACGGGGCCAGCTACCGGAACTGCCGAAGAGACACAGGCAACAACGGAGGCCGCAACTCAAGCCGCACCACTGCAGAGCGAGCCGATGTTAGGCGCCGCTGAACCGGCGATGGACGCTGTCGAATTGCCATCACCGATGTCCGTGGGGTCCGCAAATAACGGTTTGGAACTGGCCGCACCGCAGATGGCCGCACCGGAGTTTTCGCCTCGCGCGGAAACGCGAGAACAACCGGCTCCGTTTTTGCCTTCGAATGGCTGGTTTGTGTGGTACTGGGATCGAGGACTCAACCTGATCTACTGGCAACGCAGGCCTTCGGGCCACATTGTTGGTGCTGCTCTGGAGCGGGCTCGATGGATTTCGGATTTGATCTCCTGGTTGCCCGAGACCGATCGTTCTGCTTCCAAACTGGACTCGTCCGATGTCCAAACTGCGTTTCGCGTTCTGAGTTCATCCTCGGAAGTCGTCTACGAATGGGGCGATGATGTCACCACAGATGCAGTGCCCTTCTGCGAAGCTCCGGTCGCGGCGCCTTTGGCTTCCTGGCGACTGCAGTGTTTCATACCACCTGATCAAATTGCCACGGGCGGTGGTCGAAGTGCGTATCTGGGATTCGCTGCTGGCCTTGGGGCGTTTGCGATCACGCTGACTTCACTGGCATGGTTGCTGTATCGAGACTACTCGCGTGACATGCGGGAAGCGTCGCAGCAGGTCAGCTTCGTAAATCAGGTTTCGCATGAACTCAAGACGCCGCTGACGAATATTCGACTCTATGCGGATCTGCTGGAACATGATCTGGAACAGGTCGAAGCCGATCAGTCTGAGAAGCCTTTGCGAAGACTGGAAGTGATTTCATCCGAAGCTCAGCGTTTGAGTCGACTGATTGGTAACGTGTTGACGTTTGCTCGACAACAACGCAAGACGCTGCAGTTGCATCCGGTTTCAGTCAACGTGATCGAACTGGTGCGACAGATTGCCGATCGGTTTACTCCATCATTGCAGAACCACGGGATTGAGATTCAGGTCAGTGGCGAGCCTGGCAATGATCTGTGGCTGGATCCTGATTTTGTCGAACAGATTCTGGGCAACCTGATCAGCAATGTTGAGAAGTATGCGGCGAGCGGACAGCGGCTGGAGATTCGAGTCGCGGCGAGTTCGGGATTTGCGACGATTGATGTGATCGATGCCGGGCCCGGGATTCCGACTGCTCATCGCGCCAGCGTCTTCCAGCCTTTTTCACGGCTCAGCAGTGACCTGCGAGCGTCAACCGGGACGGGGATTGGATTATCGATCACTCGTGAGCTGGCTCGACTACATGGCGGCGACGTTGAGCTGAAAGACTCGGCCACCGGATGCTGGTTTCAGGTCAGACTCAAGTCTCAGAGATGATCGCAATGCTCAGAGCATGCCCGTGTGTTGCACACCGATGTTGCGAATTGCGATCTTCTCAACCCAACGCGTCAGTTGTGAAATTGCTTTTTTGGTTAGGGCCGGAGGCCCGGCATATCCTCTGCCGGTGGCGTGAGCCACCGGACAGCAAAAAACACTGCGACTCAGGCCTGAAGGGCCGACACATCCGCCCTTGTGTCGGCCCTCCGGGCCTCAGATTCCTTAGGCTTGCATACCGGTGGCTCACGCCACCGGCAATGGATTTGTCGACCCTCCGGGGTTGTGAAAGAATGTAGGACGCCCTTTTCAGGGCGTCGAAATCGCACGCGTTTTTGTGGCAACGACGGCCTGAAAAGGCCGTCCTACGAATAAATTCACAGCCTCTCCGGGCCTGAAAATGCGCAATGTCAAAACTGGCGAGTCGGGATATAAGAAGTGCCCGACTGATGGCCCAATTTGCACCGGTCCCGCTTGCAACCGGTATCAATTATTCCGGCTGTGACGATTGTTGCGAATGAATGATTGTGCAAACAGTGTCGTTTCAAAATTGCACTCATGTGGCGAAGCGACACCGACCTGGTTGGAAATAGCAACCTAACGTTGAGAGATCCCCTCTATCGCTTCGAGCAGTGTGTCACCACGGACTGGAGACACAGGCCGGACAAAAATTTTGTCCGGAACCTCACTGTTACGAGAGCAAGCACAGCACTCCGTTCTTTTTTCAACCTGCCCGTCTACGTACAGGCGCAGCGGTTGCCGCACAAATTGTGAGGGGATAGTTCATGGCTCGTAATACTTCGGGCTCATTGTTGGTTGTTGATGACGATCGCTACATTCAGGCGGCGATGGCCGACTATCTGCGAAGTCTGGGACATCGCACCGAAACCGCTTCAACATGTAATGAAGCGATTGAACGAATGGAAGAGTTTCCCTTTGAAGTCGTCGTCTGCGATGTGAATCTTCCAGACAAAGACGGCTTCCAGCTTCTGCAGTGGGCTCGCGAGAACTCACCCGAAACCTCCATCATTCTGCTGACAGGATTCGGCACCATCGAAAGCGCTGTGGAAGCGATTCGTATGGGAGCCTTCGACTACCTGACCAAGCCAGTGATCGATGAAGAACTTCGCTTCTCCATTGAACGAGCGATCGGTCAGCGGTCGATTATCGAAGAAAACAAGAAGCTGAAAGCTCAGCTGACTCAGCGTTACGGTCTCTCCAGCATCATCGGCAAAGACTACAAGATGCTGCGGATGTTTGAGTTGATCGAAAGCGTCGCTGATACTCGAACAACCGCGCTGATTCTGGGTGAGAGCGGAACCGGTAAGACCATGACGGCCCGGTCCGTTCATCAGCTTAGCAACCGCCGCGACAAGCCGTTTGTGGAAGTCGCCTGCGGTGCCCTTCCGGAAACTCTGCTGGAAAGCGAACTGTTCGGACATGTGGCCGGATCGTTCACAGGAGCTTCACACGATAAGATCGGTAAGTTCCTGCAGGCTGACGGTGGCACGCTGTTCCTTGACGAAATTGCGACCGCCTCGCCATCACTGCAGGTCAAACTGCTGCGAGTACTGCAGGATCGCGAATTCGAACCTGTGGGCGGCAATGTGACTCACAAGGTTGACGTACGACTGGTTCTGGCGACCAATGAGAACCTGGAAGAGTGCGTCAAGAAGGGCACCTTCCGCGAAGACCTGTACTATCGTATCAACGTGATTACTCTGACTCAGCCACCTTTGCGTGACCGAATCGGTGATATCCCGTTGCTGGCCGAACACTATCTGCAGATGTTCAATGAGCAGACCGGACGGAAGCTGTCCGGCATCGACGAAATGGCCATGCAGGCTCTGCAGCATTATCACTGGCCGGGTAACGTTCGCGAACTTGTGAACGTGATTGAACGAGCGGTCGTGCTCAGCCGTGACACGAAGATCACGCTGACAGATCTGCCCGAGAAGTTATTCGCAAATCACGAGCACCGAGCCAATATCGAAGCTCAGCTTGGTGGTGCGTCGCTGAAAGTGGCTCTGACAGAACCAGAACGTCATTTGATTATTCAGGCCCTGGAAACCAGCGGCTGGAATCGTCAGAAGACCGCGAAAGCACTCGGTATCAACCGCACAACGTTGTACAAGAAGATGAAACGCTACGATATCGACTTCGAATCGGTCTACAAGCACATCTAAGGTTTTTAAAAGACCACTTTGACCAGACCTTCCCGCCTAAAAGCCCCTGCCGCGTGTTCTTCGCGACAGGGGCTTTTTTCGTTGCCTCTGCGGCGCGTCATGTGAGTCCATCAAGAGGCCCACTGGCTGAACTAAACCGGTCAATTTCAACGCCAGCTTTTTGCAGCATGGAAGTGTAGAGATTGCAGAGCGGCTGTTGATCCTGCCCCATCAGAGGAATCTTCTTTTCCAGATTGACCGGAGCCCCCGGTGCAGGATTCAGTTCCTGATTCACCTCTTCCAAATAAGAGCGATTAAATGCCAGGTGCTGGCCGTGCTGGAAACCGCCTCCGGCAAGGATCACCGGAAGGTTGTAAGTCCAGTGCGTGTTTCCATCTCGCAGGTTGCTGGTCATCATCACCATGGTGGAATCAAGGAGTGTCGAGTCCGCTTCCTGACTGTTCTTCAGTTTGCCTAGTAGTCCGGCAAACGACTGGATCAGCTCCACCTCAACCTTGCGGCAGGCTTCGAGTTTACTCGGTTCTTTGCCGTGGTGAGAAAGATCATGATGCATGCCGAACGTCATCAGGCTTACCGAACGTGTGGAATCGGTCACCATCGCCAGATGGATCATATCGATCATGAGCTGAAACTTGGCCTGCTGCTTTTGGTTGTCGCTGATGTCGTGAGGTTCGCTGCCGATCGCTGCAGGCTTGGGGCGATGGACCCATTCGCGAGTCATCTTGAGCTGACGTTCCACGTCGCGCACGGATTCAAAGTACTGCTCAACTCGGTGACGATCGGCGCTGCTGATCCGAGAATTCAGGCCTTTCGCTCGTTCGTTGACGAAGTCGAGCATGCTGCGGCCTTCATCGATTCGGCGTAACTCGGCGTCCATTTCGGCTGGAGAGGCAGCGAGGAAAAGCTTCTTGAAAACTTCCGACGGTCTGTCCATCGCCGGAATCGAAACACCGTTTGCGGTGACTGAAAGCGATTGGCCCTGAGTGGTCAACGCGAAACTCTCATACCGCGTCTCTCCTCGAAACTGAGTCGCAAAAGCCTGATCCACGGAAATCGTGTTCTTGAGGTTGTGGGAATAGTCCGGATACGGAGCGCCGGTCAGCATGACAGCTTCCGCTTTGTGACCGCCGCCACCGGTATTGGGATGGCTCAGCCCGCTGATGACCGTAAAGTCGTTACGAAAATCCGCAAGGTGTGCGAGATGCGAAGGGAGGACATAATCTCGCCCCGCAGTCACTGGAACGAAGGCCGTCGGATCAAAGCCGAAGGGAACTCCAATACAGACCATGCGGCGTGGCGATGACGCTGAGGCAGCCCCGAGACTTGCTTTGGCCAGCATGCAGTCCAGCATTGGCAGACCGATCGCAATGCCAGCGTGTTTGAGAGCAAGTCGGCGTGGAATTCGTTTCATGGGACGGCCTTAGTGAATCACCTGGGTAATTTCAGTGTTCGACGGAAACGCTGTTACTTTCGAATAAACAGTTCACTTTGTACCACTTCCAGAATCAGTGTGCGTATACCAAACTCTGTGGATTCGGACTTCCTGAGGATGTCATCGATCACAAGTTCATCACCAACCTCAACACTTGCGCCGGTCGCGAACGTGACAAGCTTGCGGACAAGGTTGCGAGCCAGAAGATCGGGCTGTGCCGCGAGCGCAGACTTGTAGCTGCGAATATCAGCAATCTCAGCTCCGTTGGGAAGTTGGCATCGAGTGTCCACCGCTGAGCCTTTGAGGTATTCCACGGAACCGTAATGAGCCCCGAAGAAGGCTCGTGCGTCCGGAAGTTTCTCTCCGGTTTCTGTTGTGCGATAGTAGGTTCGATGGCGGCCAATGGGGTCAAAGGCTTCGAGCACAAAACCGGGTGGATCAATCTTCTGATGGCAACCTGCACAGGTTTTGACGGATTGATGTTTGGCCAATTGTTCGCGGATCGTCGTTGCGCCGCGTGTGTCTGGTTCGATGCTCCCGGCATTCGGAGGTGGAGGCGGAGCTGGTGTGCCAAGAATCCGTTCCAGCATCCAGGCTCCGCGCAGCACGGGTGATGTATTCGCTCCATTGGCCGTAACTTTGAGTATGCTGGCCTGAGTCAGCAATCCGCCGCGAACGCTGTCAGCGGGCAGATCTACTTTGCGCAATGATGCACCTCTCACCAGTGGCAGTTCGTAATGTTCCGCGAGACGCTGATTGAGAAATGCATAGGGGGCCGAAACAAGCATCGCAGGGCTTTGATCACGCTCGACAAGATCCCGAAAGAAGGCGTGAGTTTCCTTGACGATGGAATCATGCAGCAGCACATCCTGGCGTCCGTCATGAATCCCCTCGAAGTACTCCGGAAACAGATCGCGATCCGGCGTGGTTGCGTTAATCTCTCGCAGGTTTAACCACTGAGAAAGGAAGTCGTTAACGAAAGACTCGAAGCGAGGTGACGAAATCAGCCGGTCGGTTTCTCTTCCCAGTATCTCAGGACGAGTCAACTCGCCACTGTCTGCGACTTGCCGCAACTCTGCATCGGGAGCGGAACGCGTCAGAAAATAGGAAAGACGTGAAGCCAGTTCGTGATTGTTTAAGTTCTGTCCCTGCTCAACAAGGAACAGAAAATCAGGGGAGCAAAGAACGGCGCGATGAGCTGCATTGAACGCGACTTCTGGGCATTCGCCTTTGGCAAGACGTTCGTGAACCATCGCTTCGTAAAGTTCGATTTCCTCGACAGTGGCCGGCCGTCGAAAGGCTCGACTGACGAAACGCGTCAGCGTTTCACGCACGACAGACTCAGGTTTCTCCTGCGGCAATCGCACGGTGACAGAGTCCTGCAGATGTCGATATCCACGCACCGGACGCAGGATAGAGTCCGGGACTTGAGCGGTCTTTGCAAGCTCCGTAGCCGGAGCAATCTCCGTGAGATCTCCGTAGAGTAAACGGTGACCCTCAGGAGGCCAGGTTTCATGAAGTGGTCCCGTGATCTCGACGGGTTTCACGACGATGGCCGGTCCTACCGTGGGGATAGGAGGATTCGGATTGTTGATGAAATGCCATCCCTCGGGAATCTTCTCCTGCTTGTCCGGGAGGTAGACACTGTAGCCAGAGTCAATTCGCACCTTCGCCATGCGCCAGGGAGCGATGATAATGGTTTCACCACGTTCGAAGGGGCGGGTCAGCTCAACAACGCTCTCCGCCCGATGCCGTGCGTCGAAATGTCCGAGCAATTCCCGTCGCTTACCGCCTGCTGCCAGCCACACGCTGAAGATCAAGTCTTCGCCATCCACCGTGTCACGGGCTTCTGTCGTGATGCGAATCCGATACCTGCCGGGCGTTGCCAGCGTGACCGCTTCAAATTGCCGAAGGTACGCCGGGACTTCGATATGGGTGTCCAGAAAGAAGTGCAGATCTTCACCTCGCAGATTGCACTGGAGCTTGTTGTGGGCATGCCCGTGAAAGGGCTCTTCCGCTTTGTCGCTGTAAGAAAATCGATATGTCTTCAGCTCTGGTTGAGCCTGGCGGACACTGGCTGCTTCCAATGCACGATCAGCGGCAGCCATGTACTGCTGAATATGGACGGGGGAAATGCTGAGTCCTTCTGACTGATTGCTGAAGCCGTCAATCAGTTCATCCTCCGGCAGGAGATCCCGCAAAGGGGTGTCAATGTCAAGCAGATCGCGGACCGTGTTTTCGTACTCAAGTCTGTTCAGTCGGCGCAGTTGAACCCGGCCAGTGTCGCCTCGCCGCGCCAACGCCTCTGCATGAAGGGCCGCCTTCAATGAACCGAGAGTGGCGGCGATCTCTGTTTCTGGCGGGCGTTCGGTTTCTTTCGGTGGAGGCATTTCACCGCTCTGCACACGCGTCAGAACTCGACTCCACGCTTTGTGGTTCGATGGATCGGCGAGATCCTTCCCCAGTAAATCGGCCCGGAAATCGCCCTCTGAATGGGCTTCGCTATGGCAGGCCGAACAATGCTGCTTCACAAAAGTCAGCGGCACGTCCGAAACGATAGCAGATTCCGCCGCGCTCAGTGTTATCCAAGGCGTGAAGGACACTACTGAGACCATTGTGAGGATAGAAATTATCGGCTTCATACATCATCTCGGCTCGATTCTTGATCGGTCTCTCTACGGTCGTTTTTATCCGAGCGATGCGTTCTTTACCAGCCGGGGAATCGCAAAAAAAACTCCTCGTAGGGTGCGTGAAGCGGAGCGTAACGCACCAACGGATACCGTGGCGATGGTATGTTTCACTCCGCTTTACACACCCGACTTGGCCGTTAGATTAAAATGACCTTCCCGCCTACAGCACTTGTCACGTGTTCTTCGTGCCAGGGCTTTTTTCGTTTTCTACAGATGGACATTGAACCCTAAGCTTCCCGTGATCCCAATTCGGCTGAAGCTCAAAGACGCTGATGCTTCCGTGCCGCTTCAGGGAGCTTTTATAAGGCGAGGCGACTCGCCTCACAATCCGACTCAGGATTGCGGCAACGGAAAGTAAACCACCTTTTCCTGCCACTCAGACTGCTCGCTGCATTGTATCACCAGCGCCAATTCATCAATCAAGTGTCCCAAAGACGCTCGATCATCAACGATGAAGACTCCCGCAACATTCAATCCGTTTCGAAATCTTTCCGCTGCGTGCAAAGGCATCGTTGTGCGGTCGTGCGTTAACAGGATACGGCTTTCTTTGTTGGCCCAGGACAACAAGCCTGGATCATCGATCCCGGAAAGACCGACATCCTGAACCCGCACCAGGTCGAGGTTCGAAAAAAGACGTCTCAAGCCTCGTACAATGCCGCCGTGAAAATTCTCGTCGCTCACCAACTGCAGCAAGATTACGCTCCTGACGGAGTAGCGGTTTCTCCGTGAGCGGCAAGTTGCAACTGTTTTGTAGCTTCCGCACGCCACTCTGCCTCAAGTTGCCGCGTCCGTAAAGACTTCAGCAACTCTCTCCCGGCAGGCCTGATCGACTCCAGTTCTTCCCGGATGGAAGCCGACTGCCGTTCTCTTTCAGCCATGTATTCATTGACGGCAGCTTCGTTGCTGAGACACCAGGCGATGATGGCATAGACGTCCCGAAGCTTCAGGACGTCGTATGCCTGCACGATCTCTTCTGGCGTCGCCCCGGCATCATAAGCTCTGACAATTAACTCCAATAAAACGCGAGTGTCTGCTACTCGCAATCCCCCGAAGTCATCCGGACGGAGAGGAATTGCCACTGGCTCAAATGCAGGAACAGACATGCGAATGATCCTCTGATGTCAAAAACGATTCATGACGAACACGACACTGTACCAACGTTCGGTCGTGTTCGTCGAGGAATTTCTGAAATGGCATCTCTCAAACTTATTCCCGATCATTCACTCTCAGCTTGAACTCATCGCTGTTGCCAACGAGTTCCGGCGAATACATCCCTTCGATCGTGGCCGGCAGAGCCGACATTTGGCCAGGAGTTTCGGCACGCATTCGATAGCTGATACTGTGTTTGCCGCGAGCGAGATTTGTCAGGAAGAAGCTCACGCGGTCATCGCGGAGTTCGCGATATGCCGTCAGACCTTCGAAGACATAACCGCTGCGTTGATCGTCCGGCTCAAAACCGCTTGGTTTGTGATCTTCGAGCAGCAAGTACTCGTAATCGTTCTTGCTGTCGATCACCATTTCCACTTCGATCAAGTCGCCGCTGGTGACGGAACGCAGATCTTCCAGAGGAATGCGTTTGTATTTCGCGACCTGCTGACTGACTACTTGTCCCCGATCACCCTGGACGCTGACCTGCTTGTCGTCACGCTCCAGACGATAGAACTTACGATCGACTTTGACTTCCAGGCCAGCGGCCGTAATGTTGTCTTCCTTCGTGAAGTTGGTCAGATATGCACTGAAGTAAACCGGGCCCTTGCCTGTGCGGCGAACTTCGATGGTATGGTTTCCGGTGGTGACTGCATCACCTTCGATCAGCAGAACATTGTCGAAGCTGAACAGGTTTTCTGCAGAGATCTTCACCGTCTTCTGGACTTCTCCATCGACCAGAACTTCCACGGTCATATCCGGCTGATCTTCACCCGTGGCCTTGATGTAGTCAGCCATAGATTCGACAACCATCGCGGTGTCCCGAGTACTGTTCCAGTATGTGCCGTGCTTTCGATTGTTCAGCAGATACTTGACCAGTCGAGAAGCAACTTCGTCGTTGGGACGAACCGCCACCAGCAACTTGAGATAGACAGCCATGGCTTCATTGTCGCTGCCATACCAGTACCACCAGCTATTCTCTGGCAGCCGCAACCATGCAGTCTGATTTTCATCGTCCTGTTCGAGAAATTGTTCGATGTTTTTGATCACCATGTCACGACGTTCGACGTCCTGCTGTTTGTGCAGCACGAGACCTGTCAAAGACAGACCGTAGACTGACAAATGGCCTCGATCTCGATAGAGATAATCGGTCATCGCCACGTCATTGAGATCGTGCTCAGACAGGACCATCGCAACGAAAGCGTCGAGGTTATCGGCCTGCATCTTGTAGTCCGCTTTGCCTTTATACTTTTCGTTTTCACGGTGCCGATCACCTTCACGAAGTTTGGCCAGTTCAGTAGCCTGATAGTTCTTCAGCCACTCAATGCCACGTTGAATGACGTCCGGAAGGATCGGCACATCGTTTTGCTGAGCCACAGTCAGACCATGGACTACCTGAGCCGTCAGATGGGCCGAAGAATGTTCGCCGTAACCGGAGAACCAACCCCAGCCACCGTCAGAAAGCTGCATCTCTGTGAGGGCTTTCACTCCGTCAGCCACGATGCGGTTCATCTCCGCATCATCAAAGACGGGATTGAAGTCCTTCGAGCGACCTTGCAGCTTCTTAGCGTCTTCGTCGATGTGCTCTTGAATCCATTTCGCCAGCGTACTGCTGCCCTGACCGAATCCTGCCGGCAATTCTCGAATGTCACGCGTCTGTCGCTGAGGCTGTTCGCCCCAGTGCTTCGGATAAACGCCGCGATAGGTTTGCTGAGCATCGAGGTTCGTTCGCTGACGGCGAACATCCGCCAGGTTCACTCCCATTTTCTGCAGCGTGCGTTGAGTCAGGACCGCAGGCAGGAAGCGATTCAGAGTCTGCTCGGTACAGCCGTAAGGATACTCCAGGAGGTAAGGCAGTGAGTCGATCATTGCACCGGCCAGTGTTGGGCTGTAACGAATCTCAAGGCGAGACTGAGCCGGAATGCGTTCTGCCGGAACACGGACTTCAACAGTCGCCTTTTCACCGTTGGGGCGAATGACTCCCGTGAAGCTTTCAGTCTTCAGCATCCCGTGAACCTGAACTGGAACCTTCACTTCGACAGCATCAGATTCTTCATCCGTCAGAGCTTTCATGCGGATAGTTGTCAGTCCGGAAGCGACGACATCGACGGTCCAGTTGACGCGAGCCTCACCGTTGGCGGCCACTGTGACCGTTTGAGTGGCTTCGTCGAGCAGCTTCAGATGTCCGCCTTCGTTCTCAATCACCACCTGAACAGACTTCTCTGACTTCAGGTAGTTGTGAACAACCGCGGACAACACGATCTGATCACGCTCCGTGAAGAATCGCGGAGTCTGAGGCCGGACGATCAAGTCTTTGCTGCTGATGATGTCAGAGGTACCCGAGCCGACTCGAGTGCCATCGCCCATCGTCCAGGCTTTGATCTTCCATGTGGTCAGGTTATCCGGAACCTTAAACTTCACTTCGACAATACCGCTTTCGTCGGCGGTTGATGACGCGACCCAGTAAGCCGTGTCGGCAAAATTGGATCGCAGTGTCGGGGCTGCAGGATTCTCTGGTGCCGCCGGACCTGCCGGAGCCGCTGCGGCTCTGGCTTCACTCATGACTCCGCCCAGCATCGGAGCAGCGTCCATGGCCATGGCCGGTGCGGCCATCGGCATGCTTTCACTCATCATCGCGCGGCCCTTGAACATCATGCCACCGCGACCGCCGCCCATGCCACCAAAATTTCCGCCCGGAAAACCACCCATCGAAGGGTCGTTTCCAAAGAGCATTTGCATCACGATCTCATTGTCTCGATAGACCGGAGCTGAGCCACGTTGAAGAGACGAGTAGATTTCAGAATGATGTTGTCGGCGAACGTTCCAGAAGAAACTGCGAATCTCCGGGATGCTGCTGGCCGCGATGTACTCCAGACTCGCATCGTAGACGGACAGTACCGTGTTCCCGACAAATGGATTCCCGTTGAGATCGGTCAGTTTGAGCCGTACCGTCGCTTCTTCGCCCGGACGGTAACGATTGGCTGAAGGTAGCACTTCGACGTTGGCAATTCGCTGCTCCGGAGGAACAACGATCTCACGTATTTCGCTGTGGACTTTGCCATCGGCGATTGTCACGGCTTCGACAAAAATGTTTGGCATATCCGCGCGATCGATCTCAATCTCATGCACCGTGCTCTTGCCCTTCAATCGCAGCACGATTGGCTTTGCACAAAGTCCGTTCATCGGTCGAACGAACAGCAGAACCGTGCTGTCGGGCTTGTTCGTATTGATCTGCAGCTGGACTTTCTCACCCGGCTGATACTCCTGCTTCTCCGTGATCAATTCCAGGTCGTTGAAACGATAGCCACTCCCATCATCTGCCGGACCACGCACGAACAGCACGTAGCCACTTTCCATCTCGTGGCCTTCGCTGTCGGAGATTTTCACACTGATGCGGAATTGGCCGGCAACGGGGACCTTGAGTTTGAGTGACCCTGTACCGTTTTCGTCTGTTGCAACATCCCAGCCCTGCAGCTCCTGCTCAACGGGCTTGTCGCCTTCGTACTTGACCGAGAACAGCGTCAATCGGCCCTTGCCGGTCACTGGTTTGCCATCAGCCGTGCGAGCCTGAAAACCTGCGTTGACGGTGTCGCCAGTTTGATAGTGTCCACGATCCGTCCACGTAAAGACTTTGAAAGGTTCGCGAGCCACCAACACGCTGCCATTGCCGATGATGGTTCGGCGAGACTTGTCGACAACTTCTGCGGTGATTGCATAGCTGTGATCGCTGTCGCTATGGCTGGCCAACGCGGCCGCCGTGTCAATGTCGACGAGAAATGTTCCGTCAGGACCAATCTTTGCATCGCCTTCGACGACGACTTCCGGCGGATCGGCACTCCAGTTCCACCATGGTCGAATCGGAGCGAAGCAACCCCATGATTTGAAGCCGGGATACCAGTGATATTCTGGTGCAAACCACCAGTAGCCTGATGAATACAGCCAGTCCCAACGAGCAACCGGATACCATCGGCTGTCATGCTTTGATCGCTCTACTTTGTAATGAACTTTGGCCTCGGTCACCGGAGCCCCGAAATAGTATTTGGCGATGATTTTGGCCTGGATCTTTTCACCCAGCTTCACCGGCTTTTCAGGAGCGTCGATCTTCACTTCGTATTCGGGCTTGCGATATTCCTCGACAATGAACGATCCGAATCCGATCAGAACACGCTGTGCTTCTTCGACGATGCGAGTCTGTCCGTTTTCTTCGATGGCCCTTGAGACCATCACCTGCTCTGCGATACCGATCTGGTATGAGCCCAAAGTTGCGTCAACCGGCAGCGTCCATTCGCCATCAACGCCGGCCCAGCGATCAGTTTTAGCTTCAACTTCGTAAACGACGTCTCCTTTAGGATTGCGAATCTGAACCCAGCACTGCTTGTCGGCATAGCTGTTGTCATCTGCATCGAATCGCGGCTTGCGAGTCCACAAGCGAAACTTCACGGCGTGGCCGGGTCGGTAAACGGGGCGGTCAGTGATGGAGTAGACTTTAAGCGGGCTGTAATCCAGCGGCTGCAGCTTTTCTGGATTCCAGATTCCCATGAATCCGTCGTAAGCCAGTCGACCGTCTTTGGTACGAGCGATGACGAGCCACTGATGATTTGATACCAGATCTTTCGCATCCGGGATTGCCATTCCGTCTGTATTTGTCCGAGCTGCAAAGCGACTCGTAAGGATCTCGTAACTCTGACCGCCTTTGTATTCCTGATGCCAGCCGAAGAACTCCAGGTCAGCGCGATCAATCGGAGCACCAGTCACTGCATCGGCGACAAAGTACATCGTCCCTTCTTCAGTCCGTTTGCGGGTGATGGCAGTGTCGGCCACCCAAAGAACGATACGGGCTTCATTGCCGTCCTGCATCTTTGCCGTCACCCAATAGGCTCCGGCTTTCTGCAGAGGCGTCGTAACCGTCTGCATCGCGTCAAAATGATTGGCCGGAGCCTTTAGTTCCAGTTCCCATTTCGCGACAGGCTTTTCAAGGTACTTCGCGTTGTCATTTCGAATCAGCATCCAGCCGATGTTGTCAATCTGTTGTCGCTGGTAGTCGAGTTCTTTCGGTTTACTCTCGATATACTTACGAACGTCCGTCAGCAGAGCGTCAATGTTGATTGGTCGAGCTTCGAAGGTAGCCTTGTTGCCGTTGCGGAACCGCAGATCCAGAGTTGCTCCTTGACCGGCCGGTTGGACAGACGTGCCTTCGATCTGCAGCCAGTTCTTGACGATCTGGTCGATGCGAAGCTGGACGTTCGATTTGTCGTCCAATCCGCTGGCGAGTTTCTTGACGTCGCGGAGGAGTTCGGCTGCTTGAGGATACTGGTGACGATTCATTCGTTCGTTGATCAGCATCTCCAGAGCCTGACGATGCTCACTTCCGCCACGAGCAATCACGGCTTTGATGATCGTGATGTGATTGAATTCGTCAGGGAGATTGAATCGTTTGACTCCGGTGGTCAGCTTCGCGATCGTTTCTGTGTCAGTAAGTTCATGAGCCGCCCACTCACCGGACGACTTCGGCGACTCTGAGCTGGCGGCCGCGTCACCACGAATCTGAATCACGGGCGGTCCACCGATTGAAGGCATGCTAACGCCGAACTGAGACTGCAGAAAAGCGGCCCATTCGAGATCAATCTGGCTGCGACGGGCATCAACGTGCTTCACAACCTGAGCCATCGCGAAACGCCAGCGTTCGCCGTCAGAATTGGCTGTGTTCCATGATTCCGGCATCTGATGAAAGACAGGGTTTCCGTCCTTATCCACCGGCGCTCCTTTGCTCGGGCCGCCCCAGCCGCCGCGACCGTAGTAGCCGAAGCCACCTTCGGAGATTTCATGGTCGGGCAACTTTGTCAGATCTGTCAGATCCTGCAGCTTCCACGCTTCGCCGTGGCGAGGTGAGCCGATTTGTGAGCTGAGCGTTTGCCACAGATCTGCACGCTCATCTGCGGAGGCACTATCATCTTTTTCGGCGACGGCAATCGCTTCCAGCAAGAGTTGAATGGATCGCACTCGGTCTCTTGCAGCCACGCTGGCCCATTGTCCGCCGCCTCGATGGTGACCGCGTTCAAACTTCCCGGCGACTACGAAACCACCATTCATAACTTCGCCAGCATAAACGCGGGCTGTTCTGGCAAGTAATCGAAAGTCGGACTTATGAGCAGCGACCGAAGTCTCCAGCAGCTCATCGGCTTCATGAACCAGGCCAAGATTATTCAGGCAGTTAACGGCCATGCCCAGATCGTCGGGAAGAGCCTTGTCGGTATTCTCGGGATCTGTGGCCAATTCACGATACAGTTTGAGAGCATCGTTATAGTTGTTCTCATCGAACAGCTTTTTCGCCTGAGCTCGACGATCAGCCGGAGGTTGTTCCATAGTGGTCGCCATCAATCCCGCAGAACTCAAAATTACCACCGACATCAGACATAGCAGCGCGTTGCGCATGGAAGTTACCTTTGCTGTTAAGCAGTCAACTTATTGATTCTGGACAGTATCGGATTTGCTGCTCAACGACCAGATGAGTCACCTCAGTGTGAGCATCCTGCTCAAAGGTATTCCAGGCGTTGGAGCAATCCCGTGAAGATTCACGGCTGTCAGGACGTCAGAGATGGGGACGCTGTTCCCAAAAACTTTCGTGCGATGTTTTCAGGATTGGGCAAATGAGCGTCCGAGGGCATCTTCCTGCCGTGTTTTTGCGGCAATCATGACGTTGTAAGAAATGTGTCAGGCGTGCTGAGAATAGATCTGAGTAACGCAGAGAACAGAAGATTGATTGAGTCTTCAAGCGAGCCATCATTCGTTCCCCACCGGGTTTACCCCGGTGGTTTGCGGGCTTTTGCACCACGCATTTTCGTTCCGTTTTTTCGGGCTGTGTTTCGCAGCGTAGCTGCGGCAGCATTTAGCCCCAGGCTTCAGCGGCTTCAGCCTGGGGTGGGAGCTGACTCTCGTTGCAATTCCAGATGTTTGACACCTCAGGAAAAGCCCCATTGTGGCAAGCCGATTTTAATTTCACGCCAACGGAATAAACCCAGTGGGGTCGCATGTTTAGGGTTTAGTCGCCAAACATTTCTGCCAGGTCAACATCGTCATCCGGCGAGCGTTTCTTCTTTTGCGCAGGCTTTCCTGCGGCCCCGGGGCTCACGGGTTTGCCGCTTTTCTTGTCGGCCGACGACGGAGTCGGTCCGCTGGCGGCTGGCATAACGACGCTGTCTTTCGGCTTCGGCGGCGCGGCAGTGCGTTGGGGAATCCCCGAAGCCTTCGCCTTTGCCGCAGCAGCCTCCCGAGCAACTCTGACCATTCTTGCTTCGGCTTCACGGATTTCGCCGACCATTTCTGAAACCGTTTGCCAGCGGTCGTCAGGATTTGCAGCCAATCCTTTCATGATGGCCGCTTCAACCTGTTTGTCGATGGTTGGGATCAGCGTGCTCAAGGCAATTGGCGGTTTGTTAATGTGCTGCAGGACGGCATCGATCGTCAGAGCTGCATCCCAGGGATATCGCTTCGTATACATTTCGAAACATGTGACAGCGAAGGAGAAGATATCCAGCCGCTGGTCTGTGGTCTGTCGTTTGATCAACTCCGGGGCCATATAGCTGGCCGTCCCGGTACGATTGCCTGGCTTGCAGAAAGGAGGCGTGTTCGGCACGACGAGGCCGAAGTCGATCATCTTGGCTGTCTTCTCATCCGAGATCATTACGTTTCGCGGACAGATATCCCGATGAATCCAGTTCTGCTGATGGAAGTGGTTTAAGGCTTCACCAATCTGAATCATGTAGCGAAGTCGATATCGCTTCATTTCTTCGTTCTGGAGATCCACCAGAAGGGCCAGACCGACACCTTCGACGAATTCCATAACGAGAAACATCTCATCTTCCAGCGTCCAGCCAAACTCGTAGGTTTTTACGATGTTCGGGTGGTTCAGGGACATTGCCACTTCACCTTCGGTGGGCTTCTGCAATCCCTGAAAGCGAGCTTCAAACTTGGTCGTCTTTTCCTTGTCCAGAACTTTGAGAGCGACCAGTCGTCCGGTCTGAAGATCTGTTGCCTTCCAGACCTTCGACATACTCCCCTGCCCGACTCGTCCGATCAGATTGAAACGCTTTGAGACATCCGTGCGCTCATGTGACTTTTTCTTGCTGAAAAGTTTGTCAAACATTGCCAGATCTCAAAAAGGCGTTTCGACGAATCCGTAGTTGGCTCAATCAGGGAGTGAATCAGTTCTCGAGTGATGGGTCTTCATTCAACACAACGTCCGGTCCGTTCGCCGGATGCTGTGATTTCGCGGTCTCCGGCTTCATTGATTCCCATCGTTCCAGCCCGGCATTCAGGAACTCCAGAAATTTTTCGCCGCCAGAGGAATCAAGGCCACTGAAATACGCGAGGACTTTTTTGCCGTCTGCGGAAACCACTGCGTAACTGGGCAAAGCCACGTCGCCGGTCAATTCCGATTGCAGTTCCTGATTCAGCAGCAGCAACTTTTCGCGCAGTTCAACGTCTGTAATCCCGGGAACAAGGTCTGTGTAAAGCTGGGCTCGCACCATCTTCTTCATTGCCGCAACAACGTTCTCCTCAATCATCACCGTGCGTTCCATTTGGCGACAGTTCACACAGTTGACCCCGGTAAAGTCAAGGAAAAGAGGTTGCTGATCCTTTGTGGCTACGGAGACAGCTCGCTCAAACTCCATCGCAAAGTCCAGCTTATGATGTGCGATCACGTAGCCCAGGTCTGCGGTCTTGCGAACTTCCACATCCGGTGGAGCAAAAGCGGCTACGAGGTTCCAGATCGGGTCAGCGGGCAAACCTGTACTATAAAGTCCGGCGATCAATCGGCCCGAAAACAGCAGGAAGGCCAGTGCTGAAATGCCACGAATTGCGGAAAACGCAGGCTTCGGTTTTCTGAAGAAACCCAGCAGATAGATTCCAGTGATCAATCCAATTGCGATCCAGAGCCACAGAAACACATCGTAGGTCAAATAGACCGGAATCTGGCCGACCGAGAAGCCGATGTCGGACACGCTGAGGAATTTGACCACCGCTGCAATCTCGACAAGACCGATCACGACTTTGACATCGTTCATCCAGCCGCCGCTCTTTGGCAGCCTCTTGAGCATCTTCGGAAACAGCGCCAATACGAAGAATGGTGAAGCAAAGGCTGTTGAAAAGCCCAGCATGCCGATGACGGGCCAGAGATAATCTCCCCGAGTTGCCGCGACAAGCAGTGACCCTACAAATGCAAACGTGCAGGTGAAAGAGACCAGCGTAAAAGTCAGCGCCATAAAGACGATGCCGATCATGCCTCCGGCTGATTCCCGTGATGAACTCCAGCTCAACAGCCAGTATGGAATCTGAATCTCGAAGACGCCAAGGAGCATGATGCCGAAGAACAGAAACAGGCCGGCAAATCCCAGATTCAGCCAGGGATTGTTCGCGAGATTCGTAAGTGCCGTCGGGCCAAACACGATCGCCGCCAGAAGCCCCAGAATTGTGAAGGCCCCAATAATGCTCAGACAGTAAACGACGGCAAGTTTCAGAGAGCTGCCCGCCTTCTTCTCCTCCTGCTTCAGGAAGAAAGCCACAGTCACCGGAATCATCGGGAAGACGCAGGGTGTCAGCAGTGCGACGAAGCCGGCCCCGATCGCCGTCAGGACGAAAGCCACCAGCCCGTCTTTCGCGAGGCCTTTGTCCGAAGAGCCTGAAGCAGCCGGAGTGACCTGTCCGGATTCGCTGCGATTTGGTCCACCAGCGTCAGTCACAAGAGGCGGCTTCTCCGATTCCGAGCCCGAAGTCATTGTGACTTCGAATGCGGCCTTGGTCGGTGGCAGGCATGTCGTTTCGCGACACAGCTGAAATCTTACGTTTCCGGTGATCGCCACTTTGGTGTCGGAGACGACATACTTTCGTGTCCATGTAATCTCACCATAATGGACTCGTTGCACAAATTCATCGTGAGTTTCCACCTGAGGCTCAGCAGACGGAACGAAGTCATCACCGATCGCTTCAAGCCCCACAGAGTTGTCGATCTCAATCGTGGTTGGCACTCCGGCCATCTCTGGATCCTGATCCAACGCAAACGTATGGTAAGGCTCTTTGACAGTGGCTTTGATGGAGAGCGTCACTTCCTGACCGACGGCCGCGTTTTTCGGCGTCAGACCAATTTCAAACTCGATCAATCCCGTCTTTGCGGCTTTTCCGCCGCCGATCTTTGGAGTCAGTGTGACAGGATTCTTATCTGATGATTCAGATGACTCTGCATTCGACGCGGCTGTCGCTGCGGGTGCTTCTGTTGTGGCTGGCTTCGTTTCCGCCGTTGCTGATGTCAGCGTGGCAGAAAACTTCCGATTGCGAATCGGGCGACATTCTCCCGGGATTCCATTCTCACCTGAGCCGCAGTACTGCCCCGTGAGCTGACCACTGACGGAAACGTCACCGGCCAGAGATCCCTTCAGCGTCTTCGACCAGGTCACTTTGCTGAAGAATTTTTCAACAGTCTGTCCCAGAGCTTCATCGAGCACCGATTTGGGCTCATGGTCGGCCTTCCAGTCCCCTTCTTCCTTGAGTTCTCCAAGTCCCGTCAGCTTGATCTTCGTCCCGCCGCCAAAAGCCGGGCTCATCGAATACGTGTAGTAGCCATCCGGCAGTGTCATCGTGACCTGTAGCTCTGCGGTCTGGTCATCAATCTTCTTTAGTGCCGCCGTAACGTCCACATCGACGTCATTCGCTGCCGAAGGTTCTCCGAATGTCAGAGGGGCGAAGTCCAGACCTCCGGAGACTTTGTCAGAGGTTTGAGCCGCCAATGGCAGGACGCTGTTGAGTATTCCCACAGCCAACGAAAAACTGAAAAGCAGCTTTCGGAACGGTGACATAGGTCTGTTCTCGATCAATGCAGAAGAAGAGTAAAGTCCGGGAGGTCTTTTGCCCCCTGAGTCACACGCGGCGAATTCACCGTGCGGCCCATCGGGAAAGATCCTCTTGTTTCGGCGGCTCTGTTTTCAAAAACGCTCAGTCCTGCATTGCGGCGGATCGAGGTCTTCCAAAGTTGCCGAGATTCTGACGTTGCCGCGACACAGGTTCTTCCTGCGAAACAGCTCAGAATTCCCCTGTAAAATACAAAGTTTCCCTCTTCTCTGGAAAGCTGCGATTCAGAACTCCCCCGCTTCCAGAAAAAGTGCCCGTTTTTCGGGGGATTGCTGGGAAGATGGGGCGAGGAACTCTGAAATTTGTCGCTAAACAAGCGAAGTCACCGGGTTTATCTCGGTGGAAATAGACTTATCCATCACCTCAACGTGCGTGGTGCAGAAGCCCGTGAACCACCGGGGTAAACCCGGTGGGGAAAGAGAGTTAGCTTGTTCGAAGATTGGCCCGAGAATCAGTACCGCGGACAGGATGATTCAAAAACAAAACAAGGCGACACCTCTTTGCAGAAGTAGTCGCCTCATTTCAAATTTCAAATTTGAGATCTCAAATTCCCAATCGTGTTCTCACCCCTTCAGCACTTTGCTGATTGTCTCTTTCAATACGGTTGCACTCTGAATCAGAGCGGTCTTTTCTTTCGACCACAGCTCGACTTCGATATGGCTCTTCACGCCCGTGCGACCAACGACGGTCGGGATCGAGAAGCAAACATCGCGAACGCCATAGGCTCCATTCATCAGGCTGCTGACGGGCAGAATCCGATGATCGTCGAGAGCGATGCTGTGGACGACGTCGGCGATGGAAACACCAACCGCGAAGCCAGCTCCACCTTTCTTCTTGATGACTTCCGCCCCGCTGCCACGAGTCTTCTTTTCGACTTCGGCAATCAAAGTCGCATTGACTCCGGGGAATTTCTCCAACGGGATGTTGGCAATCTGAGCAGCGGACCAAACCGGAACCATGCTGTCGCCGTGCTCGCCGAAGATCGTGACATTGACCTGTGTCGGAGGAACCGCCAGTCGCTGAGCCAGCATGCTGCGAAGACGAGTCGTGTCGAGCACAGTGCCGAGTCCGATGACCTGTGAAGCTGGCAGTCCCAGTTCTTTCACGGCCAAATAAGTCAGCACGTCGACCGGATTTGAAACCACGAAGACGATGGCTTCTTTCTTGTACGTGTTTTTCTTCAGGTCCGCCAGAATGCTGCGGAACAGAGCCACATTGCGATTGATCAGGTCAAGTCGGCTTTCATCCGGCTTACGTCGCAGACCGGCTGTGATCACAATCACATCCGCATCCTTCGCGCCTTCGGTACCACTGCTGGTGATCTTCTGAGGAGCCATCAAAGACGCTCCATGCAGCAGGTCCAGAGCCTGGCCTTCGCACAGTTCCTGATTGACGTCGATGAGGTTGATCTCACTGACAATCTTGCCCGCCTGCAACGCAAACCCGGCACAGGAACCGACCAATCCACCACCACCAA
>JBILXT010000185.1:0-13569 GCA_044378235.1 Planctomycetaceae bacterium
TGGTTCCGCTTTTTGCTATGCCGGTAATTCCTGATGACAACGAACGCTCACACTTCAGAGAACGATGATCAGAAGCATCCGGCAGAAACGACGTCTGATGCAGGAATTGAGTTCGCGACAATCTCGCCGTTCGATAAGTTCGCCACGTTGTCAAACAATATCCGCGAGCCCAATGAACAGGACCAGACGACTTCAGAGGCGGAGAGTTCCGAGACTTCAGCCACTCAACGCCGTGCTGATAACTCGATTACTGCGGGCGGCAGCAGCTATCAACTGATTTCGGAAGTGGCACGCAGTCCTCGTGCAGTTATTTACAAGGCTCGGCAGCTTGCTTCGAACCGCCTGGTAATCCTGAAACTGTTTCTGGCAGCCGGGCTTCCGCGGCTGAACACTGAGCGATTCTTGTCTGAGATCGCTGGGGCCAGCAAATTCTCGCACCCGGGCATAGTTTCGGTGTACGACACCGGCAGCTACGACGGACAGCCGTTTCTCTGTATGGAGCATATCGACGGACGCAGTCTGTCGGACCATTTAAAGGACGGACCGTTGCCGCCCCGGCAGGCTGCTGAAATTGTCCAACAAATCGCCGAATCTCTCTCCAACGCGCATCAAAACGGGGTTATTCATGGTCACCTGACTCCGTCCCATGTCCTGTGTGACTTACGTATGGTGCCGCACCTGGTTGGCTTTAGTCAGTCTTCATGGAAGTTGACAACGGAGTCGCTCCTCACCGCACCTTGCGTGCACGGAGAGGCAGGGTTTCTTTCCCCGGAACAAGCCCGTGATCCAAACGCCTCGGAAGGTCCTGCAGTGGACATCTACGGGACCGGGGCAATTCTCTATTGCCTGCTCACTGCTCGACCGCCGTTCCTGAGTTCGGATCCGGAAGAGACCCTGAGACAAATCGCAGACGATGATGCGGCTTCTCCGCGACTGCTGAATCGTCAGGTCCCAGTCGAATTGGAAGCGATTTGCCAAAAGTGCCTTTCGAAGACGCCCTCACAACGATATTCAGCCACAGCTGAAGTTGCTGCGGACCTGGAACGGTGGCTTAAAGGCGAGCCAGTTCAGGCATTCCTGGATGTTGAGTCGGCCAAGACTGAACAGCGGCCTCCTCGGATCAATTCGCAATTTCTCAACAACCTCCGCAATGTCTCCATTGTGCTTCTGGCCGCCTTTGGTTTGTCGCTTTTGTTCAAGTCCTTTCAGGACCGTGCTACACAGCGTGACCTGATGCTCAGTCTGGAAAAAACGCAGCAAGCGGAAAGAGAGCTGGAGACCATAACTCGCTCCCAGGCAGAATCTCACGAGGAGGCGAAGCGGAGCCTGAAGATGGCAGAAGCAGCTATGCTCGATGCGAATCGGGCAAGGAAGGATGCGGAGCAGGCCTCGCAGCTGGCGGAAAAAGCCATGACGGATTTGCAGGAAACTAAAGAGCTGATCGAGAAAGCTCGAACAGACCTTGTTTTCCTTGAAACCTCAAAGCTCGTTGCGAAACTCGAGGCGAGGCTGGAGTCTGTGCGTCAACTTGGACTCAAGGGCGAGTTCGACGAAGCCTTCAGGCAAATTGATGAGTTGATCGACGTCAATGTGGGGCAGTTGCCTCCGTCCATGCGGGAAGAGAAAACGAAGATCATTGAGTCGCTGCGGGAAGAGATCCTGCAACTCAAGAATAGACCTCAGTGATTGGTTTCACCGCGAATACCCGTTCAAGCAATCGGTCTGGAGAAGGTTTACCACGCGAAGCTGCCAGTTTCCCGCCTTTCGATGTTGGTACACCGTTCTCAAGTCGACTAGATTTACGTTTCGGAAATACGCCTTAAAAGTGACTTTTGAACGTCGGCTAAGGAACAGTCTCGAAATAATATCCGTTTTCTGCTGAGGCGATAAATCGCAACCCGAAACGTCAGCGAGGGATTTCTGTGCAAGAGACTATCCCTCGCTGACGCATCGGGTTCCGATTGAGGGGGGCTTAGTACCGAAATGGTTCTAAGCAGAGCCGACGGACGGGTCTGCATTTGAGGCGATTGTGTTTTGTTCTGGGGAGCATTGTGGATGCGTGTTTTTTTAGCTCACGTGAGAAGTTGTTTCACTTCGTCTTCTCCCACGCACCGGCATCTGCGGCGAAAAACATGGCAAACGGAGCCATTGGAGATTCGCCAACTTCTGGCTGCTGACTTTGAATTGATTAAAGACATCAATCCTGTGGTGATCCCTGGGAATTCATCGCCCAGAAATCTCCTCGCTGTCGGGTCAACTCTGTTCTTCACGGCCGACGACGGGACGAATGGTGAAGAGTTGTGGAAAACAGACGGTACGGCTGCTGGGACAGTCATGGTCAGGAACATCGCCAGCGGAAGCGGCAGTTCAGGCCCGAAGAACCTCGTCAACCTCAATGGGATACTGTTTTTTTCCGCGACCGACGCTAACAACGGTGAAGAGTTATGGAAGTCAGACGGGACAGTTGCCGGAACCGTGATCGTCAAGAAGATTCGAGCCGGCAGTGCCAGTTCCTCTCCCCGGAATCTCACCAACGTTAACGGGACTCTGTATTTCTCAGCGAACAACGGCACCAACGGCGAAGAGTTATGGAAGTCCGACGGGACATCGACCGGAACTGTGATCGTCCGGGATATTCGGGCTGGCGCTGACTCATCGGGGCCACGGAATCTGACCAACCTGAACGGTACTTTGATGTTTTCCGCGGACGATGGCACGAATGGAGAGGAGTTATGGAAGTCCGACGGTTCAGCTGCAGGGACTCTACTGGTTCTGGACATCTACAGCGGAACTTACGAGTACATGGGCTACTCCTATCCGTATGGCTCCTTTTACGAGACAAGACCAGCTCCTTCGCGACCGGGCGGGCTCATTGAAGTCTCAGGCATACTATATTTCACAGCCAACGATGGCACCAATGGGCAAGAACTCTGGAAGTCTGACGGGTCCTCTGCCGGAACGGTGATGGTCAGAGACATTCGCAGCGGATTCCTGAGTTCCTCGCCAGGTTCATTAATCAATTTGAGCGGTGCCTTACTCTTCACTGCAAGCGACAACAGCAATGGTGTAGAGCTCTGGAAGTCCGACGGATCGTCTGCAGGAACTGTGTTGGTCAAAAACATCAGCACCGGGAGCACAAGTTCTTCGCCATCACATCTCACCAACGTCAGCGGCACTGTATATTTCCGTGCCAGCGACAGTGCAAATGGTACGGAATTGTGGCGGTCCAATGGGACCACCGCCGGCACAGTGATAGTGGCCAATATTCAAAGCGGCGAATCATCTTCATATCCGAAGTATCTGACCAACGTCGGCGGCACCCTGCTCTTCATCGCCAACGATGGCACCCACGGTGATGAATTATGGAAGTCCGATGGAACAGCCGCAGGTACGGTCATTGTTCGAGACATCAAGGCTGGAACGTACGGATCCTACCCGAAGAGCTTAACCAACCTGAATGGCGTCCTGTACTTCGAGGCGGAAGACAATGTGCAGGGCCGAGAGTTGTTTAAGTCCAACAGCACGTCGGCCGGAACCGTGTCATTTAATCTTGCCCCGGATGTTGATACCCAGGACTCGCAGCCGATGCAGAGTGTCAACGTCAATGGAATTCTGTACTTCACCGCCAATGATGGAACAACTGGTCGTGAGTTGTGGAAATCAAACGGCATTGCTGCCGGCACCGTGATGGTGAAGGATATCTTTGCCGGCAGTTCGGATTCTTATCCGCGGAATCTTACCAACGTCAATGGCACGCTGTATTTCACCGCCGACGATGGATCGAGTGGTGTTGAGCTATGGAAATCCGATGGCACTGCGTCAGGCACCAATCTGGTAAAGAACATTCGCATTGGAGCCGCTGGCTCTTACCCGACTTCGCTGACAAACTTCAATGGCACCTTGTATTTCGCGGCGAACGACGGTTCGGAGGGGCTGGAACTCTGGAAGTCTGACGGTACGACTGCTGGTACTGTAATGGTCAAAAGCATCAACAGCGGTGCAGCGGACGCAGCGGTTGGTAATTTGACCGTGATGGGTGACACCCTGTATTTCACTGCCAGTGACGGGACGAACGGCAGTGAGTTATGGAAATCGGATGGTTCGGCAGCCGGAACGGTTCTGGTCAAAGACATAAGCGAAGGCCAGTATGGCTCTGCCCCGCAGAATCTTACTAACGTCAATGGAACGTTGTACTTTGCGGCCAATGATCGTGTTCACGGGGTCGAGTTATGGAAATCGAATGGCACTGAAGCCGGAACGGTTCTGGTCAAGGACATACGGAGTGAAAGTTATAGCTCCTATCCTCGGAATCTCACCAACGTGAATGGCATCCTGTATTTCACAGCTAACGACGGGACAACTGGTGAAGAACTCTGGAGATCGAACGGCAAAGCGAACGGCACGATCATACTTAAGGACATTCATACGGGCACTTATGAATATTCGCAGTACAGCTACGGCGGAGGTGGTCTAACAGAAACCAGGCCGAATTCTTCTCGTCCCCAATACCTGACAAACCTCAACGGGATGCTTTTCTTCAGTGCCAATAACGGGACCGAGGGATTCGAATTATGGAGATCAGACGGCACTGCGGCCGGAACAGTCATGGTCAAGAGTATCTACAGTGGCAGCTCTTCCGCGTCTCCAGGAGACCTCATCAACGCCAATGGCTTCCTGTACTTTGCCGCCAACGCACCTGATGGTGGCCGCGAGTTGTGGAAGTCTGATGGCACGTCGGCAGGAACTGTTCTGGCGATGGAGTTCGTGGCAGGGACATCTGGTGGATATCCCGTCCAGATCAGATCCGTCAATAATCTGATCTTTGCATCGGCCGACGATCCTCTGAAGGGCAGAGAATTGTATGCGATGGACATTACGCTTGGCACGACTTCAGATGACTCATTCGTGCTGACTTATTCTGGAAGTCCGACTAATCAGAAGGTGACTTTGACGTTGTCGACAAACGGCGGGCCTGTTCAAAAGCTCGGAACATTCACAACCGATTTTCCTCTGCCGATTACCGGGCTGGCGGGGACGGATTCGATTCAGATCCTCGGCACGGTCGGTCGTGACACCTTTGTCGGATCAGCGACAAGCGTTGTCGTAAATGGAGCCAGCGTGCTGCTCAGCAGTATCGAGACTCGGACGATCGCAGGAGGAGCCGGAGGTGATACGTACAAATTCGATGCCGACAGCACGATCGGTGCGTTTGTGCTGGATGAGTCCGACGGAGGGATTGACGCGATAGATTTGTCAGACACGACGTCATCCGTCAACCTGAACCTCGCCGTTGCTGCCGCACAAATCGTAAACTCCAAATTGACATTGAACCTGCAGAACGGAAGCACATTCGAAAATGCTGTTGGCGGCTCGGGCAACGACCGATTGACAGGAAATTCGCTGGCCAATGCACTGACTGGAAACGCAGGGAACGACACCTTAAGCGGCGGAGATGGGAACGACTCGCTGCTCGGCAATGCTGGCAACAATACGCTGATTGGCGGCCTGAACGACGACACCTATTTCTTTGGCGAAGCATTGCCAGGAAACGCCGATCTGGTCCAGGAAAAAGTCAATGAAGGAATCGACACGCTGAATTTTTCTGCGCAAACCATCAGCGTCACCGTGAGCCTTGCGACATCGAATGTGCAGAACGTCTATACGAATCGAACGCTGAAGCTCAACACCAGCAGTACATTCGAGAACCTTGTCGGCGGCTCCGGCGACGATACCCTGGCGGGCAACAGTCTCAGGAATACTCTGATCGGCGGTCATGGAAATGATCAGTTGAACGGAGGAACCGGTGGTGGCAACATCTTCGGCGGGAACGGCAACGACACTTATTTCTTCGGCCCCGCGTTGCCCGGAGACGCTGACCAGGTTCATGAACAGGTGAACGAAGGACTTGATACGCTGAATTTTTCGGCCCAGACCTTAGATGTGGTCGTTCGACTGGGAACGTCAGAAATTCAGAACGTACACGTCAATCGAACCCTGAAGCTCAATTCCAGCAGCAACTTCGAGAACGCCGTTGGCGGAACCGGCAACGACACGCTGACCGGAAACAGTCTTAGAAATACGCTGATAGGCGGTGATGGCGACGACCTTCTGAATGGTGGCTCGGGCGGTGGCAATATCTTCGGCGGTCCTGGCAATGACACTTACCTCTTTGGAGTTGCCTTGCCCGGAGACGCGGATCAGATTCACGAAAAAGTTGGCGAGGGAATTGATACACTAAACTTTTCAGCTCTCGCCAGTAATGTCGTCCTGAACCTTGGGACGTCTGCGATTCAGAGCATCCAGGCAAATCGCACTTTGAAACTGAGTTCCAGCGGGACGTTCGAAAATGCAGTGGGCGGCAAAGCGGCCGACACACTGATCGGGAACGTATTGAATAACCGATTGACAGGCGGAGCGGGCAACAACATCCTGAGCGGGCTCGATGGTGACGACATTCTGGAGGCTGGAAATGGTCGAGATCTCTTGATCGGGGGATCGGGACTCGACAATCTGAACGGCGGCGGTGAAGACGATCTTCTGATCGCAGCTCGTACCACGAGTGATTCCAGCATTCCGAGCCTGAACAGCATTCAGGCCGAATGGATTTCCGCCAATTCCTATGCGACAAGAATAGCTAATCTGCGTGCCGGAGTTGGCGCACCGGTGGTTTCGCTGAAAGCGAAAGTTAACGTTCTGGATGACACCCCCGCTGTTGACACGCTGACTGGTGGCATTGGAACGGATTGGTATTTCAGTGCGATCAATGATGTCATCTCGGACCTCCTGGCGATCGAGAGCCTGGATGCGCTGTGACATCACCTGATCATGAAATATGAACTCTGAATTTCTTCGCGTGTTGAGGGATGATGTGGTCGTGGATCGCTGAACAATCTCATCTCTGATCGGGATGGCGAAATCACGAATCGAACCAACGATAGAGATGAGAGACGTTCGGTTATGGAGATCGGAGGCTATCGCGACGATGCCGGGAACAATTCCCCTGGCATTTCAGATCAACTTCTCCGTAATGCGCCGCCACTCTTGAGAACATAGCCCAACGACAGCGAAAGGTCTCCCAATGATTATTGAATGCCTTCGCTGCAAGAGCCATGTGATGCCGATGAGAGACGGCCGTTGTCCCGGCTGTCGCAATGTGATCACAGACGTATCGACATCGAATACGCTTTCTGCTGAACCAGCGACGAATGTCACGGAAGGTGATGATTCTGAGAATGCCGCCGAGGCCGAAGATTCGTCGGATACATGTTTGTCCACCCAGGACAATTCCTCCGAGGAAGTCTCTGTTGCAAACAGCAGCATGGAGATCCTAGAAAGATTCGAATTGGCCTGGCAGCACGGTGCGCCCGAACTTCGCAGTTTCCTTGCAAACGAAGGGATCACATTTCAAGACGCGAGCGACATTGTACTTCTGTCGGCAATGATCGAGCTGGATCTGAATCACCGCTGGGCTCCTTCATCTCAACTGTTCGTTTCGGAGCCAGAAGAAACAAGCAGTTCTCCTCGCGAGCCCGATAAACTGCGTCTGCGAGATTACGTCAGCCGCTTTCCTGAGTTGGGTGACCAGGCAACGTTGTCGACACAACTGATCACGGCGGAATTTCGCGTCAGACTTGCGGCCGGAGATCGACCGCAACTGAGTGAATATACCGAAGCTGTTGAGCCGGGAAGAGTCGATGAAATCATCGAGATCCTGCTGCCGTTACTGATCGAAAAGAAACCTCAACGCCCCGTATTGTGTCGAGGAATACTTGCCGTTCTGGGCCGAATGTTTCAATGGTTGATGCTCACCGCCTTCATTGCCGCACCGGTTCAGGCTGCTGTGAAATCAAGTGACGTACCGGGAGTGACGTCTGTATTTATTGTCTCAGGGATGTCCGCATTCATCGTTGCTCTCGCCGCGCTGGGGAAGTTTCACCCTCATGATGTTCGTCGAGTCGTGGGTTGGCGACGGCCGACATGGCTGCACCTTGTCCTGTGCCTGCTTCTTCCGATTCCGGTCTATCTCTTGATGAACGGCGTTCTGTCGGTGGTGTGCTGGCAAACTTCGGTGCTTGCAATTGACTGGGCGCCGTATATGGACATGTACGCCACTCTGGCACGACAGCCTCTCCCGATCGTCTTGTTGGTGGGATGTTGCCTGCCGGCGGTGGCCGAGGAAATCTTTTTTCGAGCCTTCATAGGGCGGGGTCTGATCGCGAAATACGGTCCCATTCCGGGAGTCCTGCTGACATCACTGTTGTTTGGGCTTTGTCATGTGATGCCTGATCAGGCGATTTATACGTTCCTGCTGGGCATCATTCTGCACTTCGTCTACCTGTCGTCAAAATCGCTCGTGGTTCCGATGTTGGTTCATGGCCTTAACAACTTTATGGCCTTCATGCAGTTGAGATGGCTCCAGTCCGGCGAGTTCGATGTCACCGTTGGTAATTCGGTTTATCTCCCTTCAGGTTTGCTTGCTGTCAGCGCGATGGCCATGATTCTCTCGTTAATCGTGATGTATCGAACGCGTGTTGGGTGGCAGTTGACTGGAACCAGCTTGTGGACTCCTGGTTTTGTTTCTGCGGAAACTCCACCGGAGTTCATTCCGGCCATTTCATTCGGTCATGCGTGTGGCCAAAAATTGGGATTCATGACCGGGGGAGCTTATGCACTGCTCGCAATCACGATCGGATGGACCTCGACTGACTGGATGGCTATTTCATACGCGAATCAGGCTGTGTCACTTCTGGATCACGGAGACGATCAACAAGCGGATCTCCTGTCTCGGCGTGCGGTTGAGTCCGCTCCGGGCCTGGCCTGGACTCATGCTGTTCGCGGACACGTTCTGAGTAACGGTGCTGCATACGATCGAGCGAAAGAATGCTGTCAGAATGCCATCCGTTTAGACCCCGGAATCGGATTCAGTCACCGAGTACTGGGATGGATTGCGTTTCAGGAGAACCAGTTTCAGAACGCGGTGGACCACTGCAGTTTGGCTCTGGAAACCATTGAGCACGACGCGTTCACATACGCCATACGCGGTGCCGCCCAGTTGGAATTGGAACGATTTTCAGAAACCGTTCGGGATTGCAATCAGGCGATTCGCAGGGACCCCGGATTGGCATGGGCCTACGCAATTCGAGGTGCCTCTCGATTGCGAGTCGAACAGCTGGATTTGGCAAAGGAGGACCTCTCAAAGTCTCTGGAACTGGATCCCAGTTACACCTACGCATGGTCTCAGCGAGCTCGGGTCAGGTACGAACTGGGGCAATACGATGCTGCGATCAACGATGCAAAGACTGCGCTCGAGCAGGATCCTAAGGACTTCGATGCTCAATACTATCTTGCACTTTCTCTGGAAGAAACCGGAGATATCGATGGAGCCATCGTAAGTCTCTCAGCATGTCTTGAGAATGCTGGCACTGATGCAGCCACGAATGATGGTGTCCGCCTGAAGAGAGTCAACCTGCTGCTGCAGGCGGAGCGTGCAACCGAGGCCATGAAAGATCTGGAAGTACTGATTCAACTCTATCCCGAAGACGAGCAGATTTATGAATCACGAAGACAGGCGTTTCATCTGCTGGGAGACACTGAGAACGCCAAACGTGACGCGTTGCTGGTGGAGCAAAAGCATGAGGCTGCTCAGGTGGCCGAAATCCTGAGCCTGAACGAACGAGGAATGCATCAGCGAGCATTAGACGTGGCCAACCAGCTTTTGGTCAGATGTCCCGATTCTGTGCAGGGTCTCGCAGGTCGCGCGGCGTCGAAATGGTACTTGATGAAATACCCAGAGGCACTTGAGGATTATACGGCGGCACTCAGTCGTACCCCCAATGATGCAGACATGTTGGCGAATCGAGGGAAGCTTTACCATGACACCGGGGAGTATGAAAAGTCGATTGCAGACTTCACGAAGGCGATCGAACTCAAACCATTGAACTCGGGTCTATATCATGGCCGAGCCTCCGCCTGGCGACAACTCGGCCAGCCCGAGAAAGCCGACGCCGATGCCGCCATCGCATTCGGTCTCGAGAGCCCCGAAGAATAGACTCGACAGGCCTGCAAGTCAGAACTATGCAGCGGATTTGACCTGCATGCCGTGGGCGGTTCGGCACAGGCTTCCCTCTTCGGATGCCGTTGGTAACCTATGGAGAGTAATGTGACGTGGAGCATTCCGGCGGTTCTTTCTGCCCCAAATGTGGAGTGCTTATCGAGTCTGCCAGCGAGCTGAACCGCAATGCCGACGAATAATGATCCTTCGCCCGAGTCCTTCGACGACTCCACCTTGCCGACGCCCAAAGACTTGCCTTCAAGTCATCAGGCCGATGAGTTTGCGACGGTGATACCGGTGAACGGCATCGACGATGCGACCTTTGTTCCCCCGGTTGATTCGGACGCCACTTATGTGCCGGTCGGGAATTTGTCGTCGCAGGTTTCTGTCGAATCTCGCGTTCGTTACTTTGGTGACTATGAACTGATCAGCGAGATCGCTCGTGGCGGGATGGGCGTGGTTTATAAAGCTCGCCAGACGAATCTGAATCGAGTCGTCGCGTTGAAGATGATTTTGGCGGGACAGTTTGCGTCGGAAGAAGATGTTCAGCGATTCCGAACAGAAGCCGAAGCGGCCGCCAATCTGGATCATGCGGGAATCGTGCCGATTTATGAAATCGGTCAGCACGAAGGCCAGCACTTTTTCTCCATGGGCTATGTGGATGGCTGCAGTCTGGCGGATCGAGTCCGCAACGGACCACTGCCTCCGAAAGAAGCGGCTGAGCTGACGAGGAAGATTGCGGAAGCCATCGGGTTTGCTCATAGTCGCAACGTGATTCATCGAGACCTTAAACCCGCCAACGTACTCCTGGACCAGAACGGCGACCCCAAGGTTACCGACTTCGGACTTGCTCGAAAGACCGACAATGACAGCGGCATGACTCGCACTGGCGCCGTAATGGGTACTCCCAGTTACATGCCACCAGAACAAGCGGCTGGGAAGACCAGCGAAGTCGGGCCATTGTCGGATGTGTATTCGCTCGGTGCGATCCTCTATTGCCTGCTCACGGGCCGACCGCCGTTCCAGGCGGCCAATCCCATGGACACGCTGCTGCAGGTCATGGAACGTGAACCGGTCAGTGTCTCCACGATCAACCCGGAGATTCAAAGAGACCTCGAAACCATCTGCCACAAGGCTCTGCAGAAGGAACCAAAAAAACGGTATGAGTCCGCGAAAGCCCTGGCTGACGATCTGGGCCGCTGGCTGCGCGGGGAACCGATTCAGGCGAGAGCCGTTTCTAACGCAGAACGAGCTTATCGGTGGGTGAAACGGAATCCTCTAGTCTCCGGGCTGACGGCGGCGACGATGATCGCAATGGTTCTGGGAACCATGGTTTCGGTGTGGTTTGGAGTTTCTGCCAAAGAGGAGGCGGCAAACGCCAGAAGCGCCGAAGGCAAAGCTCGCAAGGCGGAAACTAAGGCCACGACCCTCGCCGACGTTGCACAACGATCCGAAGAACAGGCGAAAGCATCGGAATCGCGAGCCAGGACAGCGGCCAGCGAGGCAATTGCCGCAAAGAATCAAACGGAAGCCACACTGGCACGATCGAATTATTTTCTTGCATTGACTCGCAAGGAAGAGGGGCGTGTCACGGAGGCAAAAAAATTCCTGAATGACGTTCCACGCCAATATCGCAATTTCGAATGGCGTTTGGCTGCAAAAGAACTGGAAGGCTCACCGGTCACGCTCAAGGGACATGAGTATTGTGTCAACAGCGTCTCGTTCAGTCCTGACGGCACTCGCCTCGTGTCGGGAAGTGATGACAACACGATCAAACTGTGGGACGCGGCGACCGGTGAAGCACTCCGCACGCTCAAGGGACATGAGAGTTGTGTCAACAGCGTCTCGTTCAGCCCTGGCGGCACTCGCCTCGTTTCGGGAAGTGATGACAACACGATCAAACTGTGGGATGCGACGACTGGTGAAGAACTCCTCACGCTGAAGGGACATGAGAGTCGTGTCACCAGCGTCTCGTTCAGCCCGGACGGCGAACGAATTGTGTCGGGCAGTCATGATAACACGATCAAACTGTGGGACAAAACAACCGGAGAAGAACTCCGCACATTCAAAGGGCATGAGCGTGAAGTCGATAGCGTGTCGTTCAGCTCGGACGGAAGACGCTTGATTTCGGGAAGTAACGACACTACGGTAAAACTCTGGGACGCGGAGACTGGTATAGAAATCCGTACACTCAACGGACATGAAGAATTCGTCAACTGTGTTGCTTTCAGTCCTGACGACACACGCCTTGTGTCCGGAAGCTGGGACGACTCAGTCAAACTTTGGGACGCAACGACCGGCGAAGAAGTTTTCACGCTTAAAGAGCATGATCGTGGTGTCAACCTTAACAGCGGCGTCTTCAGCGTCTCGTTCAGCCCGGACGGCGCGCGAATTGCGTCGGGCAGTCATGATAACACCGTTCGATTGTGGGACGCAGCGACCGGCGAACGCCACCGCACTCTCTATGGGCATGAAGGTCGCGTCACAAGCGTGGCGTTCAGCCCGGACGGCACCCGCCTGACGTCTGGGAGTGATGACGGTACGGTCAAACTTTGGGACATCGCGACGGGTGGAGAACTCCGCACTCTCGAAGTCCATGAAACGGGCGTCGGCTTCGTGGAATTTAGCCCCGACGGGACACGCCTCTTAACAGGAGGCAATAACATAGTGATTTGGGATGCGGCAACCGGTGAAAGCGTTCGCTCACTCAAAGGTCATGAAGGTTACGTAATCAGTGCTTCATTCAGTCCCGACAGAACGCGTATAGTATCAGGCAATAATGACACGACCATCAAATTGTGGGAGGTATTGACTGGCGAAGAACTCCGCACGTTCAAAGGGCATGAAACTGACGTCACCAGTGTGTCGTTCAGCCCGGACGGAAGACGCTTGGTATCGGGCAGTGGCGATAAAACGGTCAAACTTTGGGATGTGGCGACTGGAGAACAACTTCGCACGTTGCAAGGGCATGAAGGTTCAGTCACCTGTGTCTCGTTCAGCCCGGACGGCACTTCTATTGCATCGGGAAGTTATGATGCGTGCATCAAACTATGGGACGCGGAGACCGGTAAAGAACTCCGTACTCTCAAGGGGCATGAACAAGTTGTCACAAGTATCTCTTTCCGCCCGGACGGTACACAGCTCGTGTCGGGAGGTGCGGACAATGATCATCGTTTCAAACTATGGGACACGGCGACCGGTGAAGAGCTTCGCGCGATGAAGGGCCATACAGGTTGGGTCAGTACGGTGTCTTTCAGCCCCGATGGAAAGCTTCTGGTGTCAGGAAGTGATGATCACACCATCAAGCTTTGGGACGCGAAGACCGGAGAAGAACTTCGTACACTCAATGGACACGGCACTCGCGTCACGAGCATCTCATTTAGCCCTGACGGCATGCGATTAGCGTCGGGAAGTTATGACAGCAATAGTGTCAGATTTTGGGATGCGGCGACGGGCGAGGAACTCCGAACGCTCAAGGGACATGAAGAATATGTAGACAACGTGGCGTTTAGCCCCGA
>JBILXT010000186.1:0-13522 GCA_044378235.1 Planctomycetaceae bacterium
AGCGACCTTATTATGTTGCTGGCATGATATCACCCGATGGTCTGAATTGGACAAGACTGGAGAAGCCGATCTGCCAGGTATTTGCCGACAGCCAGTATTCGGGAACCTGGAATCCTGTGCTCGGCAGGTACGTTCTCTATGGGCGAGTTGGAGGACGAGGCCGCGCGATTGGGCGTTCGGTGAGTGATCACTTCGAATCATTTCCGCCGCTGTCACTCGTGTTGCAGACAGATGAGCAACATCCGGAGCAGACGGACCTCTACAATCCTGCTTGCGTACCGTATCCTGGCAGAGCAGACCTTATGATGATGTTTCCGAGTCTGTTCAGTCACAGGAAGGATACTTTGGACATCCACGTCGCGTTCAGCAGCGACGGTGAAAACTGGACGTGGCCTGATCGTCAGACCCCATTCGTCGCACTTGGGGCTGATGGCGAATTTGACAGCGGGTCTTTGTATATGGCCAATGGTTGCATGGAGGTTGGTGACGAGATTTGGTTCTACTTCGGTGCATCTCGACTGAAGCACGAAGAAACCAATCTCGATACGCTGGCGAACGCCTCGAATCAGCGAGTGTACAGCCGTGCTGTGGCAAAAAAGGATCGCCTCGTCTCGGCTTCAGCAGGTGCCTCGGTCGGCCGATTTCAGACTCCGGTCATAAAGTCTGGCGGTCGAGCGTTGTTCGTTACTGCCGATATTCGTCACGGCGGCGAACTCCGCGTGGGGCTGCTTGATTCCAATGGTAAGCCACTTCCGGGGCACGCTTTGTCTGATTGCAATGCGATCAGGGCGAGCTGTTCGAATCAGCAAATTCATTGGAGGGATGAATCCGGGATCATTGCAGTGCCTGATGGTGATGTGCAAATCGAGGTGGAGTTGCATGATGCTGATCTCTTCAGCTTTCAATTCACCTCGGGTGAATAACGAAGTGACTCATTGTGACATGTTGTGAATGTCTGTCTCGGCTCAAGGCCATTGGCTGAGTTGTCGACACGCGACGTGCTTCGCGCACCCGGTGAGTTGTTGAAGTGAACGGGTGTTGCAAAGGCGTGTTGGTGAGTGAGCAGCTCTCTGTGCAACGTGATGTTCATTGCTGATGAACCTAGCTGCACAGTGTGGGCCCTCATCAAGCAGCGATGAGCCAAACAGGTCGACGCAAGGCAGATTCGGCTCCATGCGAGTGAGGGCTGTGAGAAGCCGGGAGTGATTGACTCAACCATGTCACTGGGAGCAGATGAATTGCGACTGAGTGACCAACCATCAGCGCAATAAAAAACGGCTGGTAGTTTGCACTACCAGCCGCCGGAAGATCTCCGAAGAAGTCAGAAGACTACTTCTTCTTTGCAGCCTTCTTTGCAGCCTTCTTAGCAGCTGGTTTAGCGGTTGCAGCCTTCTTTGCGGCCTTCTTTGCAGCTTTCTTTGCCACTGTACGTTCCTCCAAAAAAAATTGAACTTGAGCGGCTGTCCTGCCGAAGCTTACCGGGCTTAAAAACAAGCAGGAACAACCACAGACCAAAACATCAGATCATCAATGTCCCCATGACAAAGATGATGCAGATTCCTTTCTTTGCTGATGACCGTCTTGAAGTCCGCTGTGAGGCGATTCCTTCGCTACGTGCATCCGATTAACAAACAACAGAATCTGCTGTTGGTGATCGGAATCGTAGGTGATCGTTTGAATAACGCAAGACTGATGCGCGGGTTTCCCGCCCTCGTGACAACTTTTTTTTGAGCCCTCATCATCACACTTTATGAGGCTCTCGCAGAGTGATGATGAGCATCAAGATGGACTCAATGATGAGGTTCGTTTTTGATCACTGAAGAAGACTCTTTGAGGTCATCAAGAGGTCTCACTCATCATCAATGAGTCATCATGGTACGGTCTTAAAACGCGTCGCTCGAGTTGTTGAGTGATCTTGTTTTTATGAACCGCTTCTTTGTCGCTCTTGTTTCAAAAATGCAGTTTTTTATCGTGTTTTTTTAACGTGGTGGCCTGCTGGCAGGCTTGTTGATCAGCCTGAAATTCCTTCTCTCTGCAGGTCACTCAGAACACGTTTCATGTACTCAATACTCTGCACTGCAATGTGCTGCGCGCCGGGCTTATAGTCGAACACTTCGACCGAAACCCAACCATCATATCCGGACTCAATGAGAGCCTTCAGAATCGGATGGTAGTCCGTTTCTCCCATGCCCGGACCGAGAAGATTGGTGTCGTTGACATGAAAATGTTTACAAAAATTTTTGTGACGATGGATCAATGACGGGATCGATTCCGTCTCTGCGCCCAACATTGCTTTGACATCCTGATGCAGCATCACGGTCGGGTGATCGACTCTTCGGATGATCTCCATCGCATCGTCACAGGTGTTGATGAAGTCGGTCTCTTTCGGTGTGAGCGGCTCCAGGCAAAGTACGACCTGTTGCTCGGCAAAGGTGTCTGTCACAGAGCGGAAGACTTCAACGGCAAAATCTGCCGCTTGTTCCGCAGTAACTCCGGGCAGAAGGTTTCGCTGAAACGGAGAGCCAAAGACCATGACCGTACCTCCGAGGGCTCGGCAAACCCTGGCCAGCAATCGCAGGTATTCGGCTGTCTTTCTGCGGACTTCGCTGTCAGGGCTGGTCAGGTAAAGACCTGTGGTTTTGGCCAGCATCCAGTGAAGGCCGATGATCTCCAGTCCATGTCTTGCAGCCTCGTCTCGCATGTTTTCGTAGACAGACATCGGGACAGAAGGAAGGTCGAGCGAGATCGTGAACGGCGCAACTTCGATCCCCTTGTATCCAGCTTCCGCCATAAGCCGGCATTGTGTGGCCCAGTCGACGTTTTCATAGAGCTCGTGACAAATTGCAAATTTCATTCGGGCGTCCTCGATAAGGAACAGTGTTGATGACTATGAGTTGTGATACGAGTCCGTGGTCTTCGAACAGGTTCATGTCCGGCGAGTGGTTATCGGGTGAGAAGATGTCAGGTATTCCGGTCGTTCGGAAGAATCAGATCGTATCGAATTCCTGACTATGTGACTCAGAAGTCTCACAACCGCACCGCTCGCATCCCCGCATTCTGTTCAAATGTGGATGAGTTGCAACACGGTTTGACGATTCGTCAACGGTGACCTACATCCAGAATACTACCCATTGGATCTGCTCACTCTTGAAGGAGCCTGTCGCGTGTCGAATCTTCAGTCCGCCCGAAAAGACTCTGCCACAGACGGTCTCGACGAATTATTTAATCGCGTGAACATGCTGCTCGGCGAGCCGCCAGCAGAGCGTCGTGAGGCGAGCAAGTCGTCCTCCGAAGGCTTTGTTCCTCGTCAGCCACGCACGATGCGCGAGGCCGGGATTCCTCCGGTGATGGTCGAGAAGATCATCATGCGTTTCCTGTTTCAAGTGGGGATTGAGACCAGCCGTAAAATCGCCAATCAGGTGAAGCTGCCCTACAAAGTTATCGAGCCGATGCTCAAACAGCTGCGGCAGGACAAACACATCGATCTGGCCGGGACAACTTCCACGGGCGACTCTGAATACGTGATCACCGAATCCGGTCGTGAGCGAGCTCGGCGCTATGTCGAAGAATGCACCTATTTCGGAGCAGCACCTGTCTCTTTGGAGGATTATGTTGCGTCTGTCTCCGCGCAGTCGATTGCCGGACAGGTGGTCACAAAAGAGGACCTGCGCCGTGCATTCAAAGGGCTGATTATCAACGAGGCGATGATGAATCGTCTTGGACCGGCCATCAACTCGGGTCGCGGGATGTTCTTGTTCGGTGAGCCAGGTAACGGCAAGACGAGTATTGCAGAACGAGTGACTGAAGCCTTCGGAACCACCGTCTGGATTCCTCGCGCGATCGCCATTGAAGGAGAGATCATGCGAATCTTCGACCCGGCTGTTCATGCCGCGGTGGAAGATCCCAATACCAGTTCCGGGCTCATGGATTCTCTCGACATTGACCGACGCTGGGTTCAGGTCAAACGCCCTACCGTAATCGCGGGCGGCGAACTCACAATGAACGAACTGGAAATATCGCTAAACCCAACATCAAAGATCTGCGAGTCACCTTTGCAGGTGAAGAGCAACTGCGGGACTCTGGTGATCGACGACTTCGGGCGACAGAAGATGCCGGTCGATATGCTGTTGAATCGCTGGATCGTGCCGCTCGAAAAACGCTACGACTTTCTGAACATGCCGAACGGAAAGAAGATTCAGATTCCGTTCGATCAGTTGATCGTGTTCTCGACAAATCTTGAGCCAAAGGATCTTGTTGACGGCGCGTTCCTGCGACGAATTCCTTACAAGATCGAAGTTCCTGATCCATCCGAGCCCGAGTTTCGAGATCTGTTCCGCATCATGTGTGAGAAGATGAATTTTGCACACGATTCGGCAACCATCAGCTATCTGATCGATACTCACTACAAGAGCATCGGGCGTCCGTTCCGCCTGTGTCAGCCCCGTGACTTATTGCTGCAGGTACGAAACTACTGCCAGTTTCATTCTGTGCCATTGCGGCTGAGTCCGGAAGCATTCGACGCCGCCGTGTTGAACTACTTCTCTGTGATGGAATGATCGGTCCCTTATTTTCGGATGAGGACTTTCGATCCTGTGCTCAGCAGACTGAAGACTTCCTCGATTTCCGAATCGCCCAGATGAATACAGCCTCGTGACGCGGCACGTCCGATCGTTGACGGATCGTTTGTGCCGTGAATACCGATGTGGTTTCCAAGCCCCAGCCAGTATTCTCCGAGCGGATTCTCTGGGTCATCGGGCTCCACAATTCCGCCATCAGGATTGTACCAGGTTGGGTTCTCCAGTTTGTCCTCAACGACGAACTCACCCAGAGGCGTCTTGTGATCTCGCCCCGTGCCGATGCGGTACTTGTTCACATACCAGCCGTGTGCATGAACTGTGAGTGTAAATGCACTGAGGTCCACAACGGCACCAAAGGGGCCGCGGACAACTTTCAGTTCCTGCCCAGCCTGAAGTTTCTCCGGAGTCACTCGATTCAGCAGCGCCAGATACTGCCAAGGGACTTCATACTGTTTCGCGATCGCTTGCAGCGTCTCACCATATTCCACAAGGTGTGGTGTTCCGAACTGTCGCTCGTTGCTGGTGAAAATGAGACTGGCGGTTTCACGAATGCGGTTATCAATGGTGCTGCGAAGTTCAGGGTGCTTCCAGTAGATCTCTGAGAGTTCTGCATGCGCATCGAGAATAAGATCATCTTTCAGGCAGTCGTCGATCGTTCGGAGTTTGGCAGCAACGTCTGCAGGCAACACTTTGGGAGGAGAGTCTTCTGAAGAGATGCTCGGCTCAGATGGTTCAGCGCCTTCATAGGATGCACCTGTGACGTTGGGGTCCCGACGCATCGACCGGTTCGGTTGCTCGGTGTCCGTCAGTCCATACTCCGCGTCGACTTCTTCTGGCTCTGTCAGTTCGTGATGGGCCGAGCGGACTGTATGAACACTGGTTTGGCGAAACGGGTCCTGCAACTCAAGTTCTGATTCCTGTGGTTCAGGAGTGCCGTGGCTTTTGACTTGAGGAGCCCAGTCATCATCGAAGGCCTCATCCTGTGATGGCGTATTGCCATTCTCTGGATCCGATGTGGCCAGCGATCCGCTGGAGGCCGTGTGAACTCGCGGAATGAGGTCGAAGCTCCACACAAAGAACGCCGCCGCGATCCCTGCGACAACCCACCAGTGCAACTGTACTCGACCACCCGACTTCATGGCGAACGGTTTCATGTTCCGAGAATCCTCAACATCCATGCTGATCAACGAAATCGTCCGTATCCTGGCACAGGTGAGATTTCAGGGCTATCCCTTGTTTTTGGTGAATGAATGGCCGTTTTTTGCCGGGGAATTGAGTTTGCGGAGGCTGCGGATCGCGGCCAACTACTTTTGTGGAATCGTTGCCTGGCTGGACAGCGCCATGTTCGGCTCCCTTACAAGCCCGAAGCGCCAGCGAGTGAACACTTTGCGACTCATTCACTCGCTGGCGCTTCGGGCTTGTATTCTCAATGGTTTTCTTGAACATGGCGCCGTCCAGCTAGCAGTTTTCGGGCGTCGTGCGGTGAAATCAATCTGCAATTCGGGGCAACGGCAGAGTGCTGCAGCGGCGCGGTTCATCTTTGGACCATTCGAGAAAGAACAGTCAGTTTTGCTGGGGCAAGAAATGATAACCCGAAACGTGAGTGAGGAATTTCTCTGCAAGGCACCGATCCCTCGCTGACGCGTCGGGTTGTGATTCAGGGAAGTTATCTCCGCAATGGTCCTTAACGCGACTGCGTCATACGGAGGTGATCATGGCGGAAGATGGATTCATCGAATCCGCTTATGGGATGCGATAGCTCGTCAGGCACGGCATCTTCATCTGGCCTGCCAGCTCGCAAAAAAAGCATAGCGCAACAGAAAAGGGGATGGACGAATCCATCCCCTTTTCCACCGCGAGAACCACCGAAGCAATTCTCTCGGCAGGAGCTTCCCGCTCGGGCCACGCACCCATGTGAGCGGGAACAGGCGAGTTTCCTGACCTTCCCCTCCTTCAAACCCCTGCGGAGTTTATGCAACCAACGAGTCCCACCACACCGTTGACTGCCTCCTGATCCATGGCAAAGCAAGAGGCGTGCCAAACGAAACCAAGAACCATTCCAAACGATGCTGTTACAGAATTGCCGTGTTTCGTGGAGTTGTTTTTCGTCCGTAGGATGTCCGAGTTTCTGTGAAGCTGGCCCGCTTGATCGCTCGTTCAACACTTTCTTCGCAGTGTTGCCTACGAGTTGTGCATTTAGTCGGCATTTGAACACTGCATTTGTATGTGCCGATTTTCTTGAACGATTTCCGAGGCAGCTGACGTCGAAGAGCGTTCCAATATGCAAACTCGGCGAAAGTCCCTGACCAATACTTTCTCGGATGGAGTCGCCAACTTTCCTCATAGCCGGATTCGTGAGAATTCGCAGCGCCGTCCGGAATGCCTCCGAATTCTCGCGAATCCGGCTACTCCGAAGTCGGGCGATTCGAAGATCAGCTCGCCCAAACCTGAAAAAAGCCGGTCCCCTGCCCTGCTCCGCTTTTTCCTCAGCGCTCCGGGGTAGCGAATCGGTTACAGTATTTGTCGAACTGTTTTCCCACCAAGTTACTCAAAATCAAAGTTAGCATTCAATGGCACTCCCCGCGGAGACGTTGTCCCAGATTATTCAGCCTCCCTCGCTTCATCAACCAGTGATCGGGCCGTGTCGAATTCGTACGACGATCGAAGACTTTCAGGTTGAAGAGATTCCCGCCTATCAACTGTCAGGTGCGGGCGAGCATGCTTATCTCTGGATCGAAAAACGCGGTGTCTCATCCCCGGAGTTGGTGAGTCGAATCATCAGGACGCTCGGTATCCCTTCGAAGGATGTGAGCCTGGCCGGGCAGAAGGATCGATATGCGATCACTCGGCAGTATTGTTCAATCCCGAAGCGTCTGGCGATTAATGTCGAGCGACTGAATTCCGATGAAGTCACAGTCATCAGTTCGACGTTCCATCAGAACAAATTGAAAACTGGACATCTCAAGGGAAATCGATTTCGACTCATACTGCGATCAGCGACTGGTTTGTTCACGACTGCGGAACAGCAGTCGGTCGAGGCGAGACTGAATCAATTGGTGGAGAGCGGTCTGCCGAATTATTTTGGTCCGCAGAGATTTGGACATGGCGGAAATACGGTTGTTGATGGTCTGCGATTTCTCAAGGGCAAACTGCCGAAAGATCACTGGCCGGAAAATCAATCACGAACTCTTCGGCGTCTGGCGTTGAGTGCTGTTCAGTCATCGATCTTCAATCTGGTTTTGTCACAACGAGTGGCCGCTGGAAATGCGGGCCTGCCTCAATCCGGTGATGTGGTGATTCGAAAAGGTGGCACGAAGCCATATCGCTATCCGGACGGCGCTGTCACGACAGACATTGTTCCCGCTGGACCGATGCCTGGCCCCGAGATGTTGGCGGCTGGCGGCGATATTGAACAGATGGAACTGGCCGCAATGGAGAAGCTGGGCTTGCGACCGCAGGATTTTGAACGCTACGCAAAACTCACTTCGGGCGTTCGCCGAAAGATGCTGGAATTCCCATCAAACGTCTCGGTGAGTCTTAATGCTGATGGAGCTCTGGAGGTTTGTTTTGATCTCTCCGCGGGAACTTACGCAACGACTCTTTTACAAGAAGTCGCATCTGAAGTTGTTGATTGTGGAAGCCAGATTGCTGCAACGTCGGCCGAGTCAGACTTCAGTTCAGAAACCGGAGAGTAGTCGCGAGTGAACGTATCTTCGTCATGGCTTCGATCAATTGCCGTTGTCTTTGTTGGCACTGTCGTGCTGCTGGTCGTTGTGTACTTCGCACTGGGGCGCGATGCCGCGGAGAAAATCGGCACGGCTCTGTTTATGCCCAGCGGACTTGTCTGGCTGATGCTGATCGCTCTCTGTCTTCAACTTTGGCCGCTGCGAAGAGCGGATCGGCCAGCGGGTGGATGGACGTCGTTGCTTTGCCTTGCTGCGTACTCGCTGGGTGGCAGCGGTTACATCTCCGAGTTCATGGCCTCATCACTTGAAGCTTCTTACGTGCAGATCAATCCTCTGACCGAGCCTTCCGTTGATATTGTGGTGGTCCTCGGAGGAGGCGGAAGTCAGGGAGCCAATGGTCGGTTGCAGGGAAATAGCTCCGGTGATCGAATGATTTTGGCAGCCCAATTGTATCACAAAGATCCGGCCACGAAATTTTTGGTGACGGGTCAAAGAATTGAGTCGATGAATTCGTCGGGAGTTGATCCGGCCGATACATCACTGGACATCCTGACTCGACTTGGAGTTCCGGAGTCATCAATCGAGCGAATTGGTGGTAAGAATACATCCGAGGAAATGCAGAATCTGGGAGCGAGATTTAAGGATTCATCGTTACGAATCGGTCTGCTGACGTCCGCTTGGCATCTTCCACGAGCGACCCGTTTGGCGGCTCGCAACGGACTGAAGACCGTTCCGCTACCCGCCGATTTTCGATCATCGCTGCCCGGGCAAACTCCGACGATTGGTCAGCGTATCGAAGCCCTGATTCCCAACGGCGCGGCATTTGGCAGTACGTGGTCATTTGCCAAGGAATACGTCGGCATGTTGATCGGCCGGTAATCAACCGTCAGATCCCAGACCGTCGTGACTCCGGCGTGTTGATTGAGTCGCCCCCGACCCCGCGTCGAGGGTTTAATGGCTTTTGCACCAGCAAAGAACAGATGATCTTCAGTGGTGCAAAAGCCTACGGGCCCCTGAGGCAGGCTCAGGGGGGATTAAATCAACAGACCGTCGCATTGCGATGCCGGATCGTGCCGGTCACGATGCTCATCCCTGGCCGCGTTTCCCGAGAATCCACATCGCACGGCCCAATTGCCAGAACCGTCGCCTCGCCCGACAGCCCAATCTCATGCAGCCCGATATCGATCGAGCCACCAACTGCCGCTCCCGTCCACTGCAGCCACCACTGCGGACGAATCACCGACAGTTCCGCAATGCTACCATCCGGCTTCGGCATCTCCAGATCAATCGTCCGACACAGCAGCCCACTACTACTAAATGGCCAATGTCACCGGTTGTCGTCCAGACATCAGACTTTTTCTCTCTCCTGCGTTTATGCTACCCATCAGTGTCGAAGTCGATGACTGGATCGCAAAGCTTTTGAAGCCACCATTTCAAGTCGTCGATTGTGTGTTCGTACCCAAGATCACCACAAACTACAGACTCGACATTTGCACTGATCTGATTCAGGATCCAGTCATGTAACCCGGCCACAGAACCGCACCTCACTGAACGAGCGTGAATTGTCATGCCTTCAATTCGGCCGCTACTTCGGAAATAGACATCGTGAACAGCGAATTCTTCGGAACCATCGTCAAGTCTGTGACGAACTACACGTGGTTCGAAATAAGAGCCTCTCACGGAATTAGTCCTGTTAATAGCGGTGTCCTGTTATGATCTCTTCGAGCAAGATTGAACCGTCCTCGAGATATCGAAAGATCAATCTTCTGCCACCACGACCAGCCCCGCCACCGGGCAAATCAGCGGCCCATTGTCCCGCACGATCGCCACGCAACGCATGTTGATTGCGTCCAGGGCGGTCGTGAGCCAGATCATCCAGAAGGTCATCAACAGTGGCTCGTTGCTTCTTCGGGAGGTCGTCCAGAAACTTGGACACCCCAGGTTCCTCAATAAGTTCTCTGCCAATAGGCCCACGAGTGTTTTGAGGTATCGGATACGCATCCCCGGCATTATGCACCAGCACGCCGGATTCGCCAACGAAGTAGACATGCTCGCCATCGACTTCGAGGTTGTAGACGGGGAGTTGTTCGGCGATGGGTTCGGTTCGTTCGAGCGTCGTGGTGCGGCCGTCGGCGAGGCGGAGGTGTTCGCCGGGGTTGAGTGATCCGGCCTGCACGAAGTCCTGACGGTCTTCGCTCCAGAAGGGATGATTGGCCGTCGAACCAATGGGAGTCGCTTCACCCGCAATGAACAGGTTCAATACTTCGCCCGAGGAATGCTCAAACGTGCCGGTGACCAGACGGCCTTCGCCGAGGATGTAAGCAGGACACGGTTCCGTCGCCTGCAGAGTCGCCCAGTCGGCGATGCCGAGTTCTTCAAACTCCAGCCAGACCTGTCCGCTGTCGTTGCGTTCGACCGACTCAATCCACTCCACCGGCCGAGCCAAACCGATTTTGACCCAACCGCCATTTGGCTTGGTCATCAGAAACCGATGAACCTGCCACGTCTTTGGATCAAACTCGCCAAAGTCCCCCGCCGCCTGTCCCGGCGTTTGAGGATTGTCCGCGAGAACCTTGTAACCCGCTGGCTGGATATCGCGGATCTCGATTGACTTGTATTTCGGTGTGGCTGGTGTTGCTGCCGCTTCAGCCGAGGCTGATGGTGTCGACAGATCAAACGACTTGCCGTCGAAGCCAAGCCAGAGGCCAAGCGAGAGGCTAACGATGGAGATGAGCTTTAGAACAATTCGAGCCATTTGATATCCTTGATACCAGTGTCGCCGGCTAATGGCAAAACAAGCTGCTCGTCATCAAAATCAAAAACGCACCAATCAGCAACGGAAAGTGGACCGTTTTGCGACCTAACTTGCACCTATGAATCGTTTGATTCAATGACGCTCAAAAACTTTTTCCAAAGACCGCAGAAAATGTCAAATGCCTCCGCATCATTCGCAGAATGATGTAGCAGCACTTCGTCCCATCCGGCAGAAGACATTGGGCAATACTTTTCAAAGACAAAATCCCTGAAACGGTGCAACACTTCGGAATCACTTCCCACTGTCGCGTTGTCAAGAAAGGCCAATCGGTATCCGTCAATAAATGCCCTCGCACGAATCACCGATTTTTGACCTAAGTAGAGACCAGGCTTGTGACAGACTTCATCTACCAGTTTCTCAATAAGCATCGTGAACTTTCATGGATGTACCAATCTGACTCCGCCAAATGAATCAAAGTCGACGAACCACTTTTCAAATGGATTCCGTACGGAGGATCACCTCGCTGCCTAAACCAATCGAAGCTCAAACCCATGTGACTGAGCAAGACCAATGAACATCGTTCTTGAACTGTCATCACGCAAGGGCACACTTGCAGATTTGCCTGCCAACCATTTTTCAACCGTTTCTTTGGCAGTTAACAAATCTAAGTCCGTGTATTGCCGCAGGAGAATCACCATCCCGATGACGTTGACTTGATTGTCGTTCGTCTTGTCGAATACCACTCGGTGCATAACTTATTCCATGAACTGTTGCCACATGCTCTGAAACTTGCCAATCATTCGCCCCGTGGATCGGACACCTGGCTCTACGATGACGTCTCGGGCATTCATTGATTGGCCGAACTCTTTTAGAGCCTGCTTCAATGTTGCCTTTCCGAACTCTCCTCTCGTACCTCCCCAAATATGGGTTCCCTTCATGAAAAGTGTGCGTCCTATCCAAACCTCTTCGTAGAGTACGAGAAGTTTCGTTCCGTTAGCCATCTCTACTTCGATGAGTCGAGCAGCAGAATGTGCTCCACCATGGTCGAGAGTCCTAAAACCTTTTGTAGCAACGGGACACGGCAACCCAGTATTATGTGCCAGGACACCGAAAGCCGACACATGATACGCATGGCTTCTGTGGACTTCGAGGTTGAAGACGGTTTCGCGATTCGGACGCTGAGTTCTTGCCGTGAGCGTGGAATGACCATTGAGCGTTCTGACGACCTCATCGAGCTGCAGGTCTCCGGCGGGGATCCAGGCGTGGCGGGTTTCGGAGTAGAGCGGATGATTTGCTGTGACTCCGAGTGTTTCCTCGGTGCGGTCTTCAAACGTCAGATCCCAGACCGTCGCATTTCGATGCCGGATCGTGCCGGTCACGATGCTCATCCCCGGTCGCGTTTTCCGAGAATCCACATCGCACGGCCCAATCGCCAGAACCGTCGCCTCGCCCGACAACCCGATCTCATGCAGCCCGATATCGATCGAGCCACCAACCGCCGCTCCCGTCCCCTGCAGCCACCACAGCGGACGAATCACCGAAAGTTCCGCAATGCTGTCATCCGGCTTCTGCATCTCCAGATCAATCGTCCGACACAGCAGCCGAGTGACGTCCGTGCCGTCGGCATCGCCCACGACGTACTTCGTGGAAATCAAGTTCTTCAGCGAAGCCTTGGAGTCCTTGCCATCGACATCCACGATGACTCCGTCACGCACCGCGATCCGGATTGGAAATGGGACGAAGTCGTCGGCCGGGTATTCGAGCCATTCTGTGATGCGGGTGTAGTCGCGGATGATTGGCAACATGGGACGGCGAGGCTGCTGCCGAGCCAATGGACTACGGAAACTCGCGGCTCAGCAGGAGCTTCGCCCTCCCGGAATTGGACGCATCTACGACCTACCGAAATCCGCGACTGCACCTATTGGAACGAGAACGGACGCAGGGCAGCATTGACCGTAATCTCAAGAGTTGCACCATTGCTCGGCTCAAGCAGGCCGCAATTGATATGGCAATTCTGTCAACATGTGCTGTTCAGTCGCGGCGTATTTCTGGAAGATAACCGCGCACAAAAGCAACGATTCTTTGATGCCATAGATAAGGGCTTCGAAGACAGATACTGTATCCTCGATAGCTGGCACCAGGTCCCATCGGGCAGTACGGGAGAAGTACAGATTTAGGCAGCTTTGTTCCGAAGAATCACCGAATGCAGCAATAGCCTGTTTTTCGATTTGATTCTTTTAAACCAGCGAGAACAAAGATGGTCGCTGACTTTCATGTCTCGCCACCAGGACTCGAAATCGGACTTGTTCTCGGGCAATCCTCGCTCCCTCCAGACGTTCAGGGTCGAATCGTCAAAACTTGCGAGGTACTCATTGAATTCTGAAGTGGACCCCGGTTTTCGGACCAGCGGGGGCGATCGCTAAGGTGGATCGGGCGTGGTCAGGAGCGGCTGTTATGGACTTCCCACGGAGTGCGGTAGTCCAGGGACTGATGAGGGCGTTCGT
>JBILXT010000580.1:0-3808 GCA_044378235.1 Planctomycetaceae bacterium
GTTCGCTCAGAGCTGTATGTCGGCGATCGCATTGCGGAGAACGCTGAGAATCCAGAACTCATCGATGGCCGCATTGCTGCTCGCTGGCACTTTGTTCGCAGTGATGAAGAACGCCGTCTGACTGCCGAGCAACGTGAAAAGCGTGACGTCCTGGAGGCTCAGCTGGAAAAGCTGCGAGAACAAAAAAACAGCTTGCCGGAACAAGAGTATCTGAAACAGTTGGAAATCATCGCTGTGCAGCTGGCCGAGATCTACGAAGCGGCTGGCAAGTGAAGTTTTGTGCGGGATGTGAATATCCCGGTGAGATCATTACTCGCCCCATAATCCATGCTGCAGACGAAGTAAGTGGTGACGGCAAATTGGCTTTCAGGATTCTGCAGGAGCATACAACAGTCCCAGAATGCCAAGCCCGTAAAACGTGTACTCCACGTCGGCCTGTTGGTCCCAGCTGGCACCTCGAAAACCGCCAGCCGCCAGCTCCAGTGATGTGCCGAGCCAATGCAGAATTCTGTCCGGTGGAATCAAATCGCGTCGCTTCAGATCCTGTGCCGTCAATAGGCCCGTGAAGGTCGACAGGCCGTCCGCAAAGGGAATGCGAGTATTCGCCTGGAAGCCACCTTCGGCGCTCACAACATCGGTCAGGAATCCCGTGACGTCATCGGCGATGTCATCATCCATCGCGTTGAGCTGATTCAACAGCGCGACTGCGGCCGCCGTGGGATTGGTCCCGCTGCGTTTCATCGGAGCAATCTCAACAAAGCCGCCGTCGTTTCGCTGGCGATCGTAGAGAAACTGCACCATGGCATTTCGTCTTGGGATCTTCCGCCCCATGAGCTCATAAGTCAGCGCGACGAGGAACGACTGATACGTGCTGCCGAGTGCCCCATCTGTGGATTTTGCGTAGCCACCGTCGGCTGTGCGAAACTTCTCCACGGAAACCGTCACCTGATCCGCAAAGTCCACCGGCGAGTGTTGCAGCAGGTCCCGGCCGCCAGACGCCTGAACGACCAGAGCACTGTACAGCCAGCTCAGAAGATCGATCACACCGAGGCTCAGTGGATCGATGGCACCCAGATATTCCGCAATTTTGTCGCGACAGTCGGTTTCCAGTCCGCCGCTGACCGCCAGAGCTCGCACGGCAAAACCCGTGTAATACAGGTCGGCATCGCCTTCTCGGCCCCGAAAACCGCCCGTCTCAGTCTGCTGGCGGACCAGAAACTCCCGATGCCGCGCAAGTCGGTCCGGCGAGATCTCACGGAGACCTCGGGAAACGCGGTCGGCTAATCGGAAAAGATACATCGAGAATATGTGGTTAAAGAAAATGGTCGATGCTGTTCGGCCCGAAGTCAGCCTGCTAAGCTGTTTCGCTTTCCCTCGGCCCGGCAGGACGTGGATCGGGACGAGGCAATGTAACCAGGCACAGTCCGGGTTTGCACCGTCGCGGTCAACGAATCCGCAGATCTGCAGCCCTTGTGCCGTCTTTGCTGAGACTGTCGATTCCTCATGGCCGGTTCCACCTCCGCTTCGACTTCATCGCCCGCAAAAAACGCCGCCGCCGCTCAGGACGAACTGGTCCTGGTGATGGACTTCGGAAGCCAGACGGCTCAACTGATCACTCGTCGTGTCCGTGATCAAAACGTCTTCTGCCAACTGGTTCGGCACGATCTGACAGCTGACCGAATCAAGGCTCTGAATCCCAAAGGCCTGATTCTTTCCGGTGGTCCCGCCAGTGTGTATGGCGAAGGTTCCCCGAAAATCGATCCCGCCATTTTTCAGCTGGGCATTCCCATACTGGGCATTTGCTACGGCATGCAGATCACCTGCTACACGCTTGGTGGACGAATTCTGCCGGCTCATTCGCGGGAGTTCGGCCGATCCCCTTGTACGCAATCCAGCACAGCCGTTGCCAGCAATCTGCTGTTCGACGGACTTCCACAAACGTTCACCGCGTGGATGAGTCACGGAGATCAGGTCGAAAGCCTGACCGGTGACTTCGATCCGATTGCTTCGACTTCGACCTGTCCAAACGCGGCTGTGAAACACAAGACATTGCCGATTTATGGGCTGCAGTTTCACCCGGAAGTAACGCATACAGAATTCGGCGGACAATTGCTGGGCAACTTCGTCCGCAATGTCTGCGGATGTCAGGGCACGTGGCGAATTAGTTCGCTGATTGAACAGCAGAAGGAACTGATCCGAAAACGCGTTGGGACCGATCGAGTCATCTGCGGATTGTCTGGCGGCGTAGATTCCTCCGTTGTTGCCGCCTTGATTTCCGAAGCCATCGGCGATCAGCTGTCCTGCATTTTTGTCGACAACGGTCTGCTGCGAAAAGATGAGCGTGGTCAGGTCGAAGAGCACTTCAACGGGCATTTCAAGACCGATCTGCATGTTGTCGATGCGTCCGCTCGGTTCCTGGGAGAACTCGCCGGAGTCTCTGATCCACAAAAGAAACGCAAGATTATCGGCAAAGTGTTTATTGACGTCTTCCGCGATGAAGCCAAGTCGATCCCGAATGCGAAATATCTGGCCCAGGGAACTCTGTATCCGGACGTTATCGAATCCGGTGCCAATCCGGACGGTCCCGCGGCGACCATCAAATCTCACCACAATGTCGGCGGACTGCCGGCCGAGCTGGGATTTGAGCTGATCGAACCTCTGCGAGATCTCTTCAAGGACGAAGTGCGTCGCATGGGTCTCGAACTGGGATTGCCAGAAACCATGGTCTGGCGTCATCCGTTTCCTGGTCCGGGGCTTGCCGTTCGCTGCCTTGGCGATGTCACGGAAGAACGTTTGCGGATTATTCGTGAAGCCGATGCAATCCTGATTGAAGAGTTGCACATCGCAGGACTCTATCGAGACATCCAGCAGGCGTTTGTCGTGCTGTTGCCGGTCCAGTCTGTCGGCGTCATGGGCGACGATCGCACGTACGAAAACGTGGCGGCCGTGCGAGCCATTCAGTCGGAAGACTTTATGACGGCCGACTGGTACCAGTTTCCGCACGAGGTGCTGGCACGAATTTCGACTCGAATCATAAATTCCGTTCGCGGAATTAATCGAGTGGTCTACGATATTAGTTCAAAGCCACCTGCAACGATTGAGTGGGAATAGTTCGACTCATGCCCAGCTTCACATCAACGTCTCCGATTTTGACCTGCGTTCCTGCTGCTCTGCGAGCATTTCTGGGGCGACCGGCCAATTTGCCGCAGATCAGCAATCCGGATCTGGAACTTGAGATTGTGAAGGCACCGCCGGAAGTGATGGTTGGTGAACGCATCGAGTTTCGGATTACTGCTTACGGTTTCAAGCAGCGGGCAACTCACGAGTATCTGACGACTTCCGAGATACTGATCCTGGAATCTCAAATTGATGGTCCGCTGCGAGCCTGGCAGCATGCTCAGAAAATTGAAATCGTCACTCCGGACAGTTGTCGGCTGATTGATGAAATTGAGTTTGAATGTCCCGGAGGCATGCTGGGATATCTTCTGTCGGAAGCCCGCATCAAAGATTCGCTCGAAGAGGGCATGGACTTTCGTTACTCCACGCTTCAGGAACTTATCGAATCCGGGGCCATCGCTTGAAGAAGTCCGAATCATCACAGCCGCCCACCGTCGCCATCGCTCTGATGACAGCGTTCGTCCTCGCGGCTAGTTTTGTCGCTTTGGTCGCGGTGATCATTCCGGGCGTTCTGTTAATGGTTGTTGCGGGGTTCGGTCTGTTGCTGCTGTTTGTCGCTCAGTATTTTCTGTGGGCTCGCTGGATGTTTCCGATCGTTCAGCGATGGGAGCAGGAAAAATCGGATGCCGAA
>JBILXT010000717.1:0-3109 GCA_044378235.1 Planctomycetaceae bacterium
CTTATCCGTTGAAGCAACAAAGTGGAAAGAGGTAAGCGAGTATCGATGGCAGGTTGGTGTCTACCTAGCAGAGTTCGCGCGAGACCCGGGATCGGAGCAAATCCTAGATTCTGCGATCTACGAAGCCTTGAAGAACACGGCGGATGTGGTGGCCGTCCAGCGGGAAGATACCGAAGTGTGGGTGGTAGCTGGCGAGCCCAGCGGCCGCGACTTGGTCGTAAATGCTGGCGCGGCCTTAGCCAAATGCATTCCCTCAATCGTTCCATTTCTCTTGCAGGAGCAAGCAGGAGCCTAACAACGCGATGCAGCGGACTCGCGATAAAATCGGTCCTGATGGGAGGCCCGTGGTCGCGAGCCGCTGATCGCAATCGTTCGGCGAAGGAGGATTCACGAATGGGCGACGTCGCGTGTCAAATCGAGCCGTCCTTGTCAGCCGACGAGTTCGTCGATGTCTTGCGGCGATCGACGCTCGCAGAACGGCGGCCGGTGGCAGACGCGGCTACCATCGCCGTCATGCTCGCCGCCGGGTTACCTTGGTCGTTGGGCGACATCACCCGCAAACAACCGCAGAACAGCCATGAACCACACGTTGTGCGCGTCAGTCATGCGTGATGGCCTAGCGATCTCGATTTGTCCGACATGGTTTCGCCGTGGAGATCACTCATGAAGTACCTAATCGCAATCGTACCGGTTCTCTTCGTGGCGACGAACTGTGTGGCGCAAGATCAGGGAAAGCTCACGCCGAGCATCGCGAAGACCTTGCTCCCCAAGGCGGCTTCGGTCAGGATCGACGACCTCGATAAGTTGGTCAAAGGCGAAAAGCCTAAAAAGGAAAATCAGTCCCCGACCTATTGGCTTCTGACTTTCAAGCCAGACGGCGAACCACTTCCGAAGGACAGTGAAAAGGACTTGGACCTCTTCAGCCGCAAACTCGTGAACGCGAATAAACTGCTTGAGGCCATGAACGCGTCCAAAGCCGAGGAGTTCGCGTCAGTCATTCAGGCGCAATACATTACCGATTGCAATGTCACATCGGAGGACGAGCGAGCCACCGGACGAGTCGCCTTCAAGTGCAACGAGTACTCTGGGGCCATCGACTTCATGGCAGTCAAGCGAATGGGAGAGTGGGCAATCCAGGAGTTTGAATGGCCGCATCTCGGAGTGAGATTCAAGCGAGATGAGGATGGCAACTGGTCGAATGAACGCATCAAGAAAGATTGAAAGAACCAAGACCCCGCCCCACAACGCGGTCAACCGGAGCGGCGGTTGAACAGGGTTCTCTATCTCGTGTCGGTGGCCGCCGCCCGGTTGCCTTGGTCGTTCGGCAGCCAATAAGGTCGCAGCAGATGAGCCTTGTCGCGCTGCTCTTGATGCTTATGGCCGTCGGTGACGCAGGCTTGCGGCCCGGTGATCACACGCGATCCCTTTCGTTGAAAGGCATGCACCGGAGCTACCCGGTGCATGTGCCTCCACAGTATGACCCCGGCACGCCCATGCCGGTGGTGCTGGCTTTTCACGGCGGAGGAGCAAACGCCGACAATATGGTCGTCTTGAGCGGACTGAACGAGAAAGCCGACCAAGCCGGTCACTCCCGTTTTGGGCGAGACCTGATCGTCGACGCGATTCAGCCAACGCGTGGGCCGCGAGCTTTTGATCGGAGACGTTAGAGCCAAGACTCGGATGCCCTCGACATGATGATGTTGCCGACTTTCGGAGCTGCTGTGACCGCGGCGATCGGCTGCCTCGGCTTGCTGTTGCCCGGCACCGTCAGCCGCGTACTTGGAATCCGTCCCGAGGGGCCGTTGGGCACCTCGGAGGTTCGTGCCACGTACGGTGGTTTTTTCATCTGCCTGGGCATCGGATGCTTGGTTGCGCAGTCCGTGCCTGTATTTGGCGTCGTTGGAGCAGCGTGGTGCGCGGCAGCCTTGGCACGGCTCGTCTCATTTGCAGTGGATGCCAGCCGCTCTTGGCATAATCTCTTTGGGATTGGCTTCGAGGCAGGCGTGGGCCTGTCGATGCTGGCGTCGCAGCTCTAGCCAGCCGATGGATCAGCCGGCGGATAGAATCCTGCGGTGTGGATCATCCTCGGCGGCGATCTGCTGACCGCGGCCGGCAGGGCGAACCCACGGGGTTGAGGAAGCCTGTCGATGTCTCGCACCAACGCACCGCGTCATGGCCCACCAACGCATGGCGTGAATATCTTTCCTTTCGCGAGTATGGCTGGCGGCTGGCTCGGACCTCTGCTGATGTTCTGGCTTTACGTGTGGGGACCTTTGAGGCCATTCCACTATCGGAGCGGCGCTCTCTTGCCACCGGCGTCGTTCGTATTCGTGGTCGTCGCTTGCATCTCGCTCTGGTGGCTCCTGCCACGCTCATACTTTCGAGTTCAGGGATTTGAGCGGACGGGACGCTGCTACGAGGCGCTGGGCGTTGTGCTTTTTCGCTGGTTCGCTCCGGATGGGGATTTCGCAAACCGCTGGGAAAGGCGAAGCAATCCAGACTTCCGCGTGATCCGCGGTCGTCGTTCAGCCGCTGACTTCATCGTGCGCACCGAGCAGAGCGAGCGCGGCCACCTCGTATTGTTGGCCCTCGGAGTCGCGTCTGCGGCATGGGCGTGGAGCATCGGGTGGCTTGGCTGGGCGGTGTACCTGAGCGTGGGCAACGTTGTCGTCAACGTCTACCCCATTCTGTTGCAAAGGTACACGCGTAGCCGCTTGCGTGCCGTATTGAGCCGAGGGCTGCAAGCAGGCCCAGGCGAAGACGCGGCCTAACACGCAAGTGCACGCGAGTGGCTGATCGGGCGATTCCTCTTGCTGAAGCCCTCTCGCCGCAACCCGCGTGGCTCATCGTGGGCCTTTGGTTCGTCGCTTTCGGGAAAAGCAAAGCCAAAACACCCCACGCACTGGACTCGCGATGACGCCCCGCAATGTGGATAATCCTGTCAAAGCGAGCCATTGTTCGGAGCCGTGTGGTTTCCCCCACCCACTTCCTTGACCCATCCCGACTGACCCGTACGAAGCGGAGTCCAGCAGATGAAAACGTTGCAGCGACAACAATCCTTCATTGAGAATCAGCCGGTGACCACACGACCTTGGATGCTTGTGATGGC
>JBILXT010000581.1:0-3795 GCA_044378235.1 Planctomycetaceae bacterium
TGGACGGAATCAGACATTCCCGGGAGTCGGCTGAAGATTGATGCGGGTGAATTCCGAATCTAAAAGGCCATGAAACTGTTGACGAAAGCCTGGAAACTCTCATAATCCCGCCCCGAAGCGGTCTTCCAGCCGAACCAGCATTATTTCTGGCTGTCTGGAACGGGTGTTTGCGGGGCTCAAATGTGGGCGGTAAAGAGATTTACCGTGTCATTTTTGGCGAAGTTGCTGTCAACGGCCTTTTCCCAGAGACTGATTCGTTACAATTTGATCGTGTTTCGCTGGAACACAAAACCATTGCGGGTGTAGCTCAGTTGGTAGAGCATCACGTTGCCAACGTGATTGTCGAGGGTTCGAGTCCCTTCACCCGCTCTTTTTTATTGCCTCCCGGGCCAATAAAACCGGTGGAGGCCGGCCATTAACAGTTCTGGGAAGTTGAGAATGAGTTCTGACGCAGGTCAAGCGGTTGCTGAAGGTGTTGACGAGAACAGCGATCGCATGTCGCTCCAGGTTCAGATTCGTGATGTCGGCTCATGCCGCAAGCACGTCTCCGTCACGATTCCAGAAGCTGATATCGCCGATATTCGCGATGATGCCCTTGCGGAATTGAGCTCAAAAGCTCAGGTCCCCGGCTTCCGCGTTGGCAAAGTGCCGCGAGCCATCCTTCTGAAGAAGTTCAAGAAGGAAATCACCTCGGACATCAAGCAAAAGCTGTTGCTGGCAAGTCTTGAGCAACTGTCGGACGAGTACGAGATTGAGCCGATCAGCGAGCCAAAGATCGACGTAGACAGCCTGGATATTCCAGAGACGGGTGATTTCCACTACGAATTTGAAGTGGAAGTTCGCCCGGACTTTGATCTGCCGGATTATGCGGGCATTCAGATTAATCGCTCAACAGTTGAGCCATCAGAAGAAGAGTTCAAAGCTTACAAAGAGCAGTTCATCTCTTCGTATTCTGAACGCGTCACGACTGATGCTGCAGCGGCCGCTGGTGATTCAATCGTCTGCGATATTACGTTTACGCATGACGGCAAGATGATTAATGAGGCGAAGAACGTCTCTGTCACTCTGTTTTCTCGACTGAACTTCCAGGACTCCGCTCTGGAGAACTTCGATCAGCTGATGGCGGGTGCAAAAGCTGGCGACTCGAGAGAAGGTCAGATCACGATTTCACTGCAGTCGCCAATCGTTGAGATGCGTGGCGAGAAAGTGACTGTCACGTTCAGCGTCTCAGAGGTTCAGAATCTTCAGGTCCCAACGGTGGATGCTGAATTCTGTGAACGACTTGGTGCAGCGGATGAGGCCGAACTTGATGGCATGCTTCGCAGTGCTCTGACTCGCCAGGTTGAGTATCAGGAACGTCAGGAAACTCGCCGTCAGGTTCTCGACAAGATTACAGCCTCAGCCGATTGGGATCTGCCAGAATCTCTGGTACGCCAGCAGACTGAGAATGCTCTGCGACGTGAAGTCCTCGAAATGTCACAGGCCGGGTTTACTCAGGAGCAGATCATGGCTCGTGAAAGCCAGATCCGCCAGGAAGCTCTCGAGACGACTCGCCAGGCTCTCAAAGAACACTTCGTGCTCGACAAGATTGCAACTCGCGAAAATATCGAGTGCGATCAGTCAGACATTGACCGTGAATTGTTGATGATGTCATTCCAGAGTGGTGAGCCTGTTCGCAAGCTGCGTGCTCGAATGGTCAAAACCGGAATGATTGAGAATCTGGAAGCTCAGTTGCGTGAGCGAAAGGCTGTGGATTTCATCCTTGCGTCCGCGACCTTTGCTGAGGTTCCTCGTAAGCCGGCCGAGGCTGTGAATGCCGCCTCCCTGCGAATTGCGGTGTGTGGCCGAATGAGTTCAAGTCTCATCGACGATGCCACTCCCGAGGATTCTGAATAATCGAAACTACAAGAAACAGACAGGCGCGCGTAGGATGACGCGACGCCTGTTTTTGTTTACAGACCGATTCTGAAAATACTCCGGCCTGATTCAGGTCGGATGATCCAGGAAGAATAGTTCTCAGCAGGATAAAGCGAATGAAGGACCCGCGATTCGACTACATGCCAATGGCAGCCCGAGAATACTCGGCACAACGTCAGATGACGGTCGGCGATCTGCTGCTTGACAATCGGATCATTTTTCTGGACGGCCCGATTCATGACGGCAGTGCAAATCTGATCGTCATGAAGATGTTGTTCCTGCAGTCCGAGAATCGTCATCAGGACATTCATCTCTATATCAACTCCCCAGGTGGTTCAGTCACCGCGACTTTGGCCATCTACGACATCATGCAGTTTGTCGAGTGTGATGTGGCCACGTACAGCGTCGGCCTTTCCGCCAGCGGTGGAGCGATTCTTGTGGCCGGCGGGGCACCCGGAAAGAGGTTTGCTCTGAAGCATTCCAAGATCATGATTCACCAGCCTTATGGTCAGGTCGGTGGCCAGGTTTCGGACATCGAAATTCAGGCTCGCGATATTCTGGCCGCTCGTCAGTTGCTGAACGAGATTCTGGCAGAACACACTAAGCAGCCAATCGAACGTATCGCCAAGGACACTCAGCGCGATCACTATCTGAATGCCGTCGACGCCAAAGCGTATGGTCTGGTCGATGAGATTCTGGAACGCCCTCCTAAGGAAAAGAAGAAGTAGTTTACTGACACAGTGAATTGCTCGGATGGCCGTGCTGACGTCGAATCAAAACTCATCTCTGCGGGATGCCGGATATGACAGTACTTGTTCCTTATGTGATTGAGAAAAACGGTCGCGACGAACGCGCGATGGATATTTACAGCCGCCTGCTGAAGGACCGCATCGTGATCCTGGGCAGCGGAGTGAACGACGATGTGGCCAACAGCATTGTCGCTCAGTTGCTGTTCCTGCAGTTCGATGACCCCAAGGCTGATATTCACTTCTACATCAACAGCCCTGGTGGATCCATTACCGCTGGCATGGCGATTTACGACACAATGCAGTACATCAGCTGCGACGTGGCGACCTATTGCATTGGCCAGGCAGCCAGCATGGGTGCGATTCTTCTGACGGCGGGCACTCCGGGCAAGCGAAATGCTCTGCCAAATGCACGCATCATGATTCACCAGCCACTGGCCGGTATGGAAGGAACAGCCACCGAGCTGGAAATTCATGCCAAGGAAGTGCTGCGAATCAAAGGCAAGATGAACGATATTCTGCTGAAGCACACCGGGCAGACGCTGACGAAGATCGAAGAAGATACTGACCGTGACAATTTCATGTCTGCGGATGAAGCCAAACAGTACAACCTTATCGATAATGTTCTGCAGAAACTCGGCTGATCGGTTATTGATCGAGCCCCGATGATGCCACAATATGAGCCGCCTCTGGATTTCCAGGGCGGCTTTTTTTGTCTCTTTCGTTTGGCGAGCTTTCGCGATGCAGTCACGCACGATTCATATTCCATCCATGCGTCGGTATCTGGTGCCGTTTGATCCCAAGCGAGTGCCTCACCTGTTTACGGATGTGCTGGTCATCGGCGGCGGAATTGCAGGCATCCGGGCGGCTCTGGCGGTTGATCCATCACTGCGAACAGTTGTTGTGACGAAAGATTCTCTTCAGCATTCCAACAGCGCTTACGCGCAGGGAGGAATTGCCGGGGTTTTGGATCCGCTGGATGATTTTTCCAATCATGTGGCGGACACGATCGCGGCCGGCAAAGGGCTGTGCCATGAGGATGTTGTACAGTTGGTCATCCATGAAGCCCCGCAGCGCATTCGAGAGTTGATTGGTTACGGAGCGGAATTCGACAAGGTGGATGGCGAGCTGG
>JBILXT010000582.1:0-3791 GCA_044378235.1 Planctomycetaceae bacterium
ACTTGGCGACCAGTGCTATCTGGAAGTGATCGCGATCGACCCGAATGCGGCGTCACCGCAGAGACCTCGATGGTTTGAACTGGATACTCTTGCCGCCAACAGTCGACCTCGCCTGGCCGGTTGGGTGATGCGAACAAATGATATTCAGAGGGTCGCTCAGTTACCTCAACTAAACGTCGGACCTGTCGAAGAGATGAGTCGAGGGACGCTCGAGTGGCAGATCACGATTCCCTCCGACGGACGATTTGTTTGTGATGGAATTGTTCCTTCAGTCATTCAATGGAAGGGCGAAACACATCCGGCGTCACGGCTGCCGGATTCGAATCTTGCCATGATCAAACTTGAAGCCGTGCATCCGCAAGCAAGGAACATCAACGATTGGCTGGAGTGTGCTGGCTTTGAAGGTTCTCTGAATCTGCAAGCACCGGCGGACAACTCCATCATCGAATTGACCGCGTTGCTGCAAACCCCGAATGGCGTCGTCCGCCTCTCTTGAGATTCCACAAAGTAAACTGCAATGCCCGCGCTATTGCCGGCCATTTGCGAAAAACCTATTCCGTCAAGATAACGACACGAGCATCCACGTTCAGAACCTGTAGTCCACAGGGGAACTCCGCGAATGGATTTTCCCAGTGACTGTGACCTCGAACGACGAGTCGCGGAGGTTCTTCCTGCAGAAGATTCCGCATCATTGAGTTTCCGGGCTGAGCATTCTCAAGGCCGTCTGGACCATCATGCAGCAACAGAATGTCTGGCTTGCCACGCAGCAATGAACTGAGCGTGCGAGAATAGTCTTCCGCTGTTCGACGTTGCGGTTTCGAAGGATTGCCAATAATGCCACCCAGGCCGGCAATTCTCAATCCGTTAACTTCTGCGATGTCTCCTTCGAGGAAGTGCATTCGGTCGAATCGATCGGGCTGAACCTTCTTCTGATCGCCGAACAAATCATGGTTTCCGGCAACGCCTGCGACCCACGCGAACCATTGGCGAAACTCATGCCAGACTCCGGAAACATCGCCCGTACCGCCACGTTTATCGAGGGCCGGCACTGTGTAGAAATCGCCCGCCAGCAAGGCGCCTGTTTCCTGAGAATCATCGAGACATAGTTCCGGGAAAACGTCTTCCACCAGGCGTTGCGGCAGGACTTCTCCCAGTAATCGCAGTGGTCCTCCGCCCGAATCCTCAAACGTCTCACGCCCCTGCAAATCGGCCGTGACAACGAGAGCCTTGAGTCCTTCAGGCAGCTGTTCAACACGTGCGTGATGCACCGGAAGTTGATCTTCGTAGAAATCCCCCGAGCCGCGACCTGCGTTGAGAAATCGAAATTGATGGATCGGCGCGAGTTCAAATTGAACAATTTTCATCATGAGACCCGAGACACGAACTAACAGGATCGGTTCAGCATTGAAGTGTAGAGGCGCGACGGCGTCACTTTTAGTGGAACAGCGCAAGCTGTCCGGTGATGGTCTTCGAATTCTTCGCAGACACCGGACGGCTCGCGCCGTTCCGCTTTCACGACACCGATTAACCTGAAAGAATGCGGTGTGGCTTTTTGCCTTTATTTGCGTCAACGTGATCGCACCACTCAATCTGGTCAGCACACATGAATCGACGAGCTTTTCTTTCCAGCGGTGTTGCTGCAACGATCGCAACACCTCTTTTCTCTGCCGTGCAGGACGGCCGTTATGAAGCGGCATGCGAGGGGCTGAAAAAATCAGCCTCGACAGGGCAGGTTTCCGCAGCGGTTCTGTGCGTTATTCGAAAAGGTGAAACGTTTACTCAGCACTTCGGGACTGCCAGATCCGGCGACGCGATGTTTCTGCTGGGCTCCATTTCGAAACCTATCTGCATAACCGCGTTAATGACTCTGTTCGATCAGGGCGAGTTTCAACTTGAAGATCCGGCGCAGAAATTTCTCCCAAAGTTCACGGGCGAAGGTCGCGAGCAGATCACCATGCGAGACTTGATGACTCATGTCTCAGGACTTCCCGACCAACTCCCCGAGAATGATGCTCTGCGGAGGAGCCATGCGGACCTGAATCAGTTTGTCGATAAGGCCATCCGGACGCCGTTGTTGTTTACGCCAAGAACTCGTTACAGCTATTCCAGCATGGCGATTCTCCTCGCGACGCACGTGGCCGAACTCATCAGCGGCACCAACATTCGCGATCTCGTTGAGAAGACGGTGCTTACTCCGCTGCAGATGCAACATTCCGCACAAGGGCTGGGGCGATTTCAACTGAGCGATTTCGTACCTTGCCAAACAGAATTTGCGGCACCAGAAGCTGGTGCCGGCGACCCGACGGCCAAAGAATGGGACTGGAACAGTTCCTACTGGCGCGGCCTTGGTGCGCCGTGGGGCGGAACTCATGCGTCGGCAGCCGATGTGGGCCGATTTCTTGCGGAGTTCCTGCAAGAACAGGGGCGAGCACTCAAGCCAGAAACCGCGAGACTGATGATTCGCAATCACAATGCCGCAGAACTGACTCCGCGAGGACTCGGCTTTAGTGTGGGAGCAGTTGCAGGTAGTCGAGGATGCTCAGCTGAAACATTCGGCCATACTGGTTCAACAGGAACCTTGGCCTGGGCCGATCGCAGCACGGAGACGATCTGCGTCGTGCTGACTTCGTTGCCAGGACGAGCCGTTGATCCTCACCCCAGAGATCTTGCGGGAACTGCTGTGATCAAGGAGCAGCAGTGATGCGTGCGCCGGTCGCATAGCATGAGAACATCGACGAGTTATCCCCTGTGTTGACACCATTCTGAATTACTGGCATGTAATGGTTCCTCTGTTCGACAACGAAGCTCTTGAAGCTCTTCGCATCAGCCTGCGCTGGAATCCCGAGGGGATTCGACGGCTTCGCAATCGATTACTGAAAAGGTTCCTTCCTGATTCTGCAGTGGTGTCGGACATCGCGGTTTCGCAGAAGCTGAAACTGCACTGCCTGGAACTTTCAGAGCGGCATGATTCTGCGATCGACGGCGCGTCAAAGCTGCTGTTCCGGACCGAGACGGGAACGTTCATTGAAACTGTGATTCTCCGGATTGCTTCGGGGCGAACAACACTTTGCGTTTCCAGTCAGGTTGGCTGTGCAGCGGCCTGTGCGTTCTGCGCAACCGGACAGATGGGCATCGCTCAAAACCTGACCGCTGCTCAAATCCTCGATCAGGTCGTTCAGGCCGGGCAGCTTCTGACCGCAGAACATCGCCAGCTGCACAACATCGTGTTCATGGGAATGGGGGAGCCTTTTCACAATGAGAAGAATCTGCTTGAGGCGATTGAATGCCTCACGGATCCTCGTCAGTTTGCTCGTTCACTGGGAAGTCTGTTGATTTCAACTGTCGGGATCCCGGAGGCCATGGTCCGTTTTGCTCAGCGATTCCCCGGCGTCAACCTTGCACTCAGTCTGCACAGCGTGGATCAGGAAATTCGTCGATCCATTATTCCGCTGGCGGGTAAGTACCAACTTCCGGAATTGAAACGAGCTCTCTCAGAGGTCAATCGTCTTCAGAAACGACCGGTGATGCTGGAGTACCTGATGCTGGCTGACGTCAACGATTCTATGGAACAGGCTCAAGCACTGGCCGCATGGGTTAGAGATCTTAGAGTGCACATCAATCTGATTCCCTTCAACCCAATCGCCGACGCGCCGCACTTGCGGGGAAGCGGGCAGGCCGTCATCAGAGAATTCTCAGACTCTCTGAAAAATGCCGGCCTGAAAGTCACGATTCGCTACTCTCTGGGGGCAGATATCGCCGCTGCCTGTGGACAACTTGTGCGACAAGTCACG
>JBILXT010000584.1:0-3774 GCA_044378235.1 Planctomycetaceae bacterium
TCTAAAGAGCAATGTCGTTCGCAGCGGCTTTACTCTGACCGAACTTCTGATCGTGATGGCGATTCTTGTGCTGCTGGTTTCTTTGATCGGTCCACGCCTGCTGGGCAGCAAACAGAAGGCCGACATCAACGCCGTCAAAACTCAGATCGGCATGTTTCAATCGGCACTGGAGCGTTATGCGGTTGATATGAATAAGTTCCCGGCCACAGAAGAAGGCCTCGCGGCTCTGGTTTCAAAGCCCAGTTCCGATGGCAGCGGTTCCTCATCCGAAGACTCCTCCAGCACTGAATCGGCACCTGCGGAGGGCGACTCGTCCTCAACTGAAGGCGGCGGCGGCAGCTGGGATGGTCCGTACATCAAGACAGAAAAATTGCCGGTCGACCCCTGGGGCAAAGCCTATGCTTACGAATACCCACCGACCCACAACAAGATCAACGTACCAGACATCTGGTCCTACGGTCCTGACGGTCAGGAGAACACCGACGATGATATCGTGAGCTGGACCGGCGATGGTGAAGGCAGCGAAGGTTCAAGCTCTGAGGCGAAAGAGTAACCGCCAATGCAACAACGGAGCGTTTGGCAATCTGTAATTTACGCCACCGGGTTTACCCCGGTGGTTTAACGGCCTCTGCACAACTGTGGATCTCAGCCTCGACAGTTGTGTCGTTGCGAGTCTCCAGGAAAGAGCAGATTGCTCCCTCATGAAAACACCATCGCACCATCACAATCAAGGGCAACCTCGCGGCGGATTTTCGCTCGTAGAGTTGTTGATTGTTATGGCTGTGCTGGCGGCTGTCGCGGGGCTTGTTCTTCCCTCCATGCGCGGACCTCTGGACAAGAGTCGTCTCACCGGTGCTGCAAAAGAGATTCAGGCATCATTAGCCAAAGCACGATCGCTGGCCATTCGAGAAGGCACGTCCGTTTCCTTCCGTTACGAGATTGCTGGCGCACGCTATGTGATTGAGCGCAGACCAGCCACGGTCAATGCCACGATCTCAGTGCTCGAAGATCCATCCGGGGCATCAACGACTCCTTCCGGACTGACCACTGAGTCCGCCGAAGTCCCAGCACAGCCGATCAATGGCGAGGAAATCAGCAGCTCGAATTCGACAATTCTGCGAGAAGGTCAACTTCCGATTGGCGTTACTTTTGCTGAGCCAGTGTCCGAAAAGACGGTTCCAGGCCAGGATCAGATCGGTACGCAGTCTATCAGTTCCGACGCTGCGACTACTGCCCCATTAACAGCAGGCCTTCGACGCTGGTCCGATCCAATTCGTTTTCAGCCCAGTGGTCGCACAGAAGACACAACGATTCGAGTCGCCGGGCAGCGGGATTTTGTGGTGGATGTGACTGTGCGAGGACTCACGGCTATGGCCAGTTATTCGGCGCCCACGCGCATCACGCCGGCACAAGCTTCCGCCCCGACAGACATGGCTGAGGCGTTGCCATGAGGTCGTCTCTTCGCTCCGGCGAGCGGCAGGGCGTCAGCCCTCCCTGTAATGCGCGGTCGACACGGAGGGCTGACGCCCTGCCGCTCGCCCTGGGGTTACAAACATCGCAAAAAAGTCGTCGCGCATTTTCATTAATCGAAGTCATCATCGCCACCGCCATCCTCATGGGCAGCGCGGTAGTGCTGGCGCGGCTGGCGGGGATGGGACGTGATCAATCGCAGAAGGCAAGACTGTACTCTGAAGCTCAGCAGCTTTGTGAACAAACGCTGAATGAGCTGCTGCTGGGCATGCGACCGATGGAACTCGTCGAATCCATGCCGTTGATTCCTCTCCCGGCACCGATCGAAGACACCGCCGATGATGCGAACGCTCAGGACCCGTTTTCTTCGACGGAGCGGCAAGATGTCGAACCAACAATCGATGAGACCAATCCGGAGTGGCGTCACTCGGTTCGAATCGAGCTTCTGCCAGCTAAGCCTGGGATGTGGGCATTGACTGTCGAAGTTCTTCAGGGCGATCAAACGCTGCCGCGACCGATTCGATTCTCGCTGACTCGATGGATCTCCGGACCGCCTCCTGAAGGCGCGTTTGATGAGCTGATGCAGGGCATGGAAGAACCCAATTCTCTGCAGCCTGATTCGACGCAACCCGGAGGCCTGCTATGAGGCCGAGTATCATCCAGGATCCGGACACGCGGTGTGCGTGCGTTCGCATTCGCTCACTTGTCACACCCTACATGAACACACTGAGATTGGTAGGGTGCGACGAGCGAATGCGAAGGCACTCCGCCTGCCTGGTACAAAGATCTGGCGACTCACATCGTCCACTCGCCGCTGAGGAAAGCCCCCTCATCCGGCCTATCGGCCACCTTCTCCCCCGATTTCGGGGGAGAAGGGACTCATGGGAGGCGTCCGACTCTAACCGCCAACGACGTTTGTTAAACCTTGCATGCGAAACCCGGCGCGTTCGCTTAAACCGCGGCGGCTACACGCTCGTCGAAATGCTGATCGCTGCTGTTCTCGTCGCGGCGTTGATGTCCGTGGTGTGGGGCATGATGTCGATGTACAACAGCTATCTCACCGCGGGGCAGGCTCAGGCGACGGAGCAGCAACTCACGCGATCACTTCTGCAAATGCTTGAGCGTGATCTGCAAAGCGTTTCGGCACCGGACACGAATCCGAAAGTTGTGCCATCACTGGAGATAACCAGCGAATCGTCTTCGTTTGACGAGCCACCTGCACCACTCGTGGATCCGTCCGCCGTTGATCCGCTCAGCAATGGCACTGATCCGGCTCTGAATGAACCCTCTGTGTTCGCGGGATTTACATCAGGCGACACATTGGCAATCCCCAGCCAGGTTTCTCTTGTCGGTAACAGTTCGTCAATGAAGCTCTCCATTGAGCAACCCATCATTGAAACGTCGCCCGTCATCAGTCAGACATCAAACAACCCCAACACATCATTGCCAGCGGGTGATCCCGCCATTCCCGCTGAGACACCAACGCCCGAGCCGATTGTTTCGCCCGAAGATTCGATCAGCGTCGAAGGCGTTGCCCCGGAAGTCGCCGAGTATCAGACGATTGTCTGGCAGTTTCAGGCACCGGGAATGATCACGGGCAATCAGTCTCTTCAGGCCGGGCTTTATCGAATCCAAACCGAATCGTTGTCTCTGCAGTCTGCACTGAATCAGCAGGATTCCTTGCTTGAAGATTCTGCCGCAGAAAGCGATGCCTCGGTCGATCGCACAACACTGGAGACGCTGCTGTTTCCACCCGCGGATGCTCAGGCGGAATCCGGCGGAGCAACCCCGACTGCAGAGGCCGCTGTTCAGAACGTGCCGAAGTTTGACCTGATACCGGAAGTCGTCAGTTGCCGGTTCGAATACTTCAATGGTTCGTCCTGGGCATCGACGTGGAACAGCGAGCAACAGCAGTCACTTCCACTGGCGATTCGAGTTCGCATGCAGCTTGTCAATGCGGCCGATCTGGAGAAACTAAAGCTGGTGTTTGGCGATTCGACTTCGCAGGACTCACCGCTTGACGATGCGACTAATGGCAGTCCATCAACCGTTGCAACGTCCCCCGCGACTCCCGCATTGACTGAAGATCAAACCGTCGACCCGTTGGCCACGATCAGGACTCGCAAAGTCGAACGCATCATCCTGCTTCAACCTGTCACTGGCCCGATGCCGGAACCTGGAACTGGAAGTGAAGTTTCTGAACCGGAGGCTTCACTATGAGCATCCGGCGAGCGGCAGGGCGTCAGCCCTCCGTGGAACACCAGCGGCAGAAGTGTGCAGTGTGGTTACAGAAGAAGACAACAC
>JBILXT010000585.1:0-3767 GCA_044378235.1 Planctomycetaceae bacterium
CTGGCGACAGATTCAGCAACGATCTGTTCATTGAAAATAGCCTCCGCGCAAAGACCGCCCGTGCTCGGGGCAGTCGTGAAAAATCACAACTGCCCTCGCACACCGCGAAGGCAAAAAGAAAGCTCCGCTAAGCGATCATCTGCAACGGCAGACGGACACTCAGCGGAGCTCAAAAGTAAAGGAGACGCCGCTCTTCAACAGCTACGTTTCCTCTCACTTTATAATGACACGGATTGGCCAAAAATTTAGGTGAGGATGCCCGCGATATCGGTCCTTCAGTGAGTCCGAAAAGAATCCAGTTTCAGCCTCAAAATCGACTACCACTTTCTACCACTTATCGCCCCGGATACCACTTGAAACAAAGGGGAAATGCGATATTCTGCACGCGTTCGCTTATGCGATTTGATTTCCTTAACTAAAGCTGCGACAACACTTTCCGTCGTTTCCGTTGAGTCGTTTTGGGCTGCCTCCGAAGCCGAAGGTTGTGAGTTCGCCCCTCGCCCGGGACATTTTTTAAGTCAATGAGAGATGGCGAATGAGCCAGGAGGACATTGAACGTATCAAAGCACTGCTTCTTGAGCAGGAAGCAGAGCGTTTAAGGTCTACCGCAGGTCTCCGGGCGGTCATTCGCATGCTGAGAGAAGGCGAGCAATTGCCAAACGTTCCGAGTCAGCTTGATGGAGCGACGTTAGACAAGTTGCGAGCGTTGAGCCATTCGGTGTTGCAGGAGGAGCTGAATGCGACACTGGCAAAACTTGCTGATGAGAACCCAGCTCGAGCGTCAGCCCTGACAAAACTCATGTTGAAGACTGGATTCCTGAAACAAACGAACGACGACTCATCTGCGAATCCATAGGGAGCTTTCGAAGCGAACACTGAATCGAATGAATTGAAAACAATCTGCAGAGACTTTCAGAACATTCGCCGGAGTGCGTCGGCTGAATTGAAGCCGTTGGTGATGCAGTTGCAACGTCTCGCTGAAAAACTTGCCAACAATCTTTTCGAGTTAACGGCTGAACTCCAGGCAAAAGAAGAAAAACAAAATGACCTCAGCGCCAATTTTCTGCTTCTGATCCAGTCCTTGAGAGCGGGCAAATCACAGACGGAGATCGGAGAGCAGTTGGAGTGGGCTAAGGGGATTTGGCCTTTATTCAGATGGCTGATTTCGTCAGGGCGTAATGCCTGGATTCATCGGGTCAACAGTAGGCGTCGCAGCACCTTCCGGGTTGGCGGTTTCCTCTGGCTTCTTTTCGCCCATTCCGACCTTTTCAGCAATAAAACCAGGGATTTGCTTCAATCGCGGTATCACCCACCAGCAGGCACCGCCGATTACGGCGAGCAGGATGATCAGCTTAATGATTCCGAAGGTGTTGCGAAAAAAGTCTTTCACTTTTCGCTTGAGATAAAAGTTCTTCTGTTCCTTTTCCACCTTTTTGTACAGGCTGTTCATATCCTCTTTGCGAACCGCAGCCGTCTTCTTCGCGAGGCTGTCTTCCACAGCCTTCGTGAACTCCGGGAATTGAGCCAACGGATAATAGGTTCCGTCAGAGGATGCCTTCGTCTTGGCTTTTGCGGTCAGCTGGCCCGAGGCGAGCATCTTCAGAATTCGTCCCGTCGAGTGCTTCTCGACGACAAGCTTGCCTTTGGCGTCTTCAAACTGAACGTACCAGATGCGAGTTGAATTTGAGGCCGTATCACCTGCAACTGCCTGAGTTGCCGCAACTGTCTTCTTTACCGGGGAGTTGGTGCTCGTGGATGCAAAAGTCGTAGCTCCGCCACGACTGGGACCTACGGGCTCCGCACCTTCGATAAAGCTAATCGTTTCACCATGCAGTCCGAGACTGGCCAGGTCTTTGACGACTTCGTCACAGGACTTGTATCGATGGTTTGGATCTCTGGCCATCATCTTGTCAATAATCAGATCCAGTCGCTCCGGTACTTCAGGACGCAGCGTGCGAGCTTGAGGGTAGATGCCTTTCTCTTTCCCCATGATGAGTTCAAGAGCGGTGTTGCCCGTAAACGGAAGTTTGCCGGTCAGCATATGATAAAGCGTTGCACCCAATGCATAGATGTCGCTGCGATGATCAACATATTTGGCGTTACGAGCCTGCTCCGGCGCCATGTAAAGTGGCGTGCCGAGTCCCGTGCCGCTTTGGGTCATAGAGACATCCTCGTCCAGGGCTTTGGCGAGACCAAAGTCGGCCACTTTGACGATACCTTTCTTCGTGATGAGCATGTTGTCGGGCTTGATATCCCGATGCACCATGTTCTCCGCATGAGCATGCTTCAATGCTTCCGCGCAGACCATGGCAATATGGACAGCATCGGCAACGGAGAATTTGCCCAGATGATCCAGCCACTTCTGCACACTCTGGCCATCAATGTACTCGATCGCCGCGAAGTGAATGCCTTTGTAAGAATCGACGGCGTAAATCTTTACGACGTTGGGATGATCGATCTTCGCCATCGACTTCGCTTCGCGCTCAAATCGAGCTACAAAGTCGGGCTTCTTGGCAAGTTCCTTCGTCAGTGTCTTTAACGCGACCATGCGATCGAGGCTGATCTGGCGGGCAAGGAAAACCTCACCCATGCCCCCTTTGCCCAGCTTTTTCTTCAGCTCAAAATCCCCGAGTTGCTGAACCTTGCTTCCGCCTGAAGACTTTTGATTCTGTGCGTCGTCTGACAAGGGAATCATCCACTTAAGATACAGGAAAACATCGCCGACCCATAGTATCGCGATTTTCCGGGCACTGAACAACTGTTTTCTGAGGCGAGTCCAGGTTTGCAATCTTCTGCCGTTCTCGCAGAATGCCCGCAACAGACATGGAAAAGCCGTGTCACTGCAGCAATTCCAACGCGATCGATCCTGATCGCGACCCAACTTCAGCCTGTTTTCTCCCTGACGGATCACTCATGTCGACACCGGAAGAATCGTCTCTGCATTTTGAAACACAATGTATTCATGGCGGAGTTCACAAGGATCAGCAGTACAACAGCGTGACGACTCCGATTTATCCGACGTCCACGTTCTACTGGAACAGTCTCGAAAGCAACTCCGGATACGACTACACCCGCTCCGGCAATCCAACTCGCAAGGCCCTGGAAGAAAACATCGCCGCCCTGGAAGGCGGCGTGGGCTGCGTTGCAACCTCAACCGGCATGTCGGCCGTTCACTGTGCCATGGCTTTGTTTTCCCCCGGTGACCATATTGTGGCCCCGGCGGATTTGTATGGTGGTACCTTTCGACTGTTCGACAAGTTCCTGAAGGAAAAAGGAATCTCGTTTACGTTCGTCGACATGACAGATCTGGGAAAGGTGGCCGCCGCGTTTACTCCGGCCACTCGCGGAGTCTGGATTGAGACGCCCAGCAACCCTCTGCTGAAGGTTGTGGATATGGCAGGCGTTGTCCAACTGGCGCGCAAGCATAATGCGATCACAATTTGTGACAACACGTTTCTGTCACCTTATCTGCAGCGACCACTGGATTTTGGAGTCGACATCGTGATGCACTCCACGACCAAATACATCAACGGGCACTCCGATGTGGTCGGTGGCTGCGTTGTCTCCAAGTCGCCAGAGCATGCGAAGAAGATCGCGTGGATTTGCAATGCTCTCGGACTGGCCTGCTCACCGTTTGATGCGTGGCTGGTGCTGCGAGGAATCAAAACCCTGGGCTGCCGCATGGATGCTCAACAAAGTAACGCCATGAAGATTGCTCGATTCCTGGATGCTCATCCACTGATCGAACGAGTTTACTATCCGGGTCT
>JBILXT010000586.1:0-3746 GCA_044378235.1 Planctomycetaceae bacterium
AATCGTCCCTTCTAAAGGCTTCAGATCAAATCGATTTAGAAACGCCGTCAGAGTCTCGTCTGACCAGCGAGTCGTTGGTTCATCATTCTTTCCCACAATCAACTGGCGAGGTGCGTCGTTTTGTTCATGACGAATTCGATCGAATTCAGCCCTGATATTCTCCTTGGCTGGTGTGCTGAGATCACCCTTGTGACCTTTGACCAGAGGAAACTCGCTGTGCTCAATCAACAGTGCGCGAGGCATGATCAAGGACGCAACTTCAGCGTTGCCCAGCGAAAGAGAACGTCGCCAGACATTGCGATAGATCGGTTCAGACCAGATGGCTTCGCTGCTGTTGAAATAGCCACTAATCAGCGTGATATCGATTCGGGGATCGATAGCCGCCGCATGCAGAGCCAGCAAGCCACCTTCGCCATAGCCGACGATCCCGATCTTCGCGGTGGCGGGTTTGTTTTGAGCGAACCAGTCCACGGCACCGAGAATTCGCTGCACATCGTATCCGATAACATGTCGTCCCATGTGAAACGCCTGCCGATAGATCCACTCCCGCTGCGTCATGTCGGCTTGTCGCGTCCGAGCATCCTCTGTTTCGAGTTTGTCCCGGCTAATGATCGCTGGAATCAGCAGATCAAATCCCTGAGCCGCCAGGCGGGCGGCAATCTGCTGCTCCGGGGGCAGTCCTGCGGCGAGTCCCAGAAGTTGCTCGGGCGTTTGATCGCTGTCCGGCACGACAATACAACATCCTCGAGCCGTCTCTTTCTGCTGAACCCACAGTCCTTCGCCAAACACATTGGCAAACACCGGCCAGCGTACCTGAAAGACTTTTGCAGTTGCAGATTCTGAAACAAGTGCCGGATTGTTGGGATCGCCGAATTGCTCCAGCCTCGCCGGTAATCGTTGTTCGACCACACCCAACACGTTCTCCAATTCTTTACGAAGCTCAGTACGTCGCGCGTCATCAATCGGCATTTCTCGACGTTGCCCGTCTGCGACTTTGATGCGAGATTCGATAAAGCGATGGGCTCCAATCATCAGACGGCCTGACAGATCCGCTTCGGGCCATTCCAGCGGTTGTGTTCCCGTCAGCGTTTCGATTACTGGCGGGGTCTTTTCCGGCATCGCATGCAACAGTGCCAGGGTTGCCCAACAAGCTGTCGTCATCGAGATGAATTGGTCTTTGCCATGCGGATAACCTGTCTCGAAGTAAAGTTGAAACGGCTTGCTGCGTGATTTGACGTGCCATGATCCATCGGGCTGCTGCTGCTTTATCAGAAATTCCAAACCACGACGAAAGGCCGGCTCCGAGGCCGACATGCCGGCCTCTGCAAGCGCATACAGAACCGTCGCTGTGGCATAGGCGTCGCTGTCGAGTTCCGGCAGTTGCGCCCATCCTCCATCGGTTCGCTGTTGACGCTGCAATTGATCAGCCAGTTCGGCCGTGCGTTGATCAAGTTCAACGTACGGCAGAGTCAGGAGTTGAAACACGAAGTCTTCCGTCTCCAGTGGCTTGGCGCTCTCGAGCCATTTCTTCGCATTGGATTTGGCAGCGGCGATATCTTCTTTACGGCTTTCGTTTCCGAAGGCATCCAGTGCTCGCAGTGCGAGGTAACTGGTGGCAAAATCACTCTTCTCCGACGGCGGACGACTGCTGGCACATTTCCAGACGCCCGTCGAATCCTGTTTGCCTTTGAGATATCCGATCACGGCATCCGTCACCTCATCCGCGTCGCGTTTTCCAGCCTCAAGACCCCACAAAGCCCAGCCCGCAGTATCGACCTGTCCGCCGGTCCCCTTGCCTTCCTGATAGAGTTTCTTCGAACGATTCAGATGAGCATACGTGTGGTCCAGCTGCCGCTGCAGATTCTGTGAATCGATCACAAAACCATGTCGCCTTGCTTCGATCAACGCAACAATCGGCATTGCCTGTCCATGGCAGGTAAAGCACTGTCGCTGACGAGCCGTCTCGGCTGAAGCTATCTCCAACAACGGCATCGCGCGTTCAACGGCCTGCTCAAGCTGCTTCGGAGATAACTCCTGCTCCTGCGCATTGGCGGTCTGATCATCAGACACTGGCCATATGAGTCCCAGCAGTACAATCGCAGTCAGACGATTCATAAAGTTCTGGTCCGTTAATGCATCTAAATCATCGGTGGGGCGAGCTTGCTGACGCCAACCTGGAATGTAACCAGCTTTTCTTCGATTTCGCGAGTGAACGCGAGTCAATCAGACCATCATCGTTTTAAAAGTTGCCGAGAACGACAGCTTCTGACACAGCCTGCTTGTGGCGGGCTTCAGGGCTCCGTAGAATGTTGGTCCGACCTTTTCCTCCTTCCTCTGGCTTCATACGGAGCATCCCGTGTCGTTTCAGACTCGTCGCAGTTTTCTTCAGACAACATCTTTGATCGCCGCCGGAGCCGCATTCGGCACCAGAGCCGCAATGGCCCGCACGACGGATGCCACGCTGCCAAAACTGGGCATTCAGCTTTACTCGCTGCGAGGCTACAAGCGGGAAGAAGCACTGCAGCATGCAAAGGATCTGGGATTTGAACAGGTTGAGTTCTACAGCGGCATGCTGGCGATTAATTCGAGCGATGAAGAAATCGCCGCCACAAAGAAGCAACTGGAGAGTCTGGGACTGACTATCTCTGGTCACGGAGTAAATCGGTTCACTAAAGACGCCGCTGAGAATCGCAAGACTTTTGAGTTCGCCAAAAAGATCGGTGCACCGTGTATCTCGGCCGATCCGGATTTTGATTCCTTTGATAGTCTCGACGAACTGGTCAAAGAATTCGACATTCGAATTGCTATTCACAACCACGGCCCGGGACATCGTTACAACAAAGCGATTGATGTGCTGCGTGTGATCGAAAATCACGACGAGCGAATCGGAGCGTGTGCGGATCTGGGGCATTACATCCGCTCCGGCCAAAATGCTCCGGAAGTGATTCGCCTGTTGAAAGGCCGTCTGTACGGCATTCACCTCAAAGATTTCGCTGAAATGAAGGACAAGACAAAAGGCGTGATTCTTGGCAAGGGCCATCTGAACGTTGAAGAAGTTCTGACGGAGTTGCAGTTAGCTGGCTTCCCGGCGAATGGAGCGTTCTCTCTGGAGTATGAAGAGAACGAAAAGAATCCTCTTGCCGATATCCGCGAATGCTTTGCCGTCGCAAAAACGGCGATGACAACCGTTAGCAAGCGGAAGTAATCCGCACTACGAGCTTCAAATCTCTCATGAGCCGCGACGACGCTAACGCGTTTTCGCGGCTCTTTTTTTTCTACGCCCGCGTGTCAGCACGGTGTAGGCAATCTCGTTTAACGGCAAGCCGCATGCGTCTGCGTCTTTTCTGGTTCTGTGGGAAACGCAGGGCGCGTTGACCCTATCGCTATTTGGCCTGAAAGGCTCAAACACATCAGCCTGGGGCAAGAGAATCCACGAACGTGGATGAGCGCCTCCCAAGGTTAACGTCCCTTCGAATAATGAACCCTGAAAGGGTTCAACAAGCCCGTTCTGTCTTGCCCCTTCAGGGCAAATTGTGGTGCGAGCGAGGCTACCTGAGGCGTTGCCTCAGGCTGACTTGTCGTGGCCCCTTGGGCCTAATCGCAAAGGTTTAAGACTCAGATTGAAGAGCCCTACGACTCTCCAATCGCGTTAAACTTTACGTGAACGACGTTAGTTCCAGCATCGGGTCATGATGAAATCAACAGCACCGACTGTGACATGCGCCTCTTGTTCGATTGCATCAGGC
>JBILXT010000008.1:0-46807 GCA_044378235.1 Planctomycetaceae bacterium
GCGGGATCGATTTCTCCGATGATGTCGGCGAACTTTGTTCCCGGGGCGAGCCGTTCGGCGTATCGCTCTTCACGCGACCACCATGCAATCGGGATCTGGTCGGGAGACTTTTCAGCGATGCAACGTTTGCCTTGTGAGGTGATAGGCTTGTAGGGATCTTCATGAACCGGACATCCGGGCAGCTCCAGATAAGGGATAGCATCATCAAGAAAACGGGGCAGGGCACGCATCATGCGGCTCTTGCCCTGACCCTTTTCACCAAGAAACAGGATGTCGTGTCCCGCCAGCAGCGCAAGGCTGATTTCGGGGATAACGGTGTTCTCATAACCCAGAATGCCGGGAAAGAGATCCGTGCCGCTCGCGAGCAGTTTGAGAAAGTTGTCCCGGACTTCTGCTTTGACGGATCGAGATTGCCAGCCGCTGGCCTGAAGTTCTGCCAGTGTCGTGGGGCGATTATGTGTTGCGGAGTAGGCCGGCTGAGACATCGAGGATCTGTTCCTGACGAAGAAGCGGTTCTGCTGGGTTAACGTAGTGAGACATTATTGACTGCTGCAGCCCGGTGAACAGTCAGCCCGTGAAAAATAGTGTCGTTGTCCGTGACTAAAGCGACTTTTCAAGCTCCGCGCGGTCCTGAAATCTCTGGCTTCCATGACAAATGAAGTCCGCATCGCAGGATTACAGAAAGCATTCGATGATGACCAGCTCCGGGGAGGTCAGGTCGTTAATAACGCTTGAAGCGTTGATGGAAAACAGTTCTGAACCGCGAATGGACGCAAATAGACGTGAATAAAGTCATGAATCAAGATAGGGAACTCAGTTGTATTTGTGCCATTTCTTGAGGGAGTTCGCCGGTTACCGAGACCATCGAAACGCCCCCTCATTGGCTCACTGCAACTATTCGCGTGAATTCGCGTCCATTCGCGGTTAAACACCAAGTCCTCTTCCGAGCAAGTCCTCTGTCACTTCAGGGAGTTTCAGGGGCAAACGCTCGATCATCGATGGATGAATTAATCCTCAACATGGGCGATCGGAAATCGTCGGCCAGACGACAGCCTTCAGCCATGTGGCAGTGGCCAGCAATCCCCATAGGGCGAACGGAATCAACAACGAGAGCACAGTGAGGCTCATCAGTGACTCCGTGCGGCCATAGTGCATCTCGTTGTACAGGCGTGTCACAACAGGTTCGAGTTGGACAGGTCTGAGAATCGATGTCGTCGTGACATCCCAGAAACACCACTGGGCAATCACCAGCCCGCACAGCAGCCAGCGGAAAGTTGTCATTCGCCAGACGATGCTCGAGACACTCTGGCGAATTTTGAGGTCCGGAGAACTCATCAACAGTGACGCCGAATGCAATGCGGATCGCTCTGTCATCTGATTCATGGTGACCACGAGTGCAAACGACCGGGGAAGAATTGCCAGCGACTGTCCGAGTAACATCGGCAGCCAGGTATCGTAAAGCGGCCGCAGCAGACTGCTTTGAAATGCGGCAATCAGAAGCAGGCTCAGAACCAGTGAACCCATCAATCCAGGGATCAGCAGCAGCAAAAGGACTTTCTTGAAGACTTGCGGACCCGGGGAACGCGTGTCTGGCAGTCTCGAAGCGGGTTGCATCATTCCAGACAAGTTGATTGCCAGCATCGCCGCAGCCACAGCAAAACCCGTCGAGGTCAGAATTTGCTCTGCCGCCATTTGCAGCAAGCCAGCGTTCTGCATCAACGTACCTAATCCGCTCAATGCGCTCGGTAAGTTGACCGAAAGTGGCCAGACAAGAAACAATGCGATCCCGGGCAACAGACAGAGCAGGCTCCGCAGACGATACGCGGGGTACGCGGAAGAAGCAGAAGAAGGCGTAAGTGACAGAACTGCCGCCTTCGGAGCATGCCTGAACAGCATCCATAGGGCCGGTGCAAGTAAGATCAGTTCGATCGCAAGCGGCCCCAGAATCATTCTGATGGAGTCGCTCAGCGGTTGGCGATTGGCGTGTGCGTCAAACAGCCAGACCGACCACGTAACTGGGTATTGATCGATCTGCATCAGCGCGGCGGTTTCAAATTCCTGAAACGAGGTCAGGGCCATGATGCTCCAGGCGATCAGGCTGGATCTCCACGGGCCGGTCAGATGCAGCGTCAGCCATCCTTGCCGCCATTGCATCATGGTGAGAGAGCTCGTTTGTCGGGAAGTCTTCGAGGGCCTCAATGAATCCCAGGCATGCAACGACTCCTTGCTGACAGAAGAGCGAGTTACCATCTGTCGGACGGCAACTCCAAAAGCCGTTGATCGCGCAACGAGCAGCAACAGGTAAAGTATTTCTGTCGAGAGCGCTGCGAACAGACTGGACGTACCCTGACTTAATTGCGTCGCTGTCAGTCGGTAGTTGAACCCGATGAGTAACTCCGGCACAAAGAACGGAAGGACCGCCAGGAACATCCAAAGCCGGCGCGAGCGTGAGTTCGTGGAGCACTCAATTTGCTGAGTCAGAATAGCCGCTGGAGCAAGAGAAATGCTGGCCACAAACACGCAGCGAATGGTCGACCAGAGCAGTGATTCGGTCAGTGTCATGCTGCAGAATTCACTTTCCGGAATACTCCTGAGTCAACCAGTTCAGCACTTCCTGATCATGTTGTGCGGCGCCGTCGAGAGAAACGCCTTCGGCTGCCCAATGCAGCAACGGCTGTAGATCGGCAGGCAATTGGGATGCGTCGACAGGTCCGAGCGGGATTTGTCGGGATGCCGAATTGGCCAGCATGATCTCGACTTCTTCAGAGAGCAGATAGCGAATAAATTTGTCTGCCAAATCCGGATGCGGGCAACCTTTTATTTTAGCCACGCTGTTGGGAAGGCAGATCGTTTTCCCTGATTTCAGTCGCACGGGAAGCATCCTGACTGGCTTGCCCTGGTCGATGGCCACGAAGACATCATCCGTATCTGTAAACCCGAGCTGGCAGGCTCCCTCTGCAACGAGATCTTTAACGGCGCCGTTTCCGCGAGCCTCCCGGATGCCTCGATCGCGCAGTGAGCGGTGCCACGTTTTGAGTTCCTCGAATCCCATTTCATCGCAGAGTACTGCGTAGTGCGAAAGAGTTGTCCCAAAAAGTGGCACAGCGATCGCCGCATGTGAGAGAGAATCGCTCGCCAGGGCATTCTCCACAGCCTCTTCTGTCGCCGGCATTAAGTCGGTGTTCACAATATAAACTCGAAGCCGTGCGGCAAACCCGGCCCACAGATCGTCCGGATCTCTGAACTGTTTTGGAATCCTTGCAAAGAGGGACGGATCACATGTTTGCAGGACACCCTCATTCTTCAATCGGATTGTGCCTAATGTCTGGTTGTTCCAGAAGACGTCACAACGCGGCTGATCCTTCTCCGAGATCAGGAGATTTGTGAGTCCGAGAGACTTATTGGTTTCTTCATCATAGCGAATCTGAACATCAATGCCGGTTTGCTGTTTAAATCGGAGGATGACGGAATCTGCAAAGATGGCATCGTGAGCACAGTAGACGACCAGCGAGCCTGAGCTTCTGTTACCAAGTTTCAGTAAGGCTGGTAACGCGATAGCGGCCAAAACGATTGCTGCGACGATCGGAATTCGTTGAGTGGTGTCTTTTGCCATGTATCGCAATCACCAATTTTTGGTGAAACGAATTTCTAATGTTGAGCGAGTCCTCGTGCAGTGAGGCTCAAACGTCGAAGCGTTGTTCGAGATTCAAGGCCTCGGAAATCCTTCATCCTGCGAAAGAGCAGATTGCTGGTGTTAAGGAGTGGAACCCGCCAACACCAGCAACCTGTATTCTGCTGTCACTTTGCGGGTGCTGGAGTATCGGAAGGAGCCGACGCTTCAGCTGGAGCAGGTGATTCTGCCGGAGTCGTCTCTGCAGGGGCATTGGGTTCCGACGGAGCGGCTGCATCCGTGGCAGGTTTACTGTCGGATGAGCCTGCATCTTCTTCCAGCGGTGGTCGACTGTTTGTGCCACCCGCTGCGCCCTCTGGTCCGCGACCCATTCCTGGTCCGCCCATGCCAGGTCCACCCATCATCCCTGGTCCGCCCATTCCCGGGCCACCCATCATTCCTGGGGGCGTTTCTGTAGTTCCAGCACTCGCACCCGATGCATTGGTTCGTGCTGCATCTTCGGGCTCATCAGAGGCGAAATAGGCCAGGGCCATTGGGTTCTCGCCATTTGATGCAACGATTGTCAATTTCGGACTCTGTTGGCCCATGAGCGGACGCAGCAGGCTGTACCATCCATAATGATAGTAGGTATCAGGACCCCGACTTTCGGTCGTTTCCGTGGGCGACATCGAAAGCAGGTTACGAGCATCAGCCAGCGGCAGGTCTTTAAATTCGCCATCTGTCGATTTTGCGGCGAGGGACTTTCCGGACATCATTTGCCCAAAACCCGCCCGAAGTTCGATGGCGCAGACGACGCCAACGATAAGCAGCAGAATGAGTGAAGCAACGGTGCGGGCAGGTGATACTTTGGGGCCCGTCGCCGACTTTGGTTTTTCGTCAGCCATGAAATTCTCCGTGAATGAAGGATTTGGAAAAGAAAGACAGACAATTCTCCACAATAGTCATCGTTTGGACGGTTGTCACCCGTACATGACGAATAGCCATCACGGAATTTGCGCATTTGTTCCCTTCTAAAAGAAGCCGTCTGGCGAGCATTTTGATCAATGTGGGGATCCCGGCGGTAGCTGTAGACCACCTGGATCCAGTACGGCGTGTTTGGTAGTCTGAGTCTTATAAAATGCGGATCAGCTGAATTCTCGAGGGAGGATGATATGGCATGGCTTCGAATGGGCGTGAAGCCCGTGATCAGTCTGTTGGTGGCCAGTACAATCCTCGGGGCCGATTCGGCTCAAGCATTTCTAGAGCCTCCCGGCATCCGATTGAAACCGCCCGTCTCGAACGAGGAGAATCCGCTCAGGACGGTTTTTGGCGATCGTGATGTTGATGCCAGCGGAGGGCTCAGTGAAGCCGAGTATATCGCTGATTCGCAGCCCGAAGCTGCAAGGCGGAAGCGTGATTTTTTAGTGTTCGATGCTGATGGGGACCAGCAGTTGTCTCTGGATGAGTTTCTGACGATTCCAATGGGGCAGAGTGAAATTCATCGGGGAGTCATCAATGATCCCGTCATTCGGCTCGCGGAGTCCAGGCTCACTTTGATGCTGGATAAATGGGGGCAGTTTGACAAGAACTCGGATACAGCTTTGGATCGAGAAGAGTTTACTGCCGGTCGAATTGCGGCAGAGATCCCAGGGCTTCAATATGCAGACTTCGGTCTGTGGGATCAGGATAAGGACTCAAAAGTCTCCCCGGAGGATGTTGCTCGAACACTGGAGGTCGCTTACGGCATTCGCACGCCTGCTGGTGATCTGCTTAGAAACAACGCCGGGCGAGTTGTCGACTGGATCACATTTCGTGGTCTCAAAGTCGACGAAAATGGAATGGTCAGCAAGGCTGATTATTTTGAAGCGCTAGGCGGTGCGGAGAATAAGGAAGGCTGGTTTGGTTCAATCGACAAGAACCTCGATGGCCGATTCGATTTTGCGGAGTTCTCTCAGGGCGATCACCGCACGGATCCCGTTCAGACTTTTCTGAATCTGGATACCGATCTGAATGGTGTCTTGTCCAGCGCGGAGATTGAAGTGCTGCCTGCTGACTGGAAGAAGATGGCCTCGTTTGCGTTCACCGGATTCGATGACAACCACGACGGCGCGATTTCGCTTTCTGAGTATCAGTTGATGCCTCATTGCAATCTTCTGGCATCATGGATGAGCGCGGTAGATACCAATGATGATGGTCTATTGCTGCAGTTTCGGTTGCTGCCGGGGATCCCGCTGGCGGCTCTTTCGGCCGAGTATTTCCAGCGTCTGGACCTCGATCACGACAAAGCATTGTCGCTCAATGAGTTTTCCTTTGTGACGAATTATCGCCCGCCGGCCGAGATTCGGATTCAGTATGAGGACGGACAGCGGAAGGCCATCACTTTCCCGGGCTTCGGATTCGTTTGTTCGCCGGAAATTTCGCCCGACAACAAATGGGTGGCCGCCGATGGCTGGGAGCGAAATCAAACGAATACCGATGCGCATGTTCTGGTGGCCAGTCTTGAAACAGATGAGATCCGAGATCTTGGAATCGGCTGTATGCCCAATTGGTCTGCGGATGGGAAAAAGATCGCGTACTGCCGATATGGCGAGGGAGTCTTCATCCGCAGTTTCGAGGAAGACTCGGATGAAGAGAAACTGATTGATCCTGCAGGCTGGGCCATTCAGTTTTCAGCAGATGGATTGCATGTGGCCTACGTGAAGCGGAATGACCTCATCATTCAGAATGTCGCGACGGGCGAGCAGCGAGCGGTCTTTGCTGCTGGCAACAATCCTTATCGGTATATCGAACACAACATCGAATGGTCTCCTGATTCTTCGAAGATTGTCTTTCGCGGACATCGCACCAATGGGGATGTAGATGTCGCCACGATTTCGACAGCTGCGAACGGGCCCGATCTGACAGTTTGCTGCAATGGGGCCGATGTCGCACCGGACTTTACGTGGCAGCCTGATGGCCAAAAATTCCTATTCCCTCGACAGATTGCGGGGCAATTAAGCCAGATCTATGAGGTGACTGCGGAGAAAAACCAGCAGTCCGTTCGCTATGCGTTCCAGCCCGAAGATCGCAGTAACAGTGGGCTCGACTGGTCTCGCGATGGCAAAGTGTTTTCCTTCATGAGCGACAAGTAGATTCTGGAATCCCATCCCGGATGCACGACACCGCGCATTCGCCTGATCACCACGTTCCTAACCCTGTTTGAGTTTCCCGCATGTCAATTCATCGAATCCCTCTGACGAGTTCTGTGCTCTTCGCGATCATGTTCATTCTGTGCGGCTGCTCAACAGAACCAAAGCCTGAAGCGCAGACGCCTGAGATCAATCCCGATGGCAGCGGTGTTACGAAGAGTGCCTCTGCTGGCGAGATGACGGTTGAGCAGGTTCAGAAAATCGTGCAGTTGCATAACCGCGGTGTGGGGCATCTGGAAAATCATGAGTGGGCCGATGCCGAAGCAGCGCTCAGTGAGCTGCAGGCACTGTTGCCTGAGAACGTTGATGCGGCCAACAACCTGGCAGTTTCTCGGACTCTGTCGTTGATCGATCGTAGTTCTCCGTATTCACAATCGAAAGACCCGAAGGCTTATGCCACTGCCGTCCAGAAAGCGAATGACGCCATAAAGTTGCTGGATGCTCTGGCGAAGACCGACGAACAGAAAGCGGTCGCCGCGTTGATTGCCGGCAAGCAGGCGGCGTATGAAGACAGTTCAGCAAATCCCGGAATCTCTGTGGCTCTCGAACACCTGCGTCGCGCGATTACTCTTTCGGGAGACCGTCCGCAAATGTGGTATGCCCTTGCGCTGGCGATGGAAGGTCATCGCGATTATTCGGACTCGCCGGAACTGATCAAGGCCTTGCAGAAGACCAGTGAGCTGGCTCCGGAGAACCTGGCGGTCATCGGGAAGCTGATGGAGAAACAAGCACTCGGGCTTAATTCAAAGAACGCGGAAACAAAGCAGTTAGGTGCTACGATTTCAAACACTCTGGATAAGGTGGCGACGTTATTGCTGCCTCTGAACTCGGCCATCAAGCAACAGCGACGAGTTGACCTGGTTGAGACAATTCGAAAAGCATTGGGAGGCCCGGGCAAAGATAACCCGGCTTTGCTGCTGGGGCCGGCGATGATGACAAAGAACCTGATGTTGCCTGAACTGGCGACTCAGATCGACCAGCGTCGTATTGATCTGAATTTGCTGGAGTACCTGATTGTCGATCTGCCTGGTCGGTTAGCGTTGAAAGAGGATGTTCGAGCAGCCATTTTTCCTCCGGCTGAGCCAACGGTATTGAAAGAATTCACGCCTGGAAGCGGGCTTCCGGAAATCACGGGAGTCACGCAGGTTCAGTTGCAGGATATGAATCTGGATGGAGCCGATGACCTGATCCTTGTTCAGGATGGTCGGATTCGAATTTATTCGCGAGGCCTCGATGTTTCCGCGCCGTGGACATTGTTGATGGAATCTCCGCAGGAGGCCGGGACCTTCAGCAGTTTTCTCCTTGCCGACATCGACCGCGATTTTGACCGTGCTTTATCGGACATCAAGAATCCCATGAAGCTGCGTGACAGAGATGGTGATCAGAAAATCGTCAAAGACGGCAGCGGAAAGAATCGCTGGTTTGATACCGATCTGGATATCGTAGCCTGGGGTGACGCTGGCGTTGTGATGATGAAGAATGAATCTTCAGAAGCGGGGGATCGCAGTCTGACCGTACTTCCGCAGGCAGCAACAGTTGCGGGTGTTAATGATGCTGATGCGGCCGATCTGGAGTCTGACGGAGATCTCGATCTGATCTTCGCGACATCGGCCGGGATGACGCTCTGGAAGAACATTGATGGCAAGACGTTTGAACCCATCACTGATGGAGTCACCCTGCCGAGCTATCCGATTGTGGCTGTTTCGATCGGTGACTGGAACCGCGACATGGCCATGGATGTCATCGGCGTGAGTGCTGATGGCAAGGCGGGATGGCTTCAGAACCTGCTTCATTCTCGCTTCCGATGGCTTGATGGTTTGCCATGTCCCGCAGGCGCTGAGGACGTCCTGATTGAGGACTTCAACAGCGACAGCCGCTGGGATTTGCTGATCGCAGGTTCTTCCGGCACGAGCTTAATCGCCCCGAAGAACAATGAATTGCTGACAGATTCGACCGCTGAGTCATTGGCAACCGTCTCCGGCGTCTCTCTGCATCGCGCGGATCTTGATAACGATGGTCGGTCTGATCTCGTGTCGGCCGGGCCTGCCGGATTGACTTTGCTGCGCGGTACCAGCGATGGCAAGGCGGAAGATCTGACGAAGTTATTGCCGACCGGAACAAAAGCCATCCGTGTGGCGTCGTCTGACATGGACGATGATGGAGATCTGGATCTGATCCTTGTTTCCGATGACGGAAAACTGCAGCAGTTGACAAACAACGGCGGCAATGAAAATGAATGGGTGGAGGTCGTCGTTCGTGCTGTTGGTGACGACCCGCAGTTTCCCTCCAATCGAGTCAACATGCATGCCCGCGGCTCTGTCATTGAGCTGCGAGCGGGGACCGCGTATCAGGCTCACGTGATCACGACTCCAAAGCTGCATCTCGGTTTAGGTAAGGCCAAAGAGATCGATACGATTCGTGTTATTCTGACGGACGGTGTTCCACAGAACATCACGAATACGTCACTGCTGCGTGCTCGTCTGGGAATTCTGTCGCCGCAGATCCTGAATGGGTCCTGCCCGTACATTTACACGTGGAATGGCGAACGGTTTGAGTTCTTCAGTGATTGTTTGTGGGCTGCTCCGATCGGACTTGTGCAGGCGACTGGCGACATGGCACCGACTCGCGAGTGGGAATACCTGATGATTCCTGGCGAACAATTGAAGCCGCGAGATGGTCGTTATGTATTACAGTTGACGGAAGAACTTTGGGAAGCCGCTTACTTCGATGAAGTGAAGTTGATGGCTGTCGATCATCCGGCGGAAATTTCAATCTTCACGAATGAAAAGGTCGGCTCTCCTGAGATGGCGGCTCATCGTATCCATACCGTGCAGAATGCGCGCTTGCCTGTCTCTGCAGTTGACGGAACGGGGCGTGATCTTCTGCCGGGTTTGAAGTCTCTTGATCAGGATTATGTCCAGCCGTTCAAAGGTCGAATCCTGCAGGGGCTGACTGATGAATGGATCATGGAATTTGATCTGGGATCGCTCGCAGCGTCAGACGGAAGTCGTCCGAAGAATATTCGACTGGTCATGATTGGCTGGGTGTTTCCAACGAACACCTCGATCAATCAGGCGATCGTTCAGAATCCCGAGCTGGATCCACCGGCACCGCCGTCACTGGAAGTCGTTGATTCCAACGGTGAGTGGAAAACGGTTCGGCCTTTCATCGGCTTTCCGAGTGGCAAGACGAAAGCCATGGTTGTAGATCTGACGGACGCATTCCTGACGACCGATTATCGTCTGCGGATTCGGTCGAGTATGGAACTTTATTGGGATCAGGTCTTCTTTACCGTGGATGAAGAGGATGCCGAAACACAGTCACAGGACTGTTCTTTGGCTGCGGCCGATTTGCACTATCGAGGTTTTTCCCGCCGCACCTATGCTGACAACGCACTCTTTCGAGAAGGGCATGCACCGGAGGGATACGATTACGATTCCGTCACGACGGTGCCTCGTTGGAATGAGATGCTGGGCCGATTCACACGGTACGGTGAGGTGCTGCCGTTGCTGGGTCATCAGGACGATCAAATGGTTGTCATGGGGCCCGGTGATGAGTTAACTGTGGAATTTGTTGTGCCCGAAAAAGAGATACCGGCTGGATGGAAAAGAGATTTTGTGCTCTACAACGTGGGTTGGGATAAGGACGCCGACCTGAGTACGGTTTATGGCCAATCCTCGGAGCCCTATCCGTTCAAAGCGATGACTCGCTATCCATTGGCGCCGGATGAAAGCCAGCCGTCGTCGCCTGAGTATCTCAGGTATCTGGAAGAGTATCAGACTCGAGAGTATCAGCGTTTTGAATTTCGTGATCTGATTCGTGATGGACTGTAGTCTAATTGAGCGTCCTGGTCGGTACGGATTCAACTAGTTGCCAGCGGGTTGTGGAATAGTCGTTTACCGCCCAGCCGCAGACGCCAGCATTTTGTTCAATGCCGGCGCCTGCGGTTGGGCGGTAAACAGAATTTGAGTATTGAGCGATGAATGAACAGACCGCTCATTTGGCGGGGCAACAGAATATGCCAATAGATCAATTCAGGAAAACCCCCGGCCCTAGAGCCGCGTTTGCTTTTCGTCGGCTGCGGAGCGCCTCATGTTTTGTTCTCGCCCTGATGTTCTGTGTTGAGTCCATCTGCGCGGATGAGGTGTCCCGACTGCCCCTGGTAACCGATGATCGCGTCGTTGTTCGCTCGGAGGGAGGGTATCGCGAAAAGACGATTTCCTGCGTTATTGAAGACATCGCCGGGCAAAAAATCATCGTTCGTCGCACCGGCAGCACGGTGAATGTGATTCGTCTGCAGGACATTGTTTCGGTTCAGTTCCGAAAGTCGGAAGAGTTCAACGAAGGCCTGAAGAAACTTCGAGAGCATGATTGGAAGAAGGCACTGACCTCGCTGCAATCTGCGGTGACGACAGAGAATCGAAACTGGGCTCGGCGAGAAATCAATGCCCACCTCGCTCAGGCCTATCGCGCGCTGGGGGAGTTCGAAGGATGTCTGGCGACAGTCGAGAAAATTGTTCATGATGATCCTGATACACGACATGTTGTCGAGTTACCGCTGGTTTGGGATGAACGATTGCCGGCCGAGAATCGAATCCAGTTGGCTGCGGCCGATCTGAAGTCCCCCTCTGAGGTTCGGCGGCTCACGGCTGCCTCTGCGTTGTTGCATGACTCGAGTCAGGAAGCGGCTGCGGTCGCAGTCCTCAAAGATCTGGAGAAGTCCGCGACGGGTGTTCGTCTGGAGCTTGTGAGAGCTCAGCTCTGGCGTCTGCGTTTGTTGCATCCCGATCAACTGCGAGAAGCAGAGGTTTCAAGTTGGAGCCAAACCGTGCGGCAGCTGGACCGTCGGGCTCGATCCGGCCCGGAATTCATCATCGGGCGAGCCTTGCTGGCGACTCATGATTATGACAACGCGGCCACCAGTCTGTTGTGGATGCCGCTGCTTGAGCCTCTTGATCCACCGACGACCAATGCCAGTCTTCAGGAAGCCATCACGGCGCTGGAATTGTCCGGCAGACAATCTGAAGCAGATAAGCTCCGTCGTGAGTACCATCCGACGGGTGAGGCCGACAAATAAATCCGGTTTGCGAACAACGCACGGTCCGTCGAAACGTTGCTCAAGATCAGCCCTTAAAAGTCCAGTTGTGCGCGGACGCCAAACATGTCGGTCTGGCTTTGAGGCAGAACAGGGCTGTCAGAAATTGAGTGGACGTAGTTGAAGACCATTTTGGTATAGGGATTCCAATACCAGTTGACGCCAGCCGTATAGTCCATGATCGTGCCGCCCTGAATTGCGTTGTCGTTGAGATCCAGCCACGACCAGCGGCCAGCCACTTCCCATGCGCCGAGACCCGGGTTGCAGTTGGTCCCTGCGAACGTCAGGTTTGATTTTGGAATGACTCGGTCAATGGTACCGGTCTTGCGATCATAGGGTCGATGCTCGCCGGTCAGAAAGTACCCGGCCTGAGCATAAGCCCCGGGCAGAGCTGAATTGACACCGTTCTGGTTCACGAGGTTAACCATAGCTTCGGATTGGAGGCTGAATGGTCCCTCAACCCACAACAGTTCACTTCCCAGAACGTTGTAGTAAGGCACATTCGCCAGAGGACCGGTCGCGACAAAGAAGGGTGTTCCATTCGAGCCGCCCGGGACTGCCTGGCCGCTGCTCCCGACAGCGCCAGGTCCGTTGGCTCCGAGGAAGAACTCGGGAATTGTTCTGAAGTTGATCGTGTCTTCGGGAGGAGCATTGAAGAAGTGCCCGACACCAAGATGCACATAGTTCTTTCCATCACGATCCCACACAGGAACCCATGTCAGTCGTTCTGCCGTGCCATAGCCGCCGTTAGAGGACAGAGTTCCTCCAAACTGATCCTGCCCCGATCGAAATACTGATGCGGCCCAGGTATTACTGAGGTCATCGGAGTGATCATAGAAGCCGATGCCGATGTGGCGAAACGGAGTAAACGGCTGAAACAGGACCGATCGTTCCATGAACGTCGTGTAGCGAAAGCTGCTGACCGTCTCGAGTCCAAACGGTTGCTTCCATTGACCGATACGCACGTTGCCGAAGAACGGCACTTTAGTTTGTTCCAACCAGACGTCGGTGAATGTTGGACGTCCGAAGAACCCAAAGTCCATTTGGAAGAAGTAGTTGGTGAGTTCGGTCACGCTGCCTTTGGCCGACAGACGTGCTCGTCGAAAGTTGGCTCCATCCTGAATCTGTCCGTATTGTGTTTCGCTGTTGCTGTCCTGATGAATCCAACCGGCATCGCTTTGAAACACTCCATTCACAGTGACGGACGGATATGTCTTTTTGCTGGCCTTCTCCTGAAACGATTTGAACGCATTGTCGAGGCTGGCGATTCGCTGATCCTGGAGGGCATCGGCACTCTGGTCACCACCAGAATACGATGTCACCATTTGTTGATCACGTTGAACGATCTCTTCGGCCACGATATGACGGACATAAGTTTCGTTCAGCAGTGGAGTTGAAGTCCCGCCGGCAAAGAGAGTTTCCGGCGTTGTTGATTCGTACATCCAGCCTTTGGGGTGTTTGCTGGAGGAGCCCGAGAACGATGCTTGCTCTACGTCAGACTCACCCTGGCCGGAATCGGCAATTTCAGCGTCTTCTGATTCGATGGGGCCAACTTTTTGCTGCAGACGTCTGTTGTCGGCTTCGAGCTTCTCGATTCTTTCCAGCAGAGTTTCCAGAGAGAGGTCAGACTCTTGCCCCAATAGTGGACTTGAATTACCGCAAAGAAGTAGAAGAAATCCTGCAGTGAGGCCACGAACCAGAAACGACTTCGGCTTTTGGCAATCCATTGCCAGACTCCTTCAGCAGAGACTCATATCTTCCTTCTTTGTTCGGTCTTTTGACTGAAGGCGACATCTTCGATTATGTCGGTTGAGTGAAGAATGAAGCTGAGATCCCTTGCTGGTGCTGCTCGCCAAGGAAATTCTGCGCAGACTGCGTGACCGAATCTTTCGCTGGGCGAAGCTGGCTAGTCTCTCGCCACGTTTCGGGCGCGATCTGAAGAAACAGCTTCAGCTTGACGCAGCGATAAACTCAGAACAAGCCAAACCATTTCTTCCGGCGACACGTGTTAACTCTCCTGATATCGACGACCTCTTCGATGTTGTGTCGGGAGAACTGAGCCAGCAGTTTGTCGAGTCCAAAGTCCAGCTTGTAGTTTGTTTCCTCCGGGTATATCGGGACGACAGAATAAAAATGAACGCTGCGTTCGTCGTCGATTGCCAGTTTATGAAAGTCTTCTTCAACGTTGAGTGGTGGTAGGATGAGCGCGCAGGAGAAGGCGGTATTCTCTGCATAGGGTTCAGCAGGATCTCCGTTGGGCACGGTGTGACCGGATCCCAGCCACGTGTCGTATTCGTGGGGAAGTCTGGCCAGCACCTTTAGCAGCCGGACTGGCCAGTAGTTGGCTTCGTCGCTAAAGGCTTCCTGTGAAATCTTCCAGGACTTTGGGAGCTGGATCATCAGCTCGGCGAACTGCAGGTCCTGGCAAACGTCCGGGACAGTCATCGGCCGGTCGCTCATGCCACTCGTGACCAGGGTATGCCAGGGTCGCTCCTCAGAGGGTTTCACCCAGTGAATATCGATATGGACAAGGTCTGAGATGATTTCGTGGAAGACCCTGTGGACGGGGCCGATGTGTTTTTCGATATGAGCCGAAATGGCTTCGAGATGCGCTTCATTCCCGGCTGCCAATTCGAATTCACGAATCCTGGGTTCGTGACGCAAGAGGTCCGTCCCGTCCCGGGATTTTGGAGGTTCGTCGAGCGGTGGAATGAGCAGGATCGTTCCGCACTCTTTACATTTGACTCTTTTCCCCGCACGATCATCGGGGACTCGATAGCGTTTCTCGCACTCTTCGCAGCGGAGGATGATCGTCATCGTGGACTCCATGAAGTGCGGCGGCTTCAATTAGCGTCAGTGTGAAAATTAATCGCTTGCAGATGCTGTTTGATACTCTGATCCTGACAGCCTTGCTGATCAATACCTTCAGGGGTTTACGTTGGGGATGATCCTAATTGTCGACCGGTCAGACAAGTGACTTTACGTTTGCTCAGCCAAAGACTTCCGGTGATGCTCATGAACTGTTCGAGCCATGGCGTTGCTGATTTCTTCCTCATCGCCCAGTACGAAGTCGGCCCCAGCTTCAAGGAACTCTGACATATAGAGCTGATAGCGTGATCGCACAATCTTGGTCGCCTGCGGAGTCAGGCTCCTAACCAGGTTCAACACAGCCAGGGCATCGCCGCGCGAGGGCAATGTGATCACGACAACTCGCACATGTTCCAGATGCAGATGCTCCAGAACCTCTGCATTACCAGCGTCGCCAATAACGGCTCGAAAGCCAAGAGCTTCCGCAGCGGCAATTCCGGTCGAACTCAGATCGACAACAAGCACGCAGTCGCGAATCTCCTGCAGCCCTCTGACAGCACCACGACCGGCCGGACCGAAACCGATGACCAGAACTTCACACGACAAATGTCCGTCAGAATGATCAGCTTGCTGAGCGGTTGTAGAATGTCGTCGTCGATTCAGCCACGCTGAAACTTTGTGTGCCACACTGATCAGCCACGGTGTGACCATCAGCGTGACAATCGAAGCGGAAACGATCGCCGAATACTGTGTTACCGAAAGAATTCCCCCGGTTCGTGCTTCGCTGCCCAGAACAAACGCGAATTCTCCGACCTGGCACAGGCACAATCCTGTCGAAAGCGAAACACCGGAACTCTGGCCAAACAGGCGAAACAAGCCCCAGATGATGACAGCCTTGCCAGCCAGAATCACGGCTGCCAGCGACAAGACCGTCGGAAGGTTTTTGAACATCCAGACGGGATTGGCGATCATCCCGACGGCACCAAAGAACAACGTCAACAATACGATTCGCAGAGAAGAAACATCGGCTCGAACCTGAACGGCAAACTTTGAATTTCCCAGGAACATACCGGCGACGAAGGCTCCAAGCGCAGGAGACAGCTTCGCCGCATGAGCTGCCCAGGTCGCGCCGAGTCCAATGATTACGCTGAGCAGAACGGTGAGTTCTCGATTTCGTCCGAACGATGCCGACTGGAGTGCTCGGACGGCCACATAATTCATCAGGAAGTACAGACTGCCGATGATCACAAATGCGGCCAAAAGAATGCTGAAGACTCGCGACGCAATCGCCGCGGGTTCTCCACCCTCGGCCAGCAAGGGAATCAGGATCGCCAGTGGCACGACAGCCATGTCCTGAACCAGCAACACGGCCAGTGAGTTGCGTCCTGAAGGCGAATCCATTTCTCCGCGATCCACGAGCACTCGCAGAACTGCAGCAGTGCTGCTCAGGCAGATCATGGCTCCAATCGCGACGGATGTTGTAAAGGGCAGCCCCCACAGGCCGCAGACCAACGCTCCCAGAATCAACGTCGTCACAACCTGCGCGACGCCGCAGAGCAGGGTGGACTTGCCTAATCCGATCACGCGTTTCCACGAAAACTCGAGGCCAAGGCTGAAGAGAAGCAGGGCTACACCCAGTTCTGCGATCGATTCAATTTGCTGCTCAGCTTTGACAATTGCAAGACTTCCAGGTCCTCCCATGACCATGCCAGCAAGGAGATATCCGACCAGTGGACTTTGCTTCAACGCGGACATCAGGCTTCCTGCCAGCAAACATGCCAGTAAGAGCAGAATGATCTGCAACAGCATGTTCCACGAATCCATGTTTCAGCCTTTCCGATTGTTTTCGTATCGACGATCGCAGTGTCATTCTAGTCGAGCCATCGATATTCTTGTGCGGTTGTTTACTGTTTTCCTGGCCTTCGTGTGCTGTTGATAAAACCTCATAGTTTACAGTCGGCCAATGCCTGCGCAGACCAAAGGATGATCTGGTGCTCATTTCGTTAACCATGCCCTTCAGATCGAAAGCACCGTTGGCTTGCTGGATTCTTGCGATCATCAGTGGAGTGGCTTCCGCCGATGGTCTTGAGAAGCTCAAGGCCGAACGACTCGAAGCGGTCCGGGTCAGCGTTGAATCGCTTCGCAGCCAACGTGTCGAGGTTCCTCGGTCGAATGGTTATCAGGAGCATCGAGCCAACCTGCATGTTCACTCACACTGGTCACATGACAGTGTTGGCACAATCGAGGAGATCGTTGCGGCGGCTACGCAGACAGGCACCAGCGTCGTAATGTTCACCGAGCACCCGGCTGATCACTATGACTTCTTTGTCGATGGGCATCGCGGCCTTCGAGATGGCGTGCTGCTGATTCCCGGTGCCGAAATGAACGGTTTCCTCGCCTATCCGACATTCAGCCTGCGCGGTGTGACTGCGAAGTCGCCGCAGGAACTGTCTGATCTGATTCTTGGCAGAGAAGGACAGGCGTTCGTCTCTCACCCGGAAGAACGCATGGACTGGGAGATTCAGGGCGTGACCGGCATGGAGATTTACAATACTCACGCCGACTTCAAAGATGAAAAGAACATGCTCTCAGCGCTGAAGAATCCGTTTCGGATGATTCAGCTTTCAGAATTGATTCGCAAGTATCCTCAGGAGTGTTTTGCGTCTTTGCAGAACTATCCGGCCGATTATCTCAAACGCTGGGACGAGCTTTGTCTTAAGGCTCCGCACACCGGTGTTTCCGCCAACGACGCCCATCAGAATGTGGGCTTTGTGATTCGGTGGACGGAAGGTGAGAAAGGACAATTGGAAGATGCGTTGGGAGAAAAGCTGATTGAAATGGACCTTGCGTTTCTGCCTGACAGTGAAAATCTTCGGAAGGACAAAAAGCCGGGCGATCCGATCTTCAGTTTGTATCTTGATCGCTACGAAAACAGTCTGCGACACGTCGCGACTCATTTGTTGCTGAAGGAGCATTCCGAACCATCCGTTCGTGAATGTCTGGAAGCAGGTCGAGCCTTCGTGGCGTTCGACTGGATGGCTGATTCGACGGGCTTTGATTTCCACGGAGAATCATCTGCAGGGCGACATGAGATGGGGAGTGAGCTGGTCATCTCCAAACCTCTCAAATTTCACGCCGCAGCGCCGTTGCCGGTCCATTGGAAACTGTTTCGAAATGGAGTTGTGATGGCAGAATCAAATGGACGCGAAGCAACGTTTGCTGCAGATTCGGATGGCGTCTATCGATGTGAAGCATGGCTTGAGATTGCAGGAGAGCCGATGCTCTGGACTCTGTCCAATCCCATTTACGTTCGCCCTGAATTGTAGCCATCTTGCTCCGCAAGATGAGCCTTTTTGGGCGCACATCGTTCTACCAAAAACGCTTGTCGACCATTGCACGCTGACGTGAGGCTGAGCCTTGGATTTTCACGTTCAGTGGCTCAGCATAGTGAACCCATGTAAGGCCTCGTCTCGACGGAGCGAGACGGCTACATTAAGTCGCGAATAGAATTGCCCGCCAGAATTCATCAGGGACGTTGCCTGGGATCGACCTTCGTCAATTCCATTCCGCATTGCGAATGTTGTGAGGTAGCAACCGGTTCGCTCGATGTAGTCGGCGAGTACACACTTCCCACATCCCATAGATGTCTTCTTCCAGAACCAACGTGCCGTCGGCCGGTAGAGTATGCCAGTCGCCACGAGCCAGTTCGCTCTCCAATTGACCTTCTCCCCAACCGGCGTATCCGGAGATCAGACGAAACTTGACGCTGATGTCCGGCTTCTTCCCGTTGCGAACAACTTCTTCAAACGAATCTTCACTGCTGGCAAGAAAGAGCCCGGGGGCGACCTCCTGATCGGTTTTTCCGAGGGCAATACAGTTGTGCAGAATGAACAGAGATGTCGGTTCGACAGGTCCGCCAACGAAGACCGGTGAGTCATTGACGTTCGAAACGCCCTGTTGAGAAAGTGCCTTACCAATCGTCATCGCTGACGGACGATTGATGACCAGGCCCATGGCGCCCTGATCATTGTGGTCCAGCATCAGTACGACACTGCGGTAGAAATTGGGATCTTTCAGGTGGTTGGCGGCAACCAGAAAGCTGCCTTGTAGAGAAAGCGACACGTTGCAACTCCTGTAACCACCGGACACATTACTGTTAAATGATCACGTCAGATAAGTCAGATTGTTGAATTCGTTGGCCAGAAACAATCGAGTCCGTTGCGACCGAAAAATTGACGACCGAAAAATTGACGACCGAAAAATTGACGACCGAAAAATTGACGACCGAAAAATTGACGACCGAAAAATTGACGACCGAAAAATTGACGACCGCGAAGACCTCCTCGCTCTGCGATTCATCTTTCGGTCCCTAAATTTTTCGGTCGAACATGTTCTCCGTTCAAGATCACCGTCAGAGTGAACCCATTTCTCTTTAGTCCGGCACTGTTCAGGTCCAGCTTGCTAAAGCAGCATGACCAGACCATCCATACCGGACAGCCGACTATAAACTGCCAGAACCTGTTGAGAAGATTCACACATGGGTTCGATCGTGACCGCCACATGTCGCCCGTGTTCCGTATTCCGCAGCGAAAACGGCGGATCACTCTCCAGTTTTAGTTCATCACGAACACACGACAACACTCGAGCCGTAAAATTTCCGTCCGCGTACCCGATCACTTTGAAGGTAAAGTGACACGGGAACGAATGTCGTTTTTCGAGAAGGTCGATGGCTGGAAGATTGATCATGCCGTCCTCTTGTTTCTTTTGAGCTGTTCAATCAACCACATTGTCCCTGTGAGCAGCAGCCTCCGCCAGTCGAACAATTGTTCAGCGAGCGGTTCCAGGGAGCTTTTGTCAGAAGCATTCCCATCCCGCAGGTGTTGCTCAGTCCTGCGAACGTCAGACCAGCACCGATGAATGCCGGCACGACCAGAAACCCGATGTTCCAGAATGCCAGCAGAGAACCAGCCAATGTCAGCAGGCCTGCACAAATTCGAACCTGTCGCTCCAGAGAAATCATCTTCTTTTGACCGCGATTGACCGGCAGACCTGCTTGTTCCCAGGCCAGCGTTCCGCCTTCAACGTTGATGACGTTACTGTAACCCGCTTTTTCAAACATCTGGCAGGCTTGTGCCGAACGTCCACCGGAGCGGCAGATAATGTAGAGCGGTTCAGAGGCTCGTTCTCCGCGAGACTCCATGATGGCTTTGGGATTCAAGGTATCCAGCGGCGCGGACAACGCCCCTACGGCATGAATTTCGTAGAACTCCATCATGGATCGAACATCTATCAGGTCAAAACCGCCCTGGCTGCTGAGAGGGGCGAATTCCTGAACGGAGATCTTGCTGGACATGGTTCACTCATCCAAAACCGAAGGCGCGGACTCGAAAGGATTTACCAGAACGAATTCACAGGAAGTATACCGTCGAGCCACAGAATTTTGCTCCGGAATCTGCCGTTTCCCGCATCGTCGACCATTGGTAAGAGGATTGCGTTGTCCGTTGTCGTCTCGATCTGTTAGTTTTCGCCGCAACCCACGGTTTAACCAACTGAGCCTGAGGCGCTAGCCGAGTTTACTTCATTGCATCGGCTAGCGCCTCAGGCTCAAGGGGCCGTTTTTTCGCTCTCCTTAGGCCGTACGATGTCGTCCATTGGCCAATCCACCTCAGCGACCGCCGACCATCCCGTCGTCTTTTTTGACGGGGTCTGTGGTCTGTGCAGTCATAGCGTGAACTGGTTATTGGCCCGCGATCCCGAGCATCGTCTGCGGTTTGCTCCGCTTCAGGGTGCAACGGCTGCGGCGATGATCTCCTCTGATCTTCGCGACAGACTCGATACGATGGTATTTGTCCGCAACGGCACAACCTATATCCGTACCGCCGCCGTGAGCCGCATTCTGATGACGCTGGGTGGCCGATGGCAGATGCTGGGTGTTATGCTGTGGCTGATCCCGTTCCCCGTGCGTGATCTGGGCTATCGACTGGTTTCTCGGTTCCGTTACCAAATGTTCGGAAAACACGACGCCTGTCGACTGCCCACCCCCGCTGAACGCGCGGTGTTTCTGGAGTAGCACATTGCTTGGCCGAAATACTCGGCGAATCAGGAACGCCGATTTTCGAAACAGGCCGTTGTCCTCATGCTTCAATCACTCATCAATCCCTGGCTGCTGATTGGGCTGGCCGGGATTGCGTTGCCGGTGATTGCTCATCTGCTGAATCGACGACGTTTCGATGTCGTGGAATGGGGAGCCATGCAGTTCCTCAATCCTTCGCGACGTACGCGTCGCGGATTGAAGCTGGAAGAACTGCTGTTGCTTCTGCTGCGGATTGCTCTTGTCACTGTCATCGTCCTGGCCGTCGCGCGACCGGTGATCCCCAGCGGTTTTCTCAGCGGCTTTTATTCATCCGGTTCTCGGACAGTCGTCGTTGTGGTCGATGGTTCCAATTCCATGTCGCGGACGGATGGAATGAAGACGGTTCATCAGACGGCTGTTCGTCGAGCAATGGAATTCCTGCGCACTTTGGGACCCAATGACACTGTGGCTCTGATTGACGCTCGCGATGTGCCTCGAGCTGTCATCGAATCTCCTCTGCGAGATATCCGCGCGGTGGATGAGCAGCTACTGAATTTGCCCGGCCCGGGTGGTGCTTGTGATGCTCTGGCGGCGATCGAGAAGGCCATTGGAATTCTCGGACGTTCCAGTGCTGCCGCGAGAGAGATCGTTGTCTTCAGCGATCGACAGAGTCAGGGTTGGCGTCCGACCAGTGACGCCGATTGGGCTCGTGTTGATGAAATGCTCAAGTTTCCTGCGGTGCGTCCTCAAATCTGGGTTGTCGATGTGGGGCTTCCTGTCGATCCGAGTTCCCGTAACGTGTCGGTGGGACGAATTGAGATCTCCCGGGAAATGTCGGTCCCTGATTTTCCGGTACGGTTACGGGTGCCGATTCGAAACGATTCTGATTGTGAAATGCAGATTCCTGTTCGGCTTCAGAGGGAAGGTCAGACTCTGCCCGGACAGACTCAGGATGTCACCGTGCCCGCGCGGTCTGAGGGAATAGCGGAATTCGAACACTCGGCTCGTTCGGCCGGGACGCATGTGCTGACCGTTGCCGCGGAGATTTCAGGAGATGCGATCATTGCGGATAACGTTAGTCATGCAGCGTTGCACATTTCAGATTCCCTTTCTGTGCTGCTTGTGAACGGAGTGCCCTCGTCGACACCAGCCGAACGAGCAACCTTTTTTGTCGAGCTGGCGCTTGCTCCTCCTGAGCAGGGGGCCCCGTGGGTTCGGACACACGTGGTTGATGCCAAAGATTTGACACCGGAGCACTTTCAAAAGGCGGCCGTTGTCGTTTTGTGTGACGTCGGCAGAATTCCAGGGGCTGCCGCAAAGGCACTGGCGGAGTTTGCTGCGGCTGGAAACGGTGTCATGATCGCCTGTGGCCCGAACACAACACCGGAGTCATTCGAACAGACTTTTGTGGCAACCGGATTGTTGAAGCCATTGCGTGTCTTAGGAACACAGGAGATCTCCGAGGCGGACGTTCCTTTGCAGCTCGCACCGCTTTCTATTCAGCCGGGCTGGCTGGATCGTTTTCGATCCGATCCCTCACGGAGTTTCCTGAAGGCAGGCTTTGCCGCGTGGGTACAGACGAAAACAGTTGAGCCTGAAGTGACAGCCCCGGAATCATCAACGGCAACATCGGAATCTGGACTACCCATCACGTTGGCCCAGCTCAGCAACGGAGCTCCGCTAATCCTCGAGGCTCGTCATGGGGCAGGTACCGTGTTAATGCTGACGTCCACGCTCGACCGAACGTGGACTGATCTGCCAACGCGTTCGGACTTTGTGCCGTTTCTGCACGAGGCGGTTTTTCACGTCGCGTCATCAAGGAGTCACCGCAATATCGGGTTCGCGGAACCTCAGGTTCTGCAGTTCTCTTTGCCAGCGAGTAACGAGATCGCTGACAACCAGGCCAGCAGCAATTCAGCCACCGGAAGTCCCCGCGAAAAAACCTCGGCAGTGTTCACGGTCACCAATCCATCCCGGTCGAAAACAATACTTCCCGGAGCCAGCGATGGGACGGCAGCCGAGGCTGTCTTCAACGAAACGTTTGTCCCGGGAGTTTATCGTGTTGACGGACCGACAGAATGGCCGACTTCGCCACGCGATGCCTTTGTTGTGAACTATGACCATGCTGAAGATGATCTGACGGAACTGACCGCAGCCGACAAAGATCGACTGGCCACAAACGACCGGATCCACTTTGTGCCCGCCTTCAGCGAGCTGGCTCGACTAATGTATGGCGAAGAGAGCACGTGGGAGTTGTGGGCTCTGCTGATGGGCCTCTTCCTGCTGTTGCTGATTTTTGAGCTGGTACTGACGCGTCGGTCGGTTCAGAAGGGCTATGGATTCGTTTTTGACGGGGTCAATTCGCCGTCTGCGATTGGCAGTGAACCTGCAAAAAGCCCCTGAATGATTCGAGTCATATGTGGTATATTCAGTCGGCTGACTTCATCCGTCGGCTGATGATAGTCACTGTGCAGAGATCCAGCGGAAAAGCTGTGAGCGATCACTCCCTTTTGCACAAACGCGTAATTGTCGCTGCGAGTGTACAACATCTCGCTGACATCTTCGCGATAAAAGATCGTCACATCGGCCCGCGCTGCGCCGGCGGCCATCTGATCACCAAGATTTGATCGCGTCCAGCCGGTGCCCCACGCTTTGCCTTCCGCGTTTTCCTCCGGGCGTCCTAGCATTTCAAAGTTGATGTTGGCGACGGTTTTTTCCAAAGGCCACAGCGGGTTCTCGGCATAGTACTTTGAACCAAGCAGTCCTTTTTCCTCACCCCAGAACGTCATAAAAATGACCGACCGTTTCGGGCGTTGCTTGAGCGCGCTGTAAGCATCAGCCAGTGAGACGACAGCCGTGACTCCTGTGGCGTTATCATCGGCTCCGTTATTGATCATGTCACCCCCACGATCACCCTGAAGTCGTCCAATGTGGTCCAGGTGAGCCGAGACGATGATGGCCTCTTTGGCAAGTTCCGGATCACTGCCGCGCAGAACACCGATCACGTTTCTGACTGGTGTTGCAACAGTTTCTCGTGCTGGGGCTTCGACGTGAGTTTCGCCGGCGATGTTTGAATCGGAACCAATCAGGATGACTGGACACGCTGTCAGGAATTGAGCGGGAAACGTCAGCGGCTTTTCTCGAAGGCGACCGGCTGCTTCGGGGAGAATGCTGTCGTCCGCGACTCGCACCAGAATAGCGGCCGCGCCTTTAGCGGCAATTTGAGTGACCCGTCTGGACCATGTGGCGACCAGCATTCCGGGATTGTCGACCGCTTGAGGCGGCAAGGGGAATTCATCGATCACAACGATCTTGCCAGCGACATCATTTAGGTCTTTTCCGTCCGACGTCGTAGCGGTGACCGAGCACTGTTTCTCACCGCCGAACAGCACTCCTCGACATTTCAGGGGCATCCCATCTCGGGTTACGACTGCTTCTGTTTTGGGCTGCAGATACTGAGTCAACTCTGTTGTCTGATAGTAACTACCGTCTGGCCCAAGGCCCTCCAGTCCGACTCCTTTGAATCTGGCCGCGATATACGCGGCCGCGATATCGAGTTCTGTTGACGGCGTGTCGCGGCCCGCCATTTCGTCCGAGGCCAGAAACGACACCGTCGACAGGACTTCGGACTGTTCGATTGTCTGAATGGCTGCTTTTTGATCGTCCGTCAACGGCGCGACAGAGATCTCCTGTGCGAGACAAGTTTGAGAGATCGCCGCAATTGTGAAACATCGCAGGACAAATCGAAACATGAGAGATCCGTTCTGTAGGGCATCAAAGAAAAGAAGCCCGGCTTTTTAGAAAAGCCGGGCTTCGAATGCGAGCGTTTCAGGGTTTAAGCTTCAGTCTACTTCTTTTCACCCTTGAGCTTGTCAACGCTGACTTCTACAGGCTTCAGAGCGTTGTCGCCCTTCTTCACGGTGACGGCATACTTGCGATTGACGTAACCCATGCGTTCGTGCCAAACGCGGAATTCGTGTTCGCCAACTGGCAGGTTTGGAATGGTGAACTTGCCGTCTTTGTCAGTTACAGCGGCATACGGATGATCAACAACCATCCAGTAGGCTGCCATCCATGGGTGGAAGTCGCACGTCACTTTGATTGGCAAGCTTTCGCCAACATTGTAATTAACCTTTTCGCCCTTGCCCAAGGCCGTGTTCGGAGCGATCAACACGTTGATCGGCTGATTCTTCAGTGGATACGTGTGTGTATTGTGAGCAATCGCGTCACCTGAGATGACTTCGACGGTCTGACCACCCAGAACCACCATGGCGTGCGGAGTGAACATGCAGCCCTTCTGGTCGAAGACAACGGTTGCTGGCTCAGGCTTCTTCGCATCCGGATGGACGTTCTTTGGAGCTTTGGCGAGGTAAACAAAGACGTTCGCAACGCCCTTGGAATCCTTGTCGATCAGCAGGTCGTCCTTGAAGGTGTCGGCTGCGGCGCAGACTGCCGCGTCTTTAATGGCTGCACCGGCTTTATGCAGCAGTTCCGGCTCCGGAATCGCACCTGTTGCAACAATCTGACCCGAGATATTGCCCCAATCCTGAGCAACAGCGGATGCAAAGCAGCATGCTGAAAGAGCTGCTGACAAAAAGATCTTCTTCATTGTGATATTCCTGAGTTTCAAGGATCCGACACGGAGCAGGCCATCGTGAACCGAAGAGCTACCTCTGATGGAAATAGCCGAGCCGGGCTCTCCACGTCCCGGACACACACCGCGCTGCTTCAAATTTTATGACCGAGACATCGTGAAGTCGAATGCGACTTTTCGATTCTCCCTCCGACGGCGAAGTACTTCCCAGCGTTGGGAGTTGATGAGACTATCGGTAAAGTGACATGACGCAAGTATGGAGGTGGTTTCCTGAGGACGTTTTTCCGTTGCAAAAGTGAGGTTTCTCAGAAACCGGGCCAAGATAGCGCATGAAGTGTGCGAATAGTCACGTTGTGTTTCGGCGAAGTCTTCCGTTGGTGGGGGCTACTTCAAAATAGGTGAGATTTACTGCTTGCGGGTCTATTTGTTGAATCCCGTATTCCGGATCCTCGTTTACCGCCCAGCCGTAGGCGCCAGCTAACTCACGGCGTTGGCCGGCGCCTTTGCCTGGGCGGTAATTGGCTCAATCAACAGACCACCTGCGCCACGGCTGATGCGAGGGTGACAGTGTGGTGAAAGGTATTCCTGATATGACAACCCGCTGTTGCCTTCTCACCCAAGTGATCGTTTTCATGGCTCTTTCTGGGTACCAATCCTTGTTAGCCGATGAGGTGCGTCCGGGCGTGAAACCGCCCGACGCAATCCTGAAACAAGTTCGACCAGCACTCGAACGTGGCCGTGAAGCCTTGGCAGCCAAGGATGCCGAGGCGACTCGAAAAGCCGTTCAGGAGGCGATCGAAATTCTCGGCCCGTGGGCTGGCAATCCCGAGACGGCGACTCGGTACTTTCCACCAGCGGATCCGTCCTCATTCTCCGTTGCCACAGTTCGAGAGCGATGGATAAAAGAGATTGATCGAGGGAAACGAGGACTCCCATGGCTGAAAAATCCAAAAGGAGATCCCACCAAAATGCAGGCCGGGCTTCGTGAAGCTGCCTGGCCCCTGGACTCGCTGGCTCGAACGGCCATGTTGTTCCCTGAGCATCGCGAAGAGTTAACCGCGATCGTTAGACAAGGGGCGGATTGGCTGGTCAGTCTGCAACACTCGTCCGGCGTGTTTCCCTTTCCCGTGGGACCTGGTCTTAACCCGCGCGACAAAGTCGGACATATTATTGCTCGCGCGATGAAGGAGCATCCGGAGATTGTTGTCGATGGATGGATCCCTGACGATGCTTCCGACGGCGGGCTTCAATTCGACAACGGACTTTGCGGACGCGCCCTGATCAGTGCCTGGGAGCTGACTCACGACGAAAAGTATCTGGAGGCTGCTCGTAAGTCCGGCGACTGGGCGATGTCTCGTCCTTTGGTATCGAACTGGAATTACAACGCATTCAGTGTGGGATTGCTGGCTCGATTGGCTACTGCAACAGGAGAAGCGAAGTACCTGGATGCCGCCGTGGAGAAAGCGGACGTTGGCGTCTTGCCCGGACAAATGGCCACGGGCCGATGGTTCGACGCTCACAACGCCTGCGCGGTTTATCACAACATCCTGATGCGTGAACTCATGGAATTGCTCCATGCATTGCCCGAGGGTCATCCTTTTCGGCCGACGTTGTCCGATGCTGTTACACGAGGACTCAATCAGGCGGCAGCAGAAACACTGGCCAACGGCTACACAGGAACATGGACCGACAATTTTGCTCGCGGCCTGCAATGGATCGGCGAGAATCAGGAATGGCGTTCGGCCCTCAACATCAATCTCAACGCCAGCGGCCAGAACGGCGCTCCATCCATTGGGTTTGCTGCAGTTACTGTGATTGAGGCAGCTCAATAATTCAGGCCATGGCGACATTTGGAGTGAACATATAGAAGCGACCCTTGGTCGTCTGCCATGAAATGCCCTCGCTGGTCGCTACGTGATCGTCGCCACTACACTCCCGACAGAATTACTTTCTGACGGAGAGCGTGAGATGAATTGTTCAAACTTGTTGCGACGGATCGTGTGCCTCTGTTGTGTGGCTACGCTGACGGAGTCAACGGCCAGTGCTCAGGCTCCGCAAAAGATCTGGGATCGCGAAATTGCTGCTCAGCCGTTTGATCGGCAGGTGTTTCATCAGGTAGCGATTCCGGATTGGCTGCAGGATACTCTGGGCTGCGGCTATACGTTGTCAGTGATGAACACAGCTCAACGCGAACTGGCCGTGAAACATGGCGTGCGGCTAAGCGAAATGGGGTTCGTTGATCCGTTTTACACCTACTACGACAGTCAGCTTCTGAAGCGACGCAGTCCTTATGTTCCGCCCGATCGACTGGAAAAGGATATCGCGGAGTATAAACGTCTGGGGGTCCGCATCCTGGGCGTCTATCCGCCATGTCTCCAGGCTGAAGCCTATGAGCTGCACCCGGACTGGCGACGCATCGCAACGAACACGACCGAGATTCCTCAGACCGACATGGTGAAGTTTCCACACGGCGGCATGTTGTGTTTGCTGGGGCCGTACGGCGATTTCTTTATTGAGGTGCTGGCTGAGATCCTGACGAAGTTTCCGGATGTTGACGCATTCAGCTTCGATGGTCTGCATTATGGTGGCGTCTGCTATTGCGAACACTGTCGGAAGAACTATCGCGCCGATACGGGTTCTGAGATCCCTAATACGGACCTGAATGACATCGAATTCCGGAAGTACCAGCACTGGGCTGATCGACGGATGGAAGATCTGATCCGAAGAATGCAGACGCGATTGAAGGGCATTAAGCCGGACGTTGCATTGGTCACGTGGACAACAAATGCTGGACGCTACGGGCACTTTCTCAGTATTCCTCGCAACATGCCGGCGCGGATGAATCTGTTGCTGGATGCACCCGACCAGGAATTCTGGATGGATGAATCCAACCGAGGCACAACCATCGTCCCTGCGTTTGCCAACGCCTACATCTGGGCGTGTACGAATCACCGAGTCGCGTTCAGTGAGCCATATATCCTGAGCCATGGAAATCCATATGGCAATGACAGCTTTCCGCCGACAGAGATTCAGCGCCGCATGTTGCTGGCCGCAACTTATGGGGCCACTCCCAGCATTGCTGTGATTCAGGCCGAGAACCTGCAGCAGGGCTTGTACGACTGCATGGACGAACTCCAACGCCGTAAAGAATGGTTGATTCGTAAACAACCCGAACCGTGGGCCGCGATGGTCATGAGCGATAATACTCGCAACTTTTACGGCCGAAGTGCGGGTCAGGTGGAGGAACGTTATCTGGCGAATGTCTTCGGGACTTTTCGAGCTGTCGTTGAAGAACATTTGCCAACCACGGTGATCAGTGACTGGAATCTGAATGCTGAAGATCTTGCACGTTACAAAGTTTTGATTCTGCCCAATACAGCATGCCTTGATCAGCAACAGGTCGCGGCCGTGCGTGAGTTCGTTGCCAACGGTGGTGGACTCGTCGCCAGTTTGGATGCATCGCTTTTTGATGAATTCGGAACGCCGCGAGATAACTTTGCTTTGTCAGATGTGTTCGGCGTTGACTATCGAGGCCTGCTGACGAACGCCGCTGAACCGACTGAAGAGCTGGACGTCAATTTTGCAAAATCCATCGGCCCGGACTACTGGGAGAAGCGTAAGAATGTCTTTGACTTTCGCCAGGATCCCGATTCGTTTTTGAATGAGGGCAAGATGCGGACTTACGTCCATCGACAACAAGTGACGTTCAAAGGTCCGGCGGTGAAGGTAAAGACCATCTCAGACAGCCAACTGACACCGGGGACCATTCGTTTCAAAGGAACGCCCGACGTCATTGACCATCCGGCAATCGTTACTCATCAGTTCGGTAAAGGACGAGTCGTCTATTTTGCTGCGGGCCTTGATGCCGGTTATTACCTCTATTCGTATCCGTATCAGCGGCTGGCTCTGAAGCATGCGATCGCCTGGGCGGCCAACGAGTCGCCGCCGATTCAGGTGAAAGCTCCCATGTGTGTTCACAGTACGATTATGCGTCAGCAGACAGCACAGGGTTCACGATTGGTGGTGCATCTCTTCAACGACCTGAACACCACAGCTCACCATGCTCTGCCGGTTGACGATGTGCCGTTACGAGAAGAAACGGTGCCGATTCACGAGATCGAAATCGCGATTGATGCGCGGTATCAGCTTGCCAAAGCCGTTCTGCAGCCGGAAGGGCTTGAACTTCGGATCAACAGGAACGATGCCGGTTCTTCGGTGATGGTTCCGAGGTTGGAGATTCACTCGATGGTGGTGCTGGAACTGGCAAAGTAGCCCCCTATTGACCTTTATTGTCGGCACTCGGTATCAGTCTCGCCCGCTGATCCTCAGATTCGACTGCGCCAGCACTTGAGGGTTGCAGACGTTCTGCAACGTTCGTCCTGCCAATATGTCCAGAATAGGTTGAGCACATCCGTCGCTCATGCGGATGGCGGCTTCGATCGAGTTGAACGCGTTGTGAGGAGTCAGCAGCAACCCTGGAGTACTTCGCAGAGGATGATCCGCCGGGAGAGGCTCCATCTGATACACATCAATCGCAGCGGCAGCTATCTGCTTCGTATTGAGCGCATCGATTAATGCCGTTTCGTCGATCAGTTTGCCACGCGACGTGTTGATCAGCCATGCATCGGGGCTCATCATCGCCAAACGACGTGCGTTCACCAGATGTACGGTGTCAGGCTGATTCGGCGCGTGAATCGAGACGACTCGACTTCGCCTGAACACGTCATCCAGTTCGACAAACTCGACATTCGGAAAGAGGCTGGCTCGGGAAGGGTCACTGTAATACGGATCAAAAGCAATCACTTTCATTCCGAAGCCGATCGCCCGACACATGACGGCCTGGCCGATTTTCCCGAAGCCAACGAGCCCCAGAACTTTCCCGGCTAATTCAAACCCGCGAAGTTCCGTCCAGCCGCCCTCCTGCATGCACTGCAGGCCTTCGCAGATACGCCGAACACCGGAGAGCAGCAAGGCAAAGCAATAGTCTGCCACGGCATCGGTCATTGCATCCGGGACATTGGTGACAATCACTCCGGATTCCGTCGCTGTGGGAAGTGAAACCGAATCGATCCCAACGCCGCATCGAGCGACAAGCTTGAGGGCAGGGCACTGTGCGAACACCGCGGGGCTATAAGGATCCGTTGCGGCGATCACAGCATCCATGTTTTGCAATTGCTCGATCAGACTCGCTTCTGTGAGTGGTCCCCATCGATCAGAAATCGTAATTCTGCAACCGACCGCTTCCAGAGATTTCCACGCGTCGATTCCGCTGTCATGAAACGCACGAGCAGTGACAAGAACATTCCAGGGTTTGGCCATGGCGATTCATGATCCATGTGGGGAGATTACGATTCAAATTGCAGGAGGAGGTCGGAATCTAGCGGTACAATCGCCAACCCGCAAATTGCTCATCTGCTACCTGTTGAAGTTCTGTTGGATTGTGATCGAAAGGGATCGAATGACAGGCCGAGAGAAGAAGAACGAGCGTCGCTTTCCGACAGCAAAGACTGCGATGAGTTGGCTGTCGATGATCGCCATCCCTCTGTTTGCCCAGACAGTTGATGCCTCCGATGCGCCCATGCTTATCATCGAGCATGTTCGAATCTTTGATCCGGAATCCGAGCAGATGTTGCCCGAACGGACCATCGTCGTTCGCGGTTCGGAAATTCTGAGCGTCACGGAGCCCGACGCTGTGACTCCCGCTTCAGGCGAGGTGATTCGAATCGACGGCAGGGGCAAGTTTGCATTGCCCGGACTCATCGATGCCCACGTCCACGTTGTTCATGTGCTTGATTTTGCACATGTGACGGGTGACGAAGTTCTGCCGCTCTATCTGGCTGCCGGGGTGACCTCGATTCGAAGCACTGGCGATGAAGTCGTTGCGGCAACTTTGGTTTCGCACTTTGCGGAGGCTCATCCGGAAAGTTCTCCGCGTGTCTTTACATGCAGTCCGCTGCTTGATGCAAGTCCGGTGATTCATCGTGACGTTGGGCAAGCCGTAACAGATCCCGTCGAAGTTCCAGCCCTGTTTGAAAACCTTTCCAGATGGAACATCACGACAGTTAAGATCTACGCCGGGACTTCGAGGCCCGTTGGTAAAGCGATCATCGAAGAAAGCCATCGACGTGGGCTGTTTGTGACGGCCCACCTCGGCAATTATTTTGCTCAGGACGCGGTCGCGGATGGAATCGACGGGCTGGAGCATATCTGGTCCGTGTTCAACTATTCGTTCCCTCCTGATGCGACCACGGAACCTGGTCATCGTGGCCGTCTCGATCTCACGAATCCAGTGTGTGAGTCCCTGATTGAAGAGCTTGTGAAGCACAAAACATACGTTGATCCAACGCTCGCGGTGTTTCGCAATATGATCCTGCTTCCGGATGTCCCTGAAGTACGAGACCATCCCGATAATGGGCTTGTACCAAAGCGGCTCAGGGACTTCTGGCCGGTCTATCTTCAGCGAACCGGTTGTCCTCAGGGCGGGATATTGGAAGATCGTCGGCGTGAGTTTGCGAAGTATCAGGAGCTGACGGGCAAGTTGTATCGAGCGGGCGTGCCATTACTGGTCGGCACTGATTCTCCTGAGCCTCATGTAACTCCGGGGTTCTCTCTCCATCAGGAACTTGAGATGTTGGTGGAATCCGGTCTGCCTCCGGCCGCCGCATTGCATGCTGCAACTTTGAACAATGCTACGGTGCTTGGACAGAAGGATAAGCTAGGTTCGATCTCACCAGGAAAACATGCGGATCTCATTCTGCTGACAGCAAACCCGCTCGACGACATCCGCAATACTCGCCGAATCGAGTTCGTTATCCGCAGTGGTGTCATTAGTCGACCAGTCGATGTGCTCAATCGAGTTCCTGTTGAATGATGACGAAGTAAGACATGAACCCAGAAACGGTCGCACGGCTGCAGGAAGATGACGAACTTGCAGTCTGTGATGCAGTATCAGAGTCCCTGCGGAGCTATTGTGGAGCTTGCTGTGTTCAACTAGATTGGACGTCACGACAAACAGAAGGGTTGCACACCCTTGATCCGAAGGATTTTCAGGCTGACTGCAGATGAAACGACGAGACGTTGTCGCTCTTTGTGGCCTGACGATAACCGGACTTCCTTCTGCCCGTTCGACAGGAACTGGCGAGCCAGAGAAAGAGGCAAAGCCACTGGACCGAACGCTTGTGATTGGAGCTGGGATTTCGGGCCTGGCGGCGGCTCAGAAGCTTACGGCGGCGGGGAATGATGTCGTCGTGCTGGAGGGGCGAGATCGCATTGGCGGCCGTATCTGGACGAGCACTCGCTGGCCCGAGTTGCCGCTGGATCTTGGTGCCTCGTGGATTCACGGCGTCAAAGGCAATCCGATCACCAGCATTGCAGACAGCATTCAGGCCAAACGCATCGCGACCAGCTACGACAGTGCCATCGTCTATGATGTGAATGGTGATCCGATTGATGACGAGGCCGAAGAAAGTCTGGAAGAGATTCGAGAACAACTCTTCGATCGCATCGAGAAGGCTCAGGAAAAAGAAAAGGATGCCTCCGTTTTCAGTGTGGCAGAAAAATTGCTCGCAGATCTTGACGAGGACAATCCGAACACACAGCGTTACTTGAACTTCGTGCTCAGCGGAAACATTGAACAGGAATATGCAGGAAGTGCCGAAGAGCTTTCCTCGCATTGGTATGACAGTGCGAAGCATTATCCCGGAAAGGATGCCCTGTTTCCGAGCGGTTTTGATGTGATCACGCAGCATCTGTCTAAGGGGCTGCGAATAGAAACAGGCGAAGAGGTTCAGGAGATCCACTGGCGTGAGACTCCGCTCCGTGCTGTTACGAAGACGCGCGAGTTCACCGCCGATCGAGTTCTCGTCACGCTGCCGCTTGGCGTCTTGAAAGCTGGCAATGTTCGTTTCGTGCCTGCACTGCCGGAAGAGAAGCAGCAGGCCATCGCAAGTCTGGGCATGGGAGTTTTGAACAAGTGCTATCTTCGATTCCCCGAAGTCTTCTGGCCGAACGATGTGGACTGGCTAGAGTACATCTCGGAAGAACACGGCGAGTGGACGGAATGGGTTAGCTTTGTGCGAACGACGAGGCAGCCGGTTCTGCTGGGCTTTAACGCGGGAACTCGTGGACGTGAGATCGAAGCTTTGACGGATGAACAGATCGTCGAAAGCGCGATGCAGACTCTGCGCATTCTTTATGGCGACGACATTCCTGATCCGACCGATTTCCAGATCACTCGCTGGGCGTCAGACCCGTTCGCTCGCGGTTCATATTCGTTCTGCTCCGTTGACTCGACTCCCGAAATGCGCTGTGAACTGGCTCGCCCTCTGGATGGAAAACTTTTCTTCGCGGGTGAAGCCACAAATGTTGATTACTACGGCACCGCCGACGGTGCCTACGAGTCCGGCCTTCGCGCTGCCGAAGAGATGAGCCTGATTCCTGGACGCTAGCGTAGTGTCTCTCAAATTCGCGTCACTTTAGCCCTGCGCATCTCCATGGAGCCCGATTGGTAAGAACTCTGAGGCGATGGGGAATTCTCGTGAATTCCAGTACGCCTTAATTCAACGACTGAGTGAGATACTACACTAGCCGATCTTCCAATCATCTCGGCTAGCGCCTCAGGCTCAACAGGGATTTCTCTGTCTGCCGCTCGCCGAAAATCGGGTTCGGAGTTCTTCGGACCCCGAAGTGACTTGAAAGAGCACCGGCACCGTCGCATACAATACTGTACTTGCGGTCTCGGATGTTTTCCTGCGGCTGCGCCAACGCAATTCGGGCGACGGACCCGGCTCCTTCAGGGCGATTTCTGTGCGATGTCCCTATTGTAAACATGACGAAACCAAAGTCATTGACTCGCGAAACAGTCAGGACTTTTCTATTCGTCGCCGTCGCGAATGCCTTAGCTGCGAGCGTCGATTTACGACCTACGAAAAGATTGAGGAATCTCCCGTCCGTGTCATCAAGAAAGATGGCACTCGAGTACCCTTTGATCGGGAAAAGATTCGTTCAGGCGTGGAGAAAGCCTGTTACAAGCGCCCCATCAGTCCTGAACAGATTGATCTGCTCGTCGGCGACGTCGAAGCGGCTATCTACGAAGACGGTGAACGAGAAGTCCCGTCTCGCCTGATCGGCGAACTCGTCTTCAGTGCCTTGCGAGATCTCGATAAGGTCGCATTTGTCCGATTTGCATCCGTGTATCGTGAGTTCCAGGACGTGCATGACTTCGTGGATGAACTGCAACCCATTCTGGATAATCGTCGGCGAGAGTCGTGACACCCGAACCCACGGAATCTCTACGGACCTGTGCCCCTCGCGCGCAGATCAGACGTTTTCAGATTCCTCGGGCTATGGCGATTGGTGGACTTCTGGTCTGCGGAATATGGCTGAACGATCGACTCGGAGTTCGAAGCGTATTCGCCATCTCAGCATGTAGCCTGCTGACCTTAATAGCTCACATCGCGGCCCGCAGCCGATTCAACAGAACTGAAGGCATCGCGCTGGCTCTTGCGATCGTCTCTCTGGGAGCAACGCTGCAGGCCGTCAGAGATTCCACCGAAGATGGACGCGACATCGCTCAGCTCATTGCCACCCGCCAGATTGACACGGACTCGGCAGTTCGTTTGACAGGAGTGGTTGCCAACATTCCGGCTTTGGATTCCGTTGTCGACTCTCGGCCGTCTGGGTCAAACGGCAGCCAGCAAATTCGAACGCTCTTCCTGTTGCGAGCATCTGGAGTTGCCAGCTCTGACGAGCCATTCGCAGTCCGAGGACTTTGCCGTGTATTGGTGGAAGGCGACGTCACCGCTCTGCTGAGATGGGGTGACCATGTCGAATTATTAGCGGAGCTGGATACCGCCCGGCCACCACTCAACCCTGGCGAGTTTGACTTTCAGCGTCATCTGCAAAGAAGCGGAATCTCGGCGATGTTGTTTGTGAAGCACGCAGCCGCGATTCAGGTTCAAGAGACGACATGGTGGTCTCCCGAGTCATTGCTGACCACATTTCGTCAGCAAACTGTCGCAGCGTTGAAGGCTAATCTCTCCACGAAAAATCGTGCGACGGCCGAGGCATTATTGCTTGGAAATCGGGGTCATCTGACACCCGATCTTGAACGCGATTTCATTGCCAGCGGGACGATGCATTTACTAGCCATCTCAGGCCTGCATGTCGGGATCCTGTATGTTTTTCTGGTCCGTCTGTTAAACATGTTGCTCATTACCAGAACACGAACGCTTCTGCTGGCTGGTCTCGTGTGCGTGCTGTACTGCTTCCTGACAGACCTGCGACCATCCGTCATGCGTTCGACGGTTTTCATCGCCCTGCATGTGCTCGGACAGATTTGCGTTCGTGAAATGCGTATCGGGTCACTGATTGGCGTCACGGCGATCGTGCTGCTGATCTTCGAGCCCAGTATTGCGTTCGACGTCGGAGCCTGGCTTTCGTTCCTCTGTGTCGGCGCGCTGGGTTGGGTGGCAGAACGCACGCCGGCTCGCGAAGACCGCGATGCTCCACCAGAGGCGCTGACGTGGCAGGAACGGCTCAGTGAGTTTTACTCCGGACTGCGAACATGGCTTGGCAAAAGCTATCAGCAGATGCTGGCCGTCACCTTGCTGTCTGCTCCGTTGGTCGCAACTCAATTTCACGTCGTGTCGCTGACCGGGATGCTGATCAATCTGCTGCTGATTCCCTTCACGACAGCCACTCTGATCGTCGGATACATTTTTATCGCTGCGGGGTTGGCGGTGCCTCCGCTGGCGATCATCCCCGGAACAATCTTTGGACTTTGCCTGACTGTTTTGAACGGCGCTGTCAGCTTCTCGGCCGATGTCCGGCTGGGCTTTGTCACCATTCCTGATCTGCCGGCCTGGTTTCTGCCGGCGTACTACTCCCTGTTGACGGCATCTGCTTTGGCGTCCCGGTCATCGACTCGACAGGGATTGCGAGTCATTCTGCTCGCATTGGTCATCCTGCTCTTTCGTAACGTGTGCATCAGTCCCGAATCACCGAATCTGGAATGCACTGTCCTGAGCGTTGGACATGGGAACGCGACAGTTGTGGAAACACCGGATGGACATGTCTTGCTGTTCGATGCCGGCGCGTTGAACCGAGGCGAACGAACGGCCGACTTGATCAGCCGTTTTCTGTGGAAGAGAGGACATCGCCAGATTAACGCGATCATTCTCTCGCACCCTGATGCTGATCACTATAACGCCGTCTCCAGTCTGCTCGATCGTGTCCCGGTGGGCCAATTGGTCGTGACCAATGAATTCGTCCGGTCTGCAGCTCCCGAAGTGCAGGCCGTTCTTAACGACGCGTCAGCCCTGAGCATTCCCTGCAGTATCGCGCAACACGGCGATCAGATTTCGCTCGCGAGTACCACAATTGACTTCCTGCAGGCCAGCACTGCGGGCACCAAAAACCAGGCTGACAATGCCTCAAGCCTGGTTGCAATTGTGGATTGCTTTGGACATCGGATTTGTCTGCCCGGAGATCTTGAGGGGCAGGGACAAGATCAGCTCTTGCAGGGGCTGCCAACGTGCAGTCTTCTTGTCAGCCCGCATCACGGCAGCCCGGCTTCAAATACGAGGCGTCTGGCAAATCAAACCAAACCGACCTGCGTAGTCGTCAGCGCCAAGGATGAACGGCAGGCGGACGCACTCGGGAAAACCTATGCACCAAATTCCGTACTGATGACCAGCGTCTCCGGAGCGATCCGTTTTCAGATCACTCCAAGCGGCCAGACAACAATCGAAACCTTCGCCGAGCCCGTCGCCATCGGCTTTTGAAGCGTAACGGTACGAGCCGTCCGGTGAGTACAAACAGCGGTCGAAGAACAAGCGATAAGCTAATTGCGTCCCAGTTCTCTGTCCATCAACCGGACGAGACTGGCCAGGGACAGCACCTGCATCTTCTTCATGGCTTTGCCGCGATGCTTTTCTACAGTCTTGGTACTGATACCAAGCTGAATACCGATCGCTTTATTAGTTGATCCATCGTAAACCATCTGAATGACCTCGCGTTCCCGCTCAGACAGTCGCTTCAGATAAGTTTCATTCTCCGGCAGGACAGGCGGAAGAGCATGGTCGATGGTCTCCGCATCGTGAAGCTGCCGAAACCCTTCTTCAACCGCATCGATCAGTTCACGTCGATCGAATGGCTTATCCAGAACCGTGACAGCTCCGGATTTCATCGCGGCGACGGCTAGACTTGTACGAGGAAACGCAGTGACCAGGATGACTCGAAAATCATTCGGTCGAGAAGACAGGTAACGCTGAACGTCAAGACCTTCCATCTGCTTCATCACCTGATCGGTGACAACAACACCCGGCGACAGATTAGCAGAGTCTTCAACGAACTGAGACGCCGACTGGTAGGCGTGGACATCATACCCCGCGTGAACCAGCAACATCTGGATTGTATCAAGCACAGCTTTGTCATCGTCAATGACATAGACGCGCTTCGATCCGCGTGAAGAATTTGAGTTCTCATCAATTGATAACATGGGTGAGTATTCGTTCGATGGGGGTCCCATCGACGCCGACCTGATCTGAGAATCAAACTGAGTAAGGGACATCCGATTGCTTCGAGCTTCAGGTATTCAACCCCGGGGTACGTTAGTACCTCGGTTTCGTATTCTTTTCCGCCAAGGATGACAAGCGTTCTTTCAACCATGTTCCGCGAATGCGGGGAAACCCGCACCGAAGGAACATCGACCTGACCCTATACGACCAGAACGTTCATCGGTCCTGCGCATCTCGAAACTCTCGTTGAGTAAGTAGCCCGTCATTTCTTTGTTGGATGGGGAATCTCCCATCAATGTCTCACAATCTGCAGGGATCAACATGAGGAAACATCCGATGTCGCCGGGATACCTCATCGGGTGTTGATGTTTGGGAGGATCCGGGTCTGAGTTGTTGACGGAAATCGTGGTTCGATGCCGGATTTCAACAAGGCGATATTTGACCTAAGCCATTTATTTTATCCACACGTAGTACTCGCTGTGTCTCAGTCAGATTGAGTACATGAGTTGCTGGCAGATTTCGCATGACATTGGCCAACGATTCTTTGCTCAGGCAGGAGCGGGTCGTGTTTTTGTAACCGGCTGGGGTAATGAGCCGTTCCGAGGACGGGACAACGTGAATCCTCTGCGGAAATGACTTCTCTGGCAATTTTGGCCGGAAATCCTGTACAGTACGGGCCTCGTCGGTTCACGCTGCCCCGTGAACCGTGTCTTACGCATCACGCCAAGGATGGCGAACAACCATGCAGTCCACTGACAATCCAGCCCTCGAATTCGCTCCGGCTGGAGATCACCCCAGCGAAAAGAAATCCGTCTGGCTGCTGCTTGGAATTTGCGGGGCGGGGATGCGAGCATTCGCCGAAATGCTGTTGGATGCCGGACAAACGGTCATTGGCACAGACACAGATCTCGATAGCCTGTCCCGGCTGCACTCTCTGAAGAATCCTCGCTGCTCCCTGATCCCGTGGCCGACTGAGCTGACTCCAGACAAATACGGCGGCGCGACAATTGTTCATTCTCTGGCAGTTCCCGAGAATTCTCCTCTTCTGATTCAGGCGCGGCAACTGAACTTGAAGGTCTCTCCGCTGCCAGTAGCGATGGGCGAGTTCTTGAAGAACAGCCGACAAATCTGTGTGGCTGGAACTCATGGCAAAACAACGACGACCGGAATGATCTGGTGGATTCTTCAACAGGCCGGACTAAAACCTGCCGGATACATTGGCGGAGAATTCCTTGATACGCATCGTTCCGGTGCGTTTGGTTCTGGCCAAACCTCGGTAATCGAAAGCTGCGAATATCGGCATTCGTTTTTGCAACTAAAGCCTCAAACGGTGGTGCTGACTGGTATCGAACCCGACCACTTTGATTGCTTTGACGTCGATCAGGCGGCGGATTCCGCGTTTCGGTCATTCATTGAACGCATCCCGGCCGACGGAACCCTGATCGTAAATTCCGACAATTCACGTTCACTCAACGTGGCGCGTAATGCCGGTTGCAGCGTCTTCAGTTTTGGAAGAAACCCCGCGTCCGACTGGATGATCCGAAATCGGGCGATGGATTCTTCCCGCACGACGACCACAAAACTCGGGTCTCCGTTCCCTACTCAGGTGTTTGAAATCTTCCATTGTGGCAAGTCCATCGCCGAAATTCGGCTACGAGTTCCCGGGCTCCATAACGTCGAAAACGCCACAGCGGCCTTTGTTGCCGCGATGGCAGAAGGTCTGCCGCCAGAGGAGATTTCCCGCCATCTCGGATGCTTTTCCGGCATTCGCAGACGCTTCGAATACCGAGGAACATGGCGCGGAGTTGATCTGGTAGACGATTACGCTCACCATCCATCGGCCATTAACGCGACTCTTCGGACCGCCAGAAGTTGTTTTCCGGGGCGGCGGCTGATCGCAATTTTTGAACCCCATCAGGTCTCCAGAACCGAACGCTTGTTCTCGGAATTCACTCGGGCGCTGACTTTATTCGACGAATGTCTTGTGTTACCGGTGCTTCCGGCCCGGGAAAACGCCAGTTCCGCGGAGTGTTGTCGGATCTCCGGGCGGCTGGTCCGGCGGATCTCTGAAGCGGGAGGCCGAGCATTCCTGATGGCGAATCTTGACCAGGTGCCGGGAAGATTAGACCATGCGGCTCGACCCGGTGATGTGGTTATCACAATGGGCGCAGGCAGGACAAATCAAATTCATGACGAAATCCATCGAAGACTACTCCGAGATTCTGCAGCTTGAAGAGCCGCTTTCGCGCCATACATGGCTGCGTTTGGGCGGCCCTGCGCAGTATTTTTTGACTCCGCGTACGGAGGAAGAACTGCTGTCGGTCGTGCAGACCTGCCGCGAGCAGAAGATTCCGATTCATATCCTCGGAGCCGGTTCCAATCTCCTCGTCCGCGAGGAAGGGGTCCGCGGAGCCGTGATTCGAGTGATCGAACCACTGCTCAGCGAAGTCCGCGTTGAGGGAACTCAGGTGATCGCCGGCGGCGGCACCCTGCTGTCACACATGATCACCGAAGCCGTTCGATCCGGCCTTGGAGGCGTCGAGCATCTTGTTGGCATCCCAGGCACCATTGCCGGAGCCATCGTCGGCAACAGCGGCGGTCGCGCAGGAGACATCGGGCAACTGGCTTCCAGTGTGAAAGTTTTGACACAGGATGGCGAAATCGCCATTCGCAAAGGCGACGAACTTTCCTTCTCATATCGCCGCAGCAGCTTTCAGGATCTGCTGGTGCTGTCAGTTACCCTGAGCCTGACAAAAGATGACACCGAAGAACTGAATCGACGCATTCGGAAGAACTGGATCATGAAACGATCCACGCAACCGCTGGCCGATCAGTCGGCCGGTTGTATCTTCCGTAATCCTCGCGGACTAAGCGCCGGCGCACTGATCGAACAGTGTGGCCTGAAGGGCATGTCGTTCGGGAAGGCTCGCATCAGCGATCGCCACGCAAACTTCATTGTGACGGAAGCTGGCGCGACCAGTCACGATATCGAACAACTGATTAGCCGCATTCGGAAGTCTGTCGCTGAAAAGTACGCGGTAGATCTCGAACTGGAAATTAAGGTTTGGTAGTCGAGCTAACACCGTGTTTAGTGAAAACATTAGCCGGAACGCATTAGCGTCCGGTTGACAGGCTAGTGCTCTGTCAAGATAAAAAACGGTGGATGGAGGTAGTGGATCTTGCTAAAGATCCCAACACAGGAGGACCTTTAGCAAGGTCCACTACCCCAAAATTAAAGCGTGACGAAGCACTCGTCTCTCTTCAAGGAAGAAATCATGTCTCAGGCGGAGACCTCAGCCGATCACCTTCGTATCGTTGTGCTCGCTGGCGGAGATTCCGCTGAGCGAGAGGTGAGCCTTGAAAGTGGACGCAACGTGGCCGACGCTCTTCAGCAGCGAGGCCACCATGTGCAGTTGCTGGATACCGCGAAGTCTCCGCTTTCTTCCATCCCCGCTGACACCGATATTGTTCTTCCGATGCTGCATGGCACCGGAGCAGAAGACGGTGTCCTGCAGGCTCAGCTTGATCAGCTTGGAATCCCATGGCTGGGCAGCAGTGCCGAAGCGTCGCGTCTGACGTTCAACAAGATCGCGACCCGCACAACATTGCAGGCCGCCGGGCTGTTGGTTCCGCCGGGCGTTGCCCTGAATCGGATCTCTTCACCAGCACTGATTCACGAAGCTGCTCGATGCGTCGGCTACCCATTAGTCGTCAAACCATCCGAACAGGGCTCCAGCGTCGGTGTCAGTATCGTTCACCAGGAAAGTCAGTTGGACGATGCTGTGCGTGAAGCAACTCGTTGGTGCCCTCGCTTCCTGATCGAACAATTTATCGTTGGCCGCGAAATCACCGTTCCCGTTATCAACGGGGTCGCGTTCCCAGCGATCGAAATTGTTCCGTCCGGAGCATGGTACGACTATCAGGCGAAGTATCATGATGAGAAGACTCAGTATCGAGTTTCCCCGCAAGGACTGCCTGACAGTCTGAATGAAAGCGTACTCCGAGCTTGTCGAGTCTGCGACGTCAGCGCGATCAGTCGGACGGATCTTCGAGTCGATGCGTCCGGTCGCTGCTGGATTCTGGAGATCAATACGATCCCCGGCATGACATCTCACAGCCTTGTCCCTATGTCGGCTCAGGCTCTTGGGATTTCGTTAGGAGAACTCTGCGAGCACGTTCTCCAGCAGCGTCTCAACCGCATCAGCTCCGTCAGCTGGGAATCCCAGATCTCTCGTCGAGCAGCGTGAGAAGCATCGCAACAACTCAGTGTGCACGCGCGGAAGGCCCTATCCGGGCCGCCATGATCAAGCTTAACCCCACCCGGGTTCACCCCGGTGGCGATTGATGATTGATCCATGAAGCCCGCGTTTGCGGTGATCAACGCGGCTCAACGCTCGTCAGCTCGGCGTTCTGCAGCAATCCCTTTTGAGATAAACACCGGACCATCTCACGGGCGACCGGTCCAGCGGCCTTACCGCCCGAACCGCCGTGTTCGAGAACAACGACGAACGCATACCGAGGCTTGTCCGCGGGAGCATATCCTGCAAACCAGGCATGGTCCGGCTTTCCGGGCGAAGCTTCTGCTGTACCGGTTTTCCCCGCGATCCTGATCCCCGGCAACCGGACCGTCTTGAACCCAGTGCCTATCGGCTCCTCAACCACAGCCTCCAGTCCTTCTCGCACAGAGTTCAAAATCTGGTCCGTCAGCCCAGGGATTCGCTGACGGCTGACTCGAAATGGCGAATCATCAAGCTCGTCAGCCTGCCGGGCGAATCCTTCATCGCTGGCGACATGAGGAGTGACCAACCATCCGCCGTTTGCGACGGCAGCCAGAAGTCGAACCATCTGAAGCGGGGTGACGGTGAGTCTCGATTGACCAATCGAAAATCCAAGTGCCTCACGTTCAAACCGCCGCTGAGCAGCCGCCTGGGCTGCACTCGTCATTTCACTTTCACTCGATCGTCGCCGAGCTGTCGGAATTGTTCCGCTCTTTTCAAATGGCAAATCGATGCCTGATGCTTTGCCGAATTGAAGTCTCCGCGTCCATTCCTCGAGAGGTTGAATCCCCATGCGACGAGCCGCATCAAAGAAGTACACGTTACAGGACTGGGCCATCGCCGTTCGAAGATTGACGTCGCCATGCCCGCGACCATGGAGCCGATAGATGAGACATCGATGCTCGTCAGGGTTTTCGAGATAACCCTGACAGTCAAACATCATGTCCGGCGAAAGCACGTCGGTCTGAAGACCAGCGATCGCCGTTACGATCTTGAATGTTGAACCAGGTGGCAATGCCATCCCCGTGAATCGCGACACAAACGGCCGCCGCGCATCGCTGTTGACCATTTCCCACTGAGCTGCGGTGCCCTCTGTGAACATGGAGAGATCAAAAGTTGGAGCACTCGCGGCGGCTACAATTCGTCCCGAATCAACTTCCATCACGACGACACAACCACCCGTCGGAATATGCTCCGGTTCCGGCGGGGCCAATTGATCTTCAGTCGGCTCTTCAGACTCGTTCGTGACTTCCGGCGGAGGCAGCAGCAGTTCTTTCTCGGCATCGCCGAGCGATTCGGCCAGCAACTGTTCCGCGACTTTCTGCACCTCTGTATCCAGAGTCAGAACGACATCCCGTCCGCTCACAGGTCGTCGCACGATCTCGGACGAGACGATACGTTGTCGTCGATCACGCACAATTCTGCGAAGACCAGAGATCCCTGCGATTCGATGGTCGTAAGACTTCTCTAAACCGAACCGCCCTGATCGCGTCTGATCTGATCGCCCCTGATCTGATAATGTGTCATCAGCACTCTGTTCAGCAGCGAGATCTTTCTCCGTGACTTTTGTGCGTGCTCCAACAACATGAGCCGCCAGTTGATTCTGCGGATAGGCTCGTTGCGTCACAGCGACAACACGAACGCCCGGAAACTGTTCTGGGTATTCATTGATCTTTGCCGCCACCTCGGCACTGACATTCTCCAGGACATCGTGCCAAGTCTCCTCTTCGCGAACAACGATTCGGTCGGCCTCTTCTCGTTGTGGCGGCGTTGTCAGAGCATCGCGAATCGCAGACGCCCCACGCATGAGCAGGCCAGGTGAATCATCTTCGTCCAGCTCCTCGTCTGCTTCCGCATCGACATCTACACCGCTGGCCCTCTGATTAACCGCATCGCTGACCTTTCGAACTCGCTGCTCGATCTTCCCACAGCGCTGACGAAGATCCTCCTGCGACATTCCGGTGACTTCAGAAACAGCCGCGAACATGGCCTCCTGCGATTCCTGAATGTCCCGTTCAGCCTTTGCGACAAGATCAGCGTTCTTTCGCTCTTCACGACTCAGAACCTGACGAACCTGCTGCTTCAGCCAGTTCGGATCGGCATCGGCCTGCAGCCAGCGATAGTGCATCTGAACCGAGTACTGTTCGACGTCAGCCGCAAGCACCAGCGCATCGGCAAGAATCCGCCCATCCCGCGCGGGGATGGCTTCTTCTTCAACCGTCGTGACACCCAAAGAATCAAGATAATCGTCCGGCAACTGAGTCTGAACCCAGGCGACTCGCCCAATCACAATCATTGCCGCCAGCGAAAACACGCTTCCCAATAACCACAGACGCACCCTGCTCCCTGGCGCGATAAATTCGTCGTGCTCGTTGCCTGGGGAAAAGACAGGATGGTGGGGCGTGTTGTACATGGTTCCTTTTTTCAGCCCTGCGAGAACACGCGCCGCATACCAAATTCATCAGCCATGCGTATCGTGAGCGATAGCACAGCGCTAATAGGCAAAGCAATCACCAGAACCAGTTTGAGATTCTCAAGTACGGTTGTGGCCTGCGCCGGCAAAACCAACCATTGCTGCGTCGACAAAGAGCTCAGCGACTGAAGGATCACCGCGGCCATAGTCAGCAGTGGCAATTGAAGCGGAGCGGGGACTCGAAACCAACTTCGTCCGGTTGAGTATTCATCGGATCGCGTCGATGGTGCCAGACAGACCACGGCCAGCAGCGGCACCAACATTGGACACAACGGCAGATACGAAGGACGAGCAATCCAGTCGAGCAACAACATCGTTCCGGACAACAACAATCCCGTTGTCGAACGGAGCCAAAACAGGCATCCACAGATGACAGGTAACAACAACGAACCGTGCGGCAGACGGCTCGGATTGGCAAGTTCAACAGCCAGTGTGACCCACATCACGCATCCGCAAAGAAACAATCCTTTCATGGCGTTCGGCTCCTGTCAGACGCAGACTTCTGATCCTTTTCTGCGATCGCTCGTTCCAGGCCCAGTCGCAGAATGCCGACGGACTCCAGATCACTCAAAGACGCCGCTGGCCGAACACGAATATCCCACTGTCCGCCGGCCAGGAACTCCGCGCGAATCACGCGGCCGAAGTAAAGCTGAGGTCCTTTGACACCGTTGACGTCGGCCGAGATCACCTCATCGCCAACCGCCACAGCTTCCGTATGCGGAATTCCGGTAATACGGCATTCTTCTTCGCCGGTTCCTTCCAGAGTTCCCGTGACTCCAAAGTGCAGACCATCCGGAGTTCGTCGCAACAGCGTGACCTGCGCTTTGAATCCTTCCGCATTCACCGGCTGAACCAGACTGACCCACCGCGCGGCTTTGTCGATTCGACCAACAACCACGGCTCCCGTGAGGACACGATCTCCGGAGTTCACAGAATGATCTGTGCCCGCATCGACCATGATGCCAGTCCCTGAGATCACAAGCTCCGACCGCGTAATACCAGCCGACTTCCCGGCATCGACAATCAACTCTCGCAGGGAATTTGGCATTCCTCCGGTACTGACGACCGACGCTTCAATCAATCGAAACTGTGCCAGCGACGACAACGGCTCGATCATCTGAACAAGCGACGAAGCCGTCTTTTCGCGTTTCAAGTCTCGCCGCAGACGAGCATTCTCGATCATCAGTTGCCGCAGCAGTAGTTCATTCTTTTTTTGCTGTTCATCGTTCAAAGATTGACCACTGGCGAAGTCTGCCTGCGGACTCATTTTCTCGCGAGCTGTCATGGCCACAACAATCAGCCGCCCGGGACTCAGCGCGTCGTGAATCATGGGCCGAAACGGATTCAGCAATCCTGTCCGATCGGCCACGGCAACCACAAGCGACAGGAAAAACATCCCCGTCGCCCCCAGCCACATTCTCTGCCGTATCTGATCTGCTCGCATGATGTGTCGTCCGAACTAGATCTGCCGCATTCCGTCATCAAGTCCGCTCTTCCATCGATCCAGATGGTCGAGACAAATCATGGCTCCGCGCGTCACTGCCGTTCGTGGAGAATCGGCGACTCTCACGGGAATACCCAGATGCTGCGACAGATACCGATCGATCCCACGCAGCAAGGAGCCACCGCCAGCCAGAATAAGCCCGGTATCTGCCAGATCCGCAATCAGCTCGGGCTGACATTTTTCAATCGTGCGACGAATGCAGTCCACTATCTCTTCCAGAGGTTCATACAACGCTTCACGAACTTCTTCACTTGTGACCAGAGCCTTGCGAGGAATACCGCTGGCTGTGTCCAGCCCGCTGACTTCATGAGTCAGCTCATGATCCAAAGGAGCAGCACTGCCGATGGCAATCTTAAGCTGCTCAGCCGTCTGTTCACCGATTCGCAATGAGTATCGCCGTCGCAAGTATTTGACGATCGCCTCGTCCATTGTTTCGCCGGCCGTACGAATCGACTGCGATGCGACGATATCAGCAAGACTCAGAACAGCGACCTCTGTCGTGCCTCCGCCGATATCGCAAATCATGCTGGCCAACGGTTCAGAAACCGGCAGTCCGACGCCGATGCCTGCTGCTTTCGACTCATCAATCAACCAGACCCGCCCAGCTCCGGCGCGTTCCGCGCTGTTGAAGACGGCTCGCCGTTCAACCGGTGTGATGCAACCCGGA
>JBILXT010000187.1:0-13194 GCA_044378235.1 Planctomycetaceae bacterium
GTTACTTCACGGCCTACGATCATATGGCCAAAGAGAATCTGGACCTCGTGCTGCATCTGGGTGACTACATCTACGAATACGCCGGGATGGATAACCGAGTCCGCAAACATCACGGGCCTGAAATCACAACTCTGGAACATTATCGTAACAGGTATGCTCAGTACCGAATGGATCCGTCGCTTCAGACCATGCATGCTCTGTGTCCATGGGTTGTCGTGTGGGACGATCATGAATTCGACAACAACTGCGCTGGAGCGATCTCGGAAGAGTCGCATGTATCGCCAGCGGAGTTTCTGCTTCGGCGAGCAAACTCGTATCAGGCCTATTACGAGAACATGCCGCTGCGGCGCACGTGTCTGCCTCATGGGCCGGACATGACGTTGTATCGAACGATTGACTTTGGCCGACTGGCTCGATTTGAAATGCTGGATACTCGCCAGTATCGCACTGACCAACCCAACGGCGACAAACTGAAGCCGCTGGAGGGAGGCGTGTTTGATCCGCTGGGGACCATGCTGGGTGACAAACAGGAACGCTGGCTCATGAGCGATCTTCTTCAGTCACAGGCAAGATGGAATGTGCTCGGACAGCAGGTCATGATGGCGCGTGTTGACCGGACGGCCGGCACTGAAGCCAACTTCAGCATGGACCAGTGGGCTGGCTATGATATCTCGCGAAAGAAATTGCTGGACTTCATGGCAACGCGGCGTATCTCCAATCCTGTTGTGCTGACAGGCGATATTCACTCCAACTGGGTGAACGATCTCAAAGTGGACTTCGACAACGCGAAAGATCCAATTGTGGCTTCGGAGTTTGTCTGCACGTCGATCTCGTCCGGCGGCAATGGCCTGCAGTTCGTGAAGAACCATGCCGAACTGATGGCGGAGAACCCGTTCGTCAAATTCCAGAACTCTGAGCGCGGCTATGTCAGTTGCACAGTCACTCCGAAAGAATGGCGCAGCGATTATCAGGTGGTTGAGTTTGTCGACAAACCAAACGCTCCGCTGATCAATCGCGGGACATGGGTCGTTGAGAATGGCAAGGCCGGGGCTGTGAAAGCGTAGCCTGACAACCTGTTAAATCAATTAGCCGGAACGCGTTAGCGTCTTGTTTTCGCCGCTGAAACCGAGGAAAAACAAGCGAAGGAAAACAACCGGGGACTAACGGCCTGCGGCTGATGAATCGACTCAATCCAACAGGCTGCTAAGGCTTCAAGCCGACGCGAATGTTTTTCGGATTCATCGCTTCATCCAAAGCGGCGGCCACGTTCTGCAGGCTGAACCATTGTGAGACGATCGATTCGAAAGGATAGACGTGTTGCACTTCCTGCAGGAACTCAACGGCCTGAGACAAGTGGCGCGGTCCATAGTTGTGGATTCCACGAATCGTCAAGTTGCGTCGCACGATCTGTTCCATCGCCAGTGGAATCGGTTCAGATGGAAAAACGGCTCCCACAAGGATCAAAAAACCTCCCAGCCGTAGCTGTGGCCAGAGGGAGTGAAACGCGGCCGGAGCGCCGGAGACTTCCAGGCCCACGTCGGCCCCATGACCTCCGGTGACTTCTTTCAGTACGGTTGGTAACTCATCCGGCGTCACGCAATGAGTCGCCCCGAACAACTTCGCACGAACTCGACGTTCTTCATGCAGATCGCAAACGATCACCGCGGAAGCACCTCGACTGCGAGCCATCGCACTGGCGGTCAGTCCAAGTAATCCCGCGCCCGTAATGCAGATGGTTCGATTCTTCAACGTGTCGACGGGTTCCAGAGCCGCGGCGATCGTCGCGGTCGCGCATCCGCTGGGGCTGATGGTGTTGAGACTCAACTCTTCCGGTAATTTGACGATTGCAGTGCCCGGCGTCAGCAGACAGTGTTCGGCAAGACCGCCGAGCAGCTCATAGCCTGCTCGAAACGATTCGTGTCCGTATTTGACTGATCGCAGACATTTTTGACTCAGATCTCGTTGGCAGTAAAAGCACTCACCGCACGCTGCGACGAGCCCCCAAACAACTCGACAGCCGACTTCGAGAGATTGACCAGAGGCATCGATACGAACAGCATTCGGTCCGAATGCTTCGATGCGTCCGACGATCTCATGGCCCAGAATTGTCGGAACCGGGACCTTTCGACGCCCCTCGAAGCTATGCAGATCGCTTCCACACAACGTGCAGCTTTCAACTCGAACAAGGATCTCACCGCCGCGCGGCACGGGTGTTGGCAGATGCTGCAGCTCAATCTGGCCGGCGGTTCCATGAAAGACAGCCGCGAGTGATTGTCCAGTCATAAAGTCGATGGTCTTTCGTTAATGTGACTCATCTTTTAACCCGTGTCCGACAGGCCAGGAAGAATGTGGAGCCGTTTCAGAGAGCCTGGCCTGTCGGCCACGGGTTAAACGTTGTGAGCGGCCGCGGAATCCGTCAACCGCTGGCCGCCAAAGTAACGCATACTGGCGGCGATGCAAAGCACGGACAGAATGCAGGTGATCCAGCAGGCTGTCGTGAAGAATGGCAGAAACTGTCCCTGATGATTGAACATGCCTTTGAACAGCATGCAGCCGACGTAACCCAGATAGCCCGTCGAATCAGCAAGATACATCAGGAATCCTACGTTGCCTTTTTCACGAGTCATTGCGAGCAGTCGTTCAAAAATCGTCGCGTGCATTGCAACATAGGGCAGGTAAAGACCAAGCCCAACCATCACCATAAAACCAAAACCGCTGAGTCCAAACGATCGTCCGATCAGAGCCGAGCCCAACAGACAGAAGCCGGCCAGACATGTCAACAAAGACAAATTGAACGCCTTCTTATTGTCGCGAACCCAGACCATACTGCCATTAATTGCGACCACACCAAAGGCGACGATGATCTCCGACGTGGTGAACGTCCGAGGTGCAGCGGGTTCGCCAAGTCCGATCCAGATCTCCGTCGCAAAATCGGCTCGAATGCTGCGAAGAATTGTGACCAACAGGTACATTGCCACCAGCATGGATAAACCGAATCCATATTTGCGCATCAGCAGCCAGCGGTCGTCGCGAGTCATTTGGACTCGTTCAGAGCGAGCTTCCACGTCCAACCGATTCGGTGGAGGCGTGCGTGCCAGTATCGTGACACCGATGATCAGCGGAATTGTGAAGAGGCCTCCCGCAGCAGCCGGCATCCAGTATTCAGAGACGCCCATCTCCAGAAGCCAGGCGCCCACAGATTTTGTTGCACCATCTGCCAGAATGAAACTCGCACACAATCCCGCCGAGAGCGCTTCGGTAACACGACGGCCTTCCAGAAATCCCATCACGAGCCCAAAGACCATGCCCAATGGCAATCCGTTCATAAACATGAAGACGGCGTTCCACGGCGGAGGCACGGCACCGAAAAGGATGAGTGCAACTTCGCCGATGGCAATGAGTCCCAGCAGCGTCTGAGCACGCCGAGACGCTTTCATCTCTGAAATAACCTTGATGCCGATGAACTTGGAGATCGAGTACCCAATGACCTGCGATGTCACAAGCACTGACTTGAAAGTCAGGCCATAAACGGTCACATCTGTAAACTGTGCGGCTGTAAACGGTTTGCGAAAAGCGTACATACAGAAGTATGTTCCAAACGCTGCCAGCATCGCCCCTGCGGCCCAGAGCGATTCATTGGTTGCCCCGGACTCCGCCGAATCACGATCTGGACCAGGAGCCAGTTTGGCAATGTCGGCGTCTTTCTGATTCAATTGTGGTTCCGATCTTCTCAAATTCACACAATCTTCAAGACTCTTCACAAACTGCACGCACTTTATCACCCTACGCATTTGTTTATGAGACAGTCTGGCGAGTCGTGTTAAGAAATTGTGAGTTCGTAAAGCGGGCAGCCCTTTGTTTTGGTGATCTGCTGTCTGACCAGCCTATCATTTTCTGTTAAGTGAAATCGTTGTGAATCGTCCCCAGGTCGCTGTTGTTGGTGCAGGAATCGTCGGGCTGGCTCATGCGTGGTCTGCCGCGGAACGTGGTTATCAGGTCACCGTTTATGAACGAAGTGCGCGTGCTTCCGGCGCCTCGATTCGTAACTTCGGCATGGTCTGGCCCATCGGCCAGCCCCATGGCGAAAGTTATGAAACAGCGATGCTAAGTCGAGCACGCTGGTTGCGTCTTGCGACCGAAGCGGGCCTGTGGGTGAATCCCTGCGGCTCCATTCATTTGGCTCACCGCACGGACGAATGGGCTGTACTTCAGGAGTTTCAATCGAAGGCAGAAACTCTGGGCATCGCCTGTGAATTACTGTCTGCGGATCAGGCTCATCAGCGAACTCCGGCGGCCAATCCTGAGGGACTTCTGGGAGGACTTTTCAGCCCCACGGAATGCTGCGTCAATCCACCGCAGGCGATTCGATCCATTCCGGCATGGCTCACGGAAAAATACGGCATCAAGTTTCGAATGGAAACTCATGTTTCGTCCATTGAGTCCGCCGATGAGGGCTCTGCCGACAGAAGCGTGCGAGTGATCTCAAGCGCCGAAGATGTTGCGAAGTTTGAACGAGTTGTCGTGTGCTGTGGCGCAGAATTTCAGTCACTATTCCCTCACGTTCTGGCATCATCGGGTTTGAAACGCTGCAAATTGCAAATGCTCAGTCTGCAAAGCCCCGGATCAGACTGGACGTTGGGACCTCATCTGGCCAGTGGCTTAACACTACGGCATTATCGTCTCTTCGAAGTCTGCCCAGGTCTGGCCGCATTAAAGAAACGAGTGGCGGAAGAGACTCCTGAGCTCGACCATTTCGGAATTCATGTGATGGCGTCTCAGAATAACCAGGGCGAGATTATCCTCGGAGATTCGCATGAGTACGGAGCGGACATCGAACCTTTCGATAAAGCTCTGATCGACGAACTCATGCTGCGAGAACTTCGCAAAGTCTTTCGCTTCCCGGAATGGAAGATCCTGCAGCACTGGCATGGCGTTTATGCCAAGCATCCTACACTGCCCGTCTTCGAGGCAAACCCTTCTCCGGGAATTCATATCTGCACCGGCACAGGCGGCGCGGGGATGACAATGTCGTTTGGTCTCGCTGAACAGATGTGGAATCGATGGACAGGGACGGTGACATCTCGCAACGGCGCATTCTAAAATCCTGACCGCCGCTTCGTTGTAAAGACAGCATCAACGATGCCCAAACCTTCTTCGAAAGCTGAATATTATGAGTTCTCGTCCGACAAAAGCTGTGTTGCTCGATTGGGCTGGTACGACCGTGGACTACGGCAGCCGTGCTCCGACACAGGTGTTTGTGGAAATCTTTCGCAGACGCGGCGTCGAGATCACCGTCGAAGAAGCACGCGGGCCGATGGGGCGTGCCAAGCACGAGCATATTGCGATGGTCGCTGCTCTGCCGCGAGTCTCTGAATGCTGGCGTCAACAACACGGGGCAGCCCCAACTGATATCGATGTGCGAGCCATGTACGATGATTTTCTACCGCTACAAAAGGAGATTCTGAAGCAGGGCTCGGAAGTTATCCCCGGAATTCCGGAAGCGATCTCAGAACTTCGTCAACAAGGAATCCGAATCGGCTCGACAACCGGTTATACGCGAGCACTGATGGAGATTGTTATCCCCATCGCCGCGACCGGCGGATATCACGCCGACGTGGTTGTCTGTTCCGATGAAGTCTCCGCAGGTCGTCCGACACCATGGATGAACGTTCGCGCTGCAGAATTGCTGGGTGTCTGTTCCTTCAATCAGATTGTTGTCGTTGACGACACCCCGGTGGGCATCGAAGCCGCAAAAAATGGAGGCATGATTGCTGTGGCGGTGTCGTTAACAGGGAACGCTTTAGGTTTGTCACAAGCTGAAGTCCAGCAAATGCCGGAAGCCGCCTTGCAGCGTCGACTGCAGGAAATTGAGAAAGACTTTCTGCTGGCTGGCGCGGATCACGTAATCCCGTCGGTTGCCGAACTTCCGTCGCTGTTGAATCGAATCCATGTTCTGAGTTAATCGACGACAACACTTTGGCAAAGTGACAAGTCCACATGCAAAAAACTTCGGATGCAACGGCACCGAAAATCATGTGGCCGGACTGAGTTCACGTCTTCAACATTTCAGATGTTTATGGAGTATCAGATGATCGGTGCGAAACTCTACCCTGAGATTCAGACTTATCTGGATCAGCGGGCCAGCGAAATCGACACCATTGCGTCTGCGCGGAAAGGAGAGTTACAGCATCTCTCCGACTATGTCAGCCAATGCGTTTCCTCGGGCCGTCAGGCAAAGCTGACGTTCGTCTGCACGCACAATTCACGTCGAAGCCATCTGACTCAGATCTGGGCGCAGATCACCGCGGCGTATTTCGGAGTGCACGCCGTCCATACGTTCTCCGGAGGCACAGAAGTCACAGCCTGCAATCCTCGAACTGTCGCAGTTCTCAAACGCTGCGGACTTCGTTTCAGCAATCACGATGCATCGAACGCGAATCCTCATTACACGGCGGCGTTCTCCGAGTCCGAGCCTCTGCTGATTTGTTACTCCAAGATCTTCAATCAGGCTCCAAATCCAACTTCGAATTATTGCGCAATCATGACATGTTCGCACGCCGATGAGAATTGCCCGATTGCTATGGGCTGCGATCTGCGACTGCCAATCCGCTATGACGATCCCAAAATATCGGACGACACCCCCGCGGAGGTCGCCACCTATGATGAGCGTTGTGCGCAGATTGCCCGTGAAATGTTCTATGCAATGTCCAGGGTGAAAATCTAACGAAGTGGTCGTTCCCACGCCGGAAAGCCCCCTTTAGCCGTCGTCTCGACAGGCCGCTCAACGTCGTCAGATCTGTTCGAAGGTTAACGTTTTGAGCAAAGCTTGAATGTCCGAGTGGTATTCTCTTCGGAATTCCAAACCGGCAATTGAACTATATTCTCTGCATTGACCACACCCCAATGATCGTCCCGTCGGCGAGAGGCCTTCAGTTGACTTGCGTTTGCGAGCTAAATCCGGACACTTTCGCCAATTGTGAGGCGTTCCAGATGCTGGTCGCCCCAGGTCCAAATTAACCGTGATCAAGAATGAGGCCATGAGCAAGAATCGAAAAGCTGAAGTTGATGCCGCCGTAAAGGATATTGACTACAAGAAGAACGACTATCAGATTGAACTGAACACCAATCATGGCAAGATCGTGCTGAATCTGCTGCCGGATGTGGCCCCAGGACATTGCTCAAACATTATCGGCCTGACAAAAATTGGCTACTACAATGGCGTAGTGTTTCATCGCGTCATCAGTGGCTTCATGATTCAGGGTGGTTGCCCACAGGGAACAGGCACCGGCGGACCAGGCTACACGATCAAAGCTGAGTTCAACGCAACCCCTCACGTTGATGGCGTGCTCTCCATGGCTCGCACGAACGACCCAAATTCCGGTGGATCGCAGTTCTTCATCTGCCTGGGAACTCAGTCTTTCCTTGATCGCCAGTACACTGTCTTCGGTCGTACAGCCGATGCTGACAGCCTGGCAGTTGTCCACAAAATTGGTGCTACGAAAACAGACCGTAACGACAAGCCGCTGGAAGCAGCCACCATTCAGTCAGCCAATGTTTTGGTCAAGCCAAAGGCCTGATTTGAAGTTCTAAACCTGAGCCATCGCGGTGCATAATGCCGCGATGGCTCAGAGGCTTGCTCGAAAACTCACCAAACCATGGTTGAGTTGGAGAAGAATCAAACGATGCGACGCTACTGGCTTTTCAAATCAGAACCCGATGTGTTCTCGATCCATGATCTCGCCGCAGGCAAAGGCAAGCGGACGTCATGGGAAGGCGTGCGAAATTATCAGGCCCGCAACATGCTGCGCGATGATATCAAGAAGGGCGATGGGGTCCTCTTCTATCACAGTAACGCCGATCCCATGTGCGTCGCCGGAACAGCAGAAGTAGTGAAAGAAGGGTATCCAGATTCTTTTGCCTGGCAGCCGGACCACAAATACTTTGATGAAGCATCAACTGAAAGCAAACCTGTTTGGTACATGGTTGATATCAAGCTGACCACGATCTTTTCTGAACCCGTGACTCGCGCTGCCCTGGCTGCAGATCCGATGTGCAGTCAGATGATGGTCATGAAAAAGGGCAGCCGACTTTCTATTCAGCCGGTCACGGAAGCCGAATGGCTGGCTGTCCACAAACTGGCGGGCATTGCCATCTGATCATTTTCATCAGTTTTTGCAGATTTCGGCAGGAATACCCGTAAAACTGCTCGACCTCCCGCCAGCGAAGCAGTCACCATGCACTCTCCCTGTCGGGTGAGGACGTGAGCGAGTCTTCAGACGTACTTCGAGGCCTGCTGTTTCGTTAGGCTACGGCTGACAAAAAACGCAGACGTCCTTGCACCCGGGGCCAGATGTCGTGCATTCTGCGGAGCAGGATCAGAGCATGTTGCAGGGACCTTGGCCCGTTTATGTGTCCGCCGAACCATGTTTCCTGAATCGCAATTTGCAATGAGTGAAACTGAAATCACTGCGAAGCAGAATCCTCTTCGAATTGCCGCATTCACGTTTTCTTATCTGCCCATGATGACGGGGATTTCATCCCTGGTGCACGAACGTATTGCCTGCCTGCTCCGGCGTGGTCATACAGTTCGCCTTTTTCATCCGCAAGTGCCGCAGGGTGACGAAAGTCATGCGTCCGGCTCGACCGGGCTCGACGAGCTTGCGACGTTGGGAGACTTTAGCGCTGTCTCATTTCCAACCGTTCGCAATCCGTTGCGACGATCTTTCCCGGAAGCGGCGTCGCACAAAATCTGGGACGACCGCAAATTACTTGAAGACTTTGCACCAGATGTGATCACCGTCGATGAAGCTGCAGGATTGTACGGAGCCGCATCCGGATGGCTGAAGGGATACGGCAAACCCGTGGGAATTCGCTATGCTCAGAAGCATCAGATTCCCTGCGTCAATCTGCTGCAGACAGACTGGCAGGGCTACTGCGAACACTATGTCGGTGCAACAGCATTTCGGATCGCCGTCCCCGCTGTTCGTCGAATCATGAAGCCGGTTGTCACTGGCTATGACTCAAACTTGACGCCGTCTCGGTTCCTGTCTGAGCGAAATCGTGCGATCTATGGTGAGCGAGTCAATTACCTGGGATTTCATGGCGTTGATTGCGAACGCTTCTGCCCGGAGAACATCCGCTTTAATCCAATACCAGACGATCACTCCCCAATCATCCTCAGTGCCGGTCGCATTGCAAAAGAGAAGAGCGTCTGGAGTTTGCTGAAAGCATTCCGGCAGGTGCAGGCAACTCTTCCGGCAGCAAAACTGGTTGTGCTGGGGCGTGGACCATTGCTCAAATCGTTCCGCCGAAAAGCGGCGGCCTTCAATGGCAATGTGTTGGTGCCAGGTGCGGTCTTTGGAGATCAGCTGAAGGGCTGGTACGCTCGAGCCAACGCCTATTGGACGGCCTCCACGACCGAAAATTTCTCCGCCGGAATCATGGAAAGCCTCGCATCCGGGACCCCTGTGATTGCCGCTGCAGCTGGCGGTAATATCGAACAAGTGGTCGACGGAGTCAGTGGCTGCCTGGTGCCGGCAAAAGATCCTGCCGCGATGGCAGATCGGACGATTTCATTGCTTAACGATAACCCCCGATTGGAAGCGATGTCGCAAGCCGCTCGAATGAGGGCTCTGGACTTGAGCCTTGAGAATTCCACTGAGCGACTCTTGAGTTATCTGCACCAACTCATCCAAAGCAAGCAAGCCTCTCATTCCGGCCCGCTCGCCAACACGACAAAATAAGATCCGGCGCTGAACTCGGATGCAAGGTTCACAAATCGCCCTCCGAGGCTGTCGTAAACTCTTTTCTATGAGCAATCGTCAGAGCTGCCGCCAGAAAGAGTACGACCAGCGTCAATAGCCAGAAGCAATGCAGAAACGCAGAGCCCTCGCCAAAAACGTAGGAGAACGACGGCATTTGCCGGACTTCATCGTTGAGTGGCATCCACTGCACCAACAGGGATCGCAGACGAAACTGGACCGTCAGTCGATTCACCAGGGCCGGAATAAAGCCCAACACCACTTCGACAAACCCTGTGTACATCACGCAGAACACCATCGCTCGCTTTGGAGAAATCACTCCGACCAGCATGTAGACAGCGGAATAAGAAACACACGATAGAAAACTCAGGGCCATAAGCCCGAGCCAAACCTGGATCGGACTAACAGCATTGGCGCAGAGCACAGCGGTCGTCGCCCCCACTACGGCCGCTGTAAAGCCCCATGTCACTGCCACCAGATACTTACCGATCAGCAGCCAGAAAATCCCATTAGGCCGCGTCGCCATATAAACCCATGATCGCTGTTCCAGCTCCGCAGCAATGGCCGGTCCTGCTGTCAGCAGAACACTCAGGGCCGAGCAAACGCAAGGCACGAGAAAGTAGAGCGTCATAGACCAGAAGTTATCTCGCTGCGCTTCCCGCATCTGCAGATCAAATCCTGGGATAGCGCGAATGAGAACTGTCAGGACAGCCGGAAATGCGGCCATTACAAACCACCACGCAATGCGTCCAGCGGTCAATGATCGTTTCCACTCATACATGAACACGGCTCGCAGCGCATTCACAACTCACCTCGATGAATCTTCATCAGAGAATTAAACAACGATTGCAGGGAATCATCAGCGGTCTTCATTTCAAAAATCTTCAGCCCGTCTTCACGCACCCAAACAGAAATCCTCTCAGCCAGAACTGCACCATTGCGTGTCGTAACATTGACGGTTTCCCCCTGACTCAGCGTGGAGACTCGTACGGCATCGGCCACGTTTTCTCGCAGCAGCCGTGCGGCCAGATCTCGACCATCATTGCATCGCACCTGAATCTCCATAGGCACCTTGTACAACAGCTCATGAACTTCGGCCGCTGTCCCTGACGCCAGAACTCGACCACCAGAAATCAACAGGAACGACTGAGTCAACGCTTCGACTTCATGCAGCACGTGAGTCGCAATAATCACACTGCGTCCCAGATTAATCCAGTTCCGGAGTGCATCCGTCATCTGTGATCGGCCAACAGGATCAAGTCCACTCAATGGCTCATCCAGAATCAACAACTCGGGCTCATGCGCAATCGCCTGAGCCAGCTTCGTACGCTGCCGCATGCCTCGTGAATAGGTTGAGATGGGACGATACATTCCTTCGACCATACCCGTCATTTCCAGGCAATCGATCGCTCGATGCTTTGCCTTTGACCGAGAGTAGCCCTGCATCTCCAGCAGATAGGTCACCCATTCCACAGCATTCGTTGACGAGTACATGCCCTCAAAGCCGGGACAAAAACCGATCCGCCGCATTAGTTCGGGATTATTCCGAGGATTGAGCCCAAGAACTTTCACCGTGCCTCGCGTCGGCAACAGTTGTCCGGTGAGCAGATTCAGCAGAGTACTCTTGCCGGCCCCGTTTGGCCCCAGCAGACCGTAGGCACCGGGCGACAATTCCAGAGTAATGTCGTTAACACCAAGCACTCGACCATATAACTTGGTCACAGATTCGAATTGAATCATCGGCGAAGTGGACATGGAGATGACACCAACATCAGGAAATCTAGAGACACAGACAAACGAAGGATCGCAACAAAATCAGATCTGCATCGGAGCCGACACGCGTCGATAAACCACAGCCAGAGAGACTGCGGTGAGAACTCCCAAAGTCACCAATCGAGTTTCAATACCCGCCACGGCCAGGCGAGGATCCAATAGCCATCCAGTGACATCGCTGAAGATGTGAAACAGGGAAACACACTGCATGATGGAATCATCGCCCGGCGAGGAAAATGGAACCGCGATGCTGTAGGTCAGAAAGCCCAGAATCCAGATCGCAAACCAACCGAACGACGCATAACGAGATTCCGTCGTGAGTGACGACAACATCAACGACAATGCCGTACACGGTATTACGATGGCGGCTGACACAAACACGATGCGGAAGAACAGGTCCCATGTCGCACTCAGCACGCTGATATCCGGTGACAACAGAATGCCTACAACAAACAGACAAAAGGCCGGGAAGAACGTGATCATTGAAAGGTAAGCGATGACCGTCATGGCTTTACCAAGGATGTATTGAGTTCTCGACAGCGGCCTCGAAAAATACAACAGGAACGCTCGTGAGCGGAAATCCTGCGAGATCAAAGGTGGCGCGATTAATCCGACCATGGGAATCAGGATCAAGGGCTGCGATCGACGGAAAAGATTCAGGAACAATGACGACCAGAACACATGCCGCCGCTCGCCAGGAGTTGCTTCTGACTCCAGAAAATGCTGCAACAACTTGTCAGCGTCACTCCCCATTCCATGACCCAAAAGCAGGATGGAAGTCAGATTCCCGAGAACTTCGCGAGCAGCCCCGTCATTCTTCTCGGCCTGCTCAAACAGAAAAATCATGAACCCCATCACAACGCCAGGAACCCACGCGAAGAACATCATCCTCCGCAGCCACGCGCTCTGCCAGGCTCGCCGAATTCCGATCTCGGCAACGACCATCCAGCGTGTCCACGGTGAATGCAATGTTCCGTTCCATTCACGGTATCCCAGGTTATGAATCGGCACGGTGTACCTCTCGCACGGCGTCCAGAAAAATCTGTTCGAGGGAATTTTTTGACGGGGTCACACTGCGAATCACACAGTCGGACTCGGCGGCCGCCTCCCACAGCATCGGGCTTAATGACTCAGCGTCACCGACCACCTGAATTTGCTGAGACAGCAACAACTTCGCTCGCAAGCCTTGTTGCCCCAGTCGTGCCAGCAACTTCTGACAATCACCGGTCACCTGCAAAGTTACCGACGGATCCGGCATTCGACACAGAGCTTCCAGCGAATCGCTGACTTTCACCGTCCCACGCGCAAAGATCACAACACGATCGCAAACTGATTGAACGTCCGGAAGAATATGAGTACACAGGATCACGGACTTGCGAAATTCTCGTGCGAGAATCCGAATCCGGTTGAGCATCGCTTCTCGCTCTTCAGGATCCAGACCCGAAGTCGGCTCATCCAGGATCAACAGTTTTGGATCGTGTACGATGGCCATTGCGAAACGTAACTTCTGACGCATTCCGGTCGAGTAGGTTTCTACAGGACGATATCGTTCCTGTCCCATGCCACAGAAATCCAGAATCTCGTGTCCGCGGCGTAACGCTTCAGTTTCAGAGAACCCGGATAACCGAGCGGCCACCTGAATGGATTCAATCCCCGAAAG
>JBILXT010000188.1:0-13168 GCA_044378235.1 Planctomycetaceae bacterium
CGTCAGGGCGGAGAGGGGGACTCCGACCTCCAGGCTTTTATCGAGTCCAACCGTGGGGATCGCATCGATCACGATCTCGGCCGCGGACCGCTGTGGTTCAGGGATGACAGCATCATCTGCAAACCGGTAAAGCTGCAGTTCCTTCGTGCTGCGTTCGTCGTATGTCACGGTCATTTGCGAACCGTCGCTCCATTCGACGACGCTGCGATCAATGGCGTGCGGTGTCCCATCGGGAACCACCGTGGCTGGTCCCGTCGTAACTGCAAAGTACTCTTTGTTGATTTTCACAACCAGACACGGAACCGCTCGCCGCGATCGATCCTGAAAAAACACGAGGACCAGTTTGGCGATCGCTGTTTCCGCAAGACTCTTCGGCTTGTACCCAGGCTCAAACTCTGACAGTTTGGGAACGGCGGCCTTACTTTCCTCCTGACTGGCGAATTTGGAATCCACTGCAGGCAATTCAGCCGCACTGTGTGAACCGTCAACGGGAGATGTGAGTGTCGACGCTGCTCCGTTCTCCACAGTGTCGCTGCTTAGGTGAATCGATATCCTGACGATGGCAACAACGCGTCCTTTTTCACGTGCCGCTTTGGAGGTGTCGATGCCCGGATCCAGTCGTGTGCTGACGAGGGTTTCGAATAGTCCTGTACTCTTGCGGTCGTGCGGCAAATAGATGACTTTTGTAACTAAATTTCCGCTGATCGCCTGATCCAGATCGTCGCTAGTGACCTCCAATGGAATTGCATTGTAAGAAAGGACTTCAGACGGATTGACGACTCCTTTTCTCCGCATTTCGTTTGCCGGATCGTGCGACACTTCCAGACTTAGAAACACGATAGCGTTCTCCCGCCCCGGGATCTCCGATAGCCGCATGTGGAGTCGCTCACCAGGCTTCGCATTAATTCGTCCCGCGCCAATTCCATCGACCATGACGCCTCCCGGCCCCGAGTGCCATTCAACTTTGCCAAGTTTGCTGCTGTCGAATTTGAATTGAACCGTTCGGGTGTCGTCGGATGTTACGGCACTGCGTGCGCCGAAGTGCGATTCTGCTCCAAGAGATGAATCACGCGAAGCGGACCGGAGGGCTGGCGCCCTTCCGCTACTTGATGTTTCCGGGTTGTCCCACTTCAGATTTGGATCGAGCAATTCCTCAACACGTCGGTCAATGATCTGTTGGCTGACCTTGTCACGCAACTCGATCGATTCCTGTATCCCCTGTAGTCGCTGAGCAAACTCGGCCAGTTCGGCTTTCTGTAGCTTTTGGCGAGCCTCAAATGCCTGTTTCACTGCGTCACGAATTTGCGATTTCAGTTCCTGACCCTTGCCCGTATCAGTGAGCGGCTTTCGCAATTCATCGGACAGAGTTCTGGCTCGTTGTTCGAGAGCTTCGTATTGTCGTTGCAAGTCGTCTGCACTTTGCCCATTGAATCCGATAAAGAAGGTGAAGGTCTGGCCGTCTCCACGAACTGGCACTGAAAAATCAACCGCGAGAGGTTCTGGCCCAAGAGCGGGCACATTCACACGAAGCCCTGTTCCGTCGCCGCCGGTGGCACTTGCGGCGCTGGCTGGCTCGGTCACCGGCTCTTGCGTATCAAGCCGCAGCAACAGCGTTTCAACTTCCTCCACGACAGGTCGAGTGCCACGGACGACCAACGAATTTGTCCGCTCAGCCACTGCGACTGACAGCCCCTTGTTGTATAGATGCTCTACAATCCTGGCCGCTTCTGAGGCCCGCACGTGTTTCAGTGCAAGAACGCGAAGCTCCTCTGTCTTCGTTTGTGGAAGCACTGCCTCAGGTTGTCGAAGCAGGAAGGCAATCCCTGGCTCGCTCTTCACCAGGTCAACCACACGGGCGACGTCGGCAAAACTCACGTCCGGCCGCGTACTGATTTGCACCACGCTCTCTTGTCGAGGATCGGTCCGTGGCTGAGGTCTCACATACACGAGGCAGGAGGGTAGCCGCAGTTGAGAAATGCCGCGCAGCAGATCCTGAAACTGCTTCGAATCAGTCAACGGTGGTCCATCGATTATCAGAATGATGTCTCCCGTCGCGGTCGGATCGTCGCAAACCGCAATGATGCCTTCTGCTTTCAGCGGTTCCAGATGGCTTAGAAACTCCCGGTCTTCCCGTCCGTCAAGAATTTTGACGGCAAGCGGCATGGAATTGCTGGTCGAGTGATCTCCAGAGGGATCCGCGATTGATTTGTCGCCAGGTGCCGCGTTGTCAGGTGCTGCCTCCACGGTTGGGGCTATGGGAGTCAGAACCTTTTCCTGGCCATCCGGTATACCTTGCTGCTGCTCCTGAGCGGGCTCTGTTGCAGCGACTGCGGGATCGGGCATCGGGGCCAGCGACGCGTCGATCTCACGCGGCACTACGTCGTCACCATAAAGGGCTTTCGTGATGAAAAACTCACTTGTGATCGTTGTTTCCTGGTCGCCGTTACGAACAGTGAACCGTACTTCGCCGTCAACAATCTGTGGCGGTCTGTCCTTGCCAAAGGATTGGACATGATTGACTTCCCACTCCAGGACTGGTTCTTCCCTATCTTCTGGCGTGCCCCGGAGGCGTTTGGGAATCCATTGGCCGCTGACGGGAAACATCCACAGTTCAGCGCGGTCCGAATGCTCATCAGCCGTGATTGTGATGTGCGGAAAGATGTCATCGAACGTCAACTTGCAGTTTTCTGGTTTGGGTTCGATGAAGACGCCCAGCAGTGCGAACGGAACGTCGAGTCCCGCAGTTCCTTCGCAATCGCCCCTGGAACGCTTGTCGCTGGCCTGTTCACCGTCGACTCCGCGACTCAGGCATCGTCGCCAGGAACGGTTGTCCCAGAACGCGGACTCATATTCGGTATTAAGGAGCATGCCCGGTGGGAGATCCATCGACTCAATGGCCTTGATTTCACTCGCAGTGCGGACCTTGATGACTTCCCGATGCCGGATGTGAAATGGCGTGTGGGCTTTACGAAACGCCTCAAGGTGGTTCAGCAAATGTTCCAACCCTGGAGCCTGTAGTTCGGTGGTCGGAGATGTCTTCCCGGTAATCTCAGGAAGGGAAACGACCTCCGCCGTCCTTGCCTGGCTTTGATTGCCTTCCGACACGGATCCGATCGCTTGCTCCTGAGCGGGCAATCGACTTGCATGGCCAGCCAGCAGCACCGTCCATAAGAACTGGATCAGCAAGAAACGATGACAATGAACCATGAGGTTACTCCTTATCCATATCCATCGCGGGAGACTTGTCCCACAGTTGTTGAGAACGAGATTCGAACGGGGCAAGATCACGCGAAAAAGTGCTGAGGTCTGATTCAGCGGCATCCCATGCAAAATTAGCGGAAGGGCGCGAGCCCTCCGGTGCGGATTCGGTTGTCATCGCGGCGGACTTCGTGACATCGGACTGCTCGCGCCGTGCCGAGAAATTCTGGAGAGCAAATGCCGCCACACTTATCATCGCGCCGACAGCAACGAGTCCGACAGCGCTGCGCCCCCAAATAGCGGAAGGGCACAAGCCCTCCGGTGTCGTCCCAATCATCCAGGACCAACACCGGAGGGCTCGCGCCCTTCCGCTAATTGAACGGGAACGCCCGCGACATTCCTGAGGCAATGCGACCGCGGTTGGCTGCTGCACATGGGCCAGACATTTCTCCAGCAACTCGGCGACTTCATTCGCCGTTTGAAACCGTCGAGCGACATCCTTCGACAGCAGCCTGCTAACAATTCCCTCGAGCCACTCCGGGATCGCCGGGTTCACTTCGCGAATAGATCTCGCTTCGTTGTCGGTGATCCGCCGAAGCACGCCGTAATTGGTCTCAGCCCGAAACGGCGGACGACCGACGCACATTGCATAGATAACGCTCCCCAGACTGAACAAGTCGCTGCGGGAGTCCACGTTCTCACCGCGAGCCTGCTCGGGCGACATATACTGTGGCGTGCCTGGGTGATAACCGGTGTGAGTCAGGCTGGCGTCATCGCTGGCGCGGGCCAGACCAAAGTCCGTCAGCAGAGCGCGTTCAATGCCCTGTTCCAGCAGAATGTTGGACGGCTTCACATCGCGTTGCACCAGGCCCTGAGCATGAGCCGCTGCCAGACCGGATGCCGTCTGCATGGCGATTCGCAGAATCTCACACAGTCCCAGCGGGCCTTCTCGATCAATCCGCTGCTGCAGAGATTCGCCGGCAATGTAGGGCATCACGAGAAACGGAGACTCGCCATCCGTTTCCACGTTGTGAATGGCAACGACGTGTTCATGGACGACCGCCGCGGCCGCACGAGCCTCCCGGGCGAAACGTTTTCGAGCGGCACCGCTGCCTGCCAGATACGGGGCCAACACTTTGACGGCGACGGGACGATGGAGTTCTGAATCGAAGGCTTTGAAGACAACTCCCATTCCTCCGACGCCAATGATCCGCTCAACTTCATAGCGACCAACCCGTCCCAGCATTTCGGGATGGGAAGGAGGAGACAACAGTTGCCTGGCCATCGAATCGGACCACGCCATGGGATGTCTTTGCCAGCGTGACCGAGCCCATGGTGGATCACCCGCTGGATTCAAACTCCCCGCACCTTCGTCGCAGCCATTCTGAAGACTATTCTTCACAACACGCCACTCGGCCGGCTCTGCAGCCAGTTCTTCCAGCCGCCGCTGACAGTGCGGACATTGGTCGATATGGAGTGCAGACAACCGCGACTCTTCGCTGTCTTCGTCGCACTGCAGAAGACTCCACAGTCGTTCGTCGGAGCACTGTTTCATTCTGAGACCTCAAACTGTTTCGCGAGTTCCCGGAGTCGGTTCATGACGCGGCTGCGAGCGATGTAGACGTTGCCAATACTGATCCCCAGCTGCTTTGAAGCGTCCGCGATGGACACGCCTTCCATGTGAGTCAGATGGAAAGCATCCCACGTGATTCTCGCAACCGTCTCGCGAACCTGTTCGGCCGCCCAGCGGTATACTTCTCGCTGATATTCGAAATCAAACTGGCTCGACAAAGGCCCGGACGGTGCCGGCAGATTGGCCAGTGCGTCGACGACGTCAACTCCACCGCAGCCCACACCGCCGTAAGGTCGTCGAGTCAGCACATTGATCGCGATGTTGCGGGACATCGTCAGCAGCCAGGCTCGAAAACGTCCTCGTTTCTGCTGTTCTGCCCACTTCGTCACCGACGAAGCGACCGCGGCAAATACCTCCTGAACGACATCATCGGCATCGGCGGACTGCAGACCCTGCCGCAAGGCCATGCGATACACCAGCGGTCCGTAGATCGCCGCGACTTCATCCCATGCTGCCACATCCGCCGCGTCTTTCAAACGCAGAATCAGGCTGGCTCGAGTTTCCGGCGGACTGGGAATCATGGGACCTCGCGGAGATTTCGTTTGTTCTTCTCACAACAAAGTCACACGTCAGGTCGAATTCTTGCACGCGATGTTCAGATTTTTCCAGAGATAGCTCCGCTTTGCCGGGCTGCACATTTCCCTGAACCCCAATAGCAGCTTTCAGAATCAATATTTTGGAAAGATTGCGGGAGTCGGGAATCGTTCTTCGAGACTGGATGCGTCGTTGAGATACTCTTCGCGAGGGACTTGAACGTGAGGCCAATTGTTGGGGCGCATTCGAACAACTCGGCCGGGGCGGATTCCTTCGATGATCAGATCGGTCTCGAAACGGATCTGAATTCCACTACTGCCAGTGGGAGCTTCGCCAGGCAGTTGAGTGACATCCAGAATCGTTCCTCCTGAGGCCATATGCGCGGGGCCGTAGGCGCCATGAGTATGCTTCAGAGTGTTCTCGACGGCATTCATCATTGCGGGTTCACTCTTCTTGAAGTCAGCGTAGAGCGATGCGTCCATTCCGCCAAACAGTGTCGCGGTCACGGTGGCACGACCAAACTTGCCGTACTCGACGGTGTCAATCCACGCCGGCATCCAGCGGCTGCGAATGAACGCCTTGTGGACTTCCGCCTGCTTCTTGTAAGCTCGTTGCATGGAGTCGTCATCGAGCCAGATGTCGGAAATGTGGAATCGAGTAAACACACCGTCGGGCGTGGGCTTCCAGGTGATCCCAAGCAGCACGGCCTGGTCTTCGAGGTTCTTCTTTCCCTGAGCTGGCCAGATTCCATCGGCGATCATGTCTTCAATCAGAAGCAATTCACGGCCACGCCAGACTCGCGTTGCGGCGTCGAACGTCATCGATTCCGTGGCGGGCTTTTCGTTGTTTCCTTCGCGTTGCTCGCGGGAGACCACGATCATCCCGGCGTTGTTCTGGAGTTCCACCTCCTTCAGTTTCCAGACCAGTCCGTTTCGCAGACAGAAGCTGGGTTCATCTTCAAGAAGCAAAACGTGATTCTCAGCGGGAGCGATACCGGCCCCGCGATTATGATTCGCGTCCCTGGACTTGCTGTCAACCGGCAGGACCGGCACTGCAGAAGTCTTCGGGTCCGGTGGAAGAAACGCGTGCGCATGCATCACGGTTCCCAGCGGCACGTCTCGAAGATCGGCTGGGGCTCCATGATGGCGGACGATGCCATAGGGCAGCATTGCAAAGGGATGAGGATCGTTGCGAAAGAACATGCCCGATCCCTGCAACCGAATGCTGCCACGACGATTGGGATGATCAACGAAGACGAGTTCTCCGCGGTAGACGTGGGCGTTTTCGAGAGGAGGGAACTTTCCCGCCTGCGGCCGGAAGGGTTCGTCGGCTGTGGTTGTGGTGGATGTCGAGAGAAGAACCAGGAGCGAGGGGAGGAGATACTGGCGCAGGGTGAAACGGAGGGCAGCGAGGAGATTAGGATTAAGAATAGGATTAAGATTAAGATGAGAATTGATCATATTTTGCGATCTGGTGAGTTGGAGCGGATGAGGCCGATAAGCATTGAGACGATTTCGATTAAAAGTGCTTTGCCATTTTCTGCAACATCAGAATTGATCTTCCTTTTGGCGAGCAGGACATCCAGGCAGGCGGCACATTCCAGTGCAGAACCTCGGGCCGTGTCGAAAAACTTGCATCGATCTTTGGGTGTCGATTTTCCATTGCCCTCTGCAATATTCAGTGGCACGGAGGTTGAAGCTCGATCGAGTTGATCATGAGCCGAAATCGACTTTGGAACTGACTCGAGCAAATCCGTGGCCCATGCGACGAACTTGATCGAGTGCTGGTACACAGTCAGCTTCTCGTGATCAAACTGCTTCATCCTCACCCTCCCGTCTTAATCTTAATCCTAATCTTAATCATGATCCTCTTTTTAATCCTAATCTCCCCGGACGACCAAACCTCTGCACTGCCGCCCCAATCAAATCTCAATCCCCTTATTACTATCCCCAAACCTCTCCGTCTCAACTCCCATCTTCTGCGCCATCAGAAGCAGCAGGTTGCTCATGTGAGCATCGGGGTTCGCAGGGCGGCTGCAGAGCGAATAATGCTCGCCGGGCTTATCCAATTGGTAGCCCTGGAAGTGCCCCTGATTGAAGTCGAGATGGCTGCCGTGTTTTAGACCAAGGTTTGAACCGCCGGCCAATACGAGTGGAAGATTGGCATTTCCATGGCTGTGTCCATAGGTCATGCCACTTCCAAACAAAGCCATGGTGGAGCCCAGCATCGGATTCCCGCTGAGATCCTTTGTTTCACTGAGTCGCGTCAGGAAGTAGCTGAACTGTTCGATCGCAAACGTGTCGTAGTTCGTGAGTTTTTCCATGTAACCCTGGTCGCCTCCGTGGTGGCTGAGCTGATGGCGTGATTCGGTAATGCCGATTTCCGGGATGGCGAACGCATCGCCTTCGCCACCAAGACTGAACGTCGCGACTCGCGTGAGGTCCGTCTGGAAGGCCAGCAGGATCAGGTCATAGACGGTACGAAAGTAATCGCCCGCCATCGTGGCGGCAACGTCGCGATTCGTTCGTTTGCGATCGGTCTCAGAGATCACCGGCAGCGGCGTATCGAGCCACGCATCGGCGCGGCGTGTGCGGATTTCGGCTTCACGGACGGACGTGAGATACTGGTCGAGTCGGCCTTTGTCGGCAGCTCCCATTTTCTGTTCGAGTTGTCGCACTTCCGCCAGGTTGTCGTCGAGCACACTGGCTTTGCGACGCAGTGCCTTTCTTTGAGCATCCCGGCCGCCTTTGGGCTCTTCGAACAGGCCCGCAAAGATCTCACTGCAGCGACGCAGCGCGGGAAGGCCGACACCGTCAGCGGTCCAGGCGAGCGATCCGCCGGTGAGAGCAATCTCCAGTGATGGGTAGCGAGTATGCTGCGATGTGATCTCGGCGATCTTCTGGTCGACGGAAATCGTGTTGCGTTCCGAAGGCCCAATCTTTCCGCCGGTGAGCCAAATGTTGATGCAGTTATGATGATGGCCGAGGCTGCCCGGATGATGGAGTCCGCTGATCGGCGTGATGACGTCTCGATGTTTCTCAAGCGGTTTGAGTGATCGGGAGAACTCATAATCCTTGCCGGCCGTGGTGATCTGATAGTTGAGCGAGTGAACTCCGTTGGCCAGATAAACGAAGGCGGCTCTGCGAGGCGACTCGCTGCTCGTCTCCGCGGCCCGGAGCGGAACCATGCACTCAAGAAATGGCAGAGAAATGCACGTGCCGGCGGCACGCAGGGCATGACGACGGCTGATCAGCCAGGATTGGGGAAGAAAGTTCATGGTTGCTCCGAGGGGATTAGGATTAGGAGTAAGATCAGGATATTGGTTTGGGAGGGGGGATTGAGGAATGGTTAATGGTTATTGGAGATTGAAAATTGCAAACTGGGAAGAGGTGCTGCTTATTCTCCCTGCGGATTTATCGGGCCGGATTTGGCGGTCACGAGCGACTTGGCGATGATCTTGCAGAGTTGATCACACTCATCTCGAAGCAATTCAAGACGCTGTTCCGGTAGTAGTGTGGATCGAACAATCAAGCGAATCCAGATTGAACTTTCGCGAAGCTCCTTCAAGACGATCGACAGTTTGTGAATGAAGTCTTTTTTGCTCTCTGCTGCACAGGCTTCCGCATAATTGGGGGCCGGAGAGGTTCCAGACCTCACCAGTTGTCCGGCAATGTGCCGGCCAAGGCGTGTTTCCGGCAATGCATCGATTGCTTTACCAACACGAACCGCAAAATCCAGCAGCCGCTCTTCCAGATCCGCTCCTTTCCATCTCCCCTCATTTTGCATTCTTCAATCTCCAATAACCATTAATCATTCTTTCTTTCGTTCATCGCTGCTTTAGAAGTTTTGACATCGCCACCGCCCGGATCATGTCTCTCACTCCGTATCCATTCGCTTTCGCTTCTTCTGCAATCAAGAAAAGATCATCTTCGTCATCAACGGTCAGAACTCGACGGAGTGCGTAGGTACAGAGTTGTTCGATGAAGGCTCGAGCGATCTTGTCCTGATCTTCGATCAGCAAACTTTTGAAGTCCACGGCGTTCTGGAACGGGCGGCCGTCGGGCATTCTACCGGTGGCATCGACAAGTGGATCTTCTCCAACACCGGTCGGGACGTGCTCTTGAGTACGCCATTGTCCGATCGCGTCATATTGATCAAACGCCAGACCGAGCGGATCGATGTTTCGATGACACGCGGCGCAGCTTGCGTTGCTCGCGTGAGCTTCGATTCTTTTGCGGATCGTCACCTTGTTACCGGTGGGAGGAACCGGTTCAATGGGATCCACATTGGCCGGAGGTGCGGGCGGAGTTCGGTTGAAGATCGCCTCACTGAGCCACACGCCGCGGTGTACTGGTCGATGACGAGTCCCATCCGAGGTCAGTCCAAGGACCGCTCCCATCGTCAGTAGTCCGCCACGATGGTCCTCTGGCTTCAGCGAGACACGGTGGAATCCATCCGCCTTGGGTTCCGGAAGACCATAGAAATCACATAGCCTCGCGTTTGCCATTGTCCAGTCAGAATCGAGGAAGCTCGCGACCGGAAGGTTCTTAGAGACGACTTCGCGAAAGTATTCCACCGGCTCGGCACGCAGGCTGGTTTCGAGCCAGTCGTCGTACACCGGATAGAGCTTCTTGTCGGGCGGGAACATGCCGACACGGTGCAGTTGCAGCCATTGTCGGGAGAAGTCATCTATGAAACGATTGATGCGGCTGTCGGTCAGCATTCGATCCACGTGCTGCTCAAGAGCTGCCGATGCCTTCGCTGAGTCTGCTGAACACAACTCTCCGTTTCGTGCTGCGTCATACAACGTTTTATCGGGCATTGAACTCCAGAGAAAGTAGGAGAGCCGTGAGGCGAGTTCCCAGTCCGTCAGGCGTTCTCGTGCGGCGGGTTCGCCTTCGACCAGATAGATGAAATTTCTGGAAGTGAGTATTCCCTGCATGGGAACTCGAAAAGCCTCCGCCATCGTTGCGCCGGCGTCGAGTTCCTCGCGGCAGGACTGCACGTAGTTGGCCAGTTCATCCAGGCTGACCGGTCGTCGCCAGGCTCGTTCCGCAAATCCCTGCAGATGTTCGGTGATGACGTCCGCTGTCGCGTTGTCCGGCGGCACGACGCCTGCTCGTCGGCTTTTCTCATCGTCTGTCTGCAGGGGGCCTTCCCATTCAATCCAGTCGAGCAACACCGTGGAGAACAGGCCGTTTCCTTTGTCGTCGAACATCTGCGGAGCGTTCGGATTCAGCAACAGAGTTTCGCTGCTATGAGTAAAGATATAGGAACTGCTGGACAGAGCATTCCGAAACGCCGCGCCTCCTCGACGATCAACGACATCGGTCGCTACAACGCAGAAATGCAATTGAGTCGGCATCTCAAGGAACACTTCAAACTCGTACACCTGCGGGCTGTCCTCCGACGCAGTAATGTCAAATTCGATCAGACCGTCGACTGTTTCTTCACTGGTTTCTTTGCCGATGCTCAGATGAGCTGGCTGTCCGCCGAGCGGTCGAATGCCGCTGGCCTGAAGACGCATACGATAAAGCCCGCTATGTTCCGGCCCTGTCTGTCCAAACCAGTGAGACGAGAGAGCGTTCTGAACTCGGCCAGGAAACAGCAAGGATCGCAGAGGTCTCTTGATGCCGAATTTATCGAGAGCTTCCTGCTGTTCCTTTCCGCCATTGTAGCGAAGTTCCGCAGCCGTCCTGAGAACTTTTCGTGCCTCGCCGGATGTTGCCGGGTATGCGCGATCGAGCACAATCCCGGCGGCTCGGTAGTAGCGATCCATATGCGATGGGGAAAGCGTGAGCTGCGAGCCGATGCGTTCGAAGCCGTGCCACAGAGTATCCTCATTTAATTCCCCTGGCATCGTCGGATCGTAGCGCACGCCCAGAAGGTCATAGACGGTATTCTGATACTCTTTGCGGCTCAGCCGATAATGCGCCACAGCCGGTCTTGCCGCCATTCGCATCGCGCGGCCTTCGCGAAGATTTGCGTCCAGGCTTGTCACGAACGCAGCGATTTCATCCTGTGTCGGCTGAGGCTCCGTCTTTGGAGGCATTTCGCCGCTGTTCACCTTGTCGATCGCCTCCGCCCAGTGATGCGTGTCCGTGCCGAGGCGGAAATCGCGAGACAACTGGTCGATACGAATGTCGCCTTCGACTTTTTCCGGCCCATGACATTGGATGCAATGAGCCGTGAGGAATTTCTCAAAGGGCTCATCTGCGAAGACAACATTGGTCCGCGCCAGAATGACCATCGCTGCCGCGATTAGGTATCGCACAACATTAAGGTCATCAATCAGATGTAGCGAAAGGGCGCGAGCCCTCCGGTTTTTGCTGCACCGGACGGCTCGCGCCGTTCCGCTAATTGGACAGTTTAATTCCGTGCGACGCCTTAGATATCGCCGGGCATTGAGAAGTGCGAAGGCGGGCTTCACGATTTGATCTCCGGACTGACAGAGGGACACTGGAAGCATCGACGTGACAAAAATGGCTGCCGTTTTACTCCGGCGTCCGCTGTTGCGACGATCGGCGTCACGAACGAGTTGCTCAGGCACAACCTGCGATCGCTTCTTTTCAAAGACCGCCTTCATCGTTCCTCGAAGGTGATCGGACGGCCACTGAAGCCAGCATTGTGACGAGTCAGAAGCGGCCTCACAACGTTCAACTCCCGCAGTGGGCACCTGAAAGGGCCCCTTTATTTGTCATCGAATCGATAGCACGTGTTGCGACTCCGATCCGGTTGGCTCGTTCAAACTCATCGGATTCTGGCGGGAATTCCGCGAAATTTGCTACTGACGGAATGCAGTCAGTTTGGCATGCGGACTGCTATCTCTGGGGAACAGCATTGGTTCTTTCGCTGTTTTGTATCCATGACGGGGCAAAGCCATGTGGAACTTGATACGGTCGGTATTCTTTGGAGATGGTGTTTCCAGCGGTGTTTCTGAGTCTCATCGTCGTCGAAACGCGGCGACCCCGGTTGTCGCTGAGGTTCAGGTCCTTGAGAATCGCGAGGTCATGTCGGCCAGCACGATTCATAACTGGAACGACGTTCTGCTGGACGCGATTCGTGCCGAGCGTCCGGCTCCTCCGGCGGCTTCACGAGCGATGGCGATTGTCAGCACGGCGGTTTTTGATGCCGTCAATTCCATCGACGGTCGCTATGAAAGATATCTGACTTTCGCCAACGTCAGCCCTCTGGCTTCGAAAGATGCGGCAGCCGCTGCGGCAGCTCATCGAACCCTTTCTGCATTGTTTCCTTCGCAGCGCCCCTATTTCGACGCGGCATTGAATGAGACTCTATCCACGGTGCCCTGGGGTTCGTTGCGAGATGCTGCGATCGGAGCCGGTGTCTTTGTTGCGGACCGGATCTTGAATTCGCGAAGTACAGACGGCTGGAATCTAGTCGTAAACTACACGCCTGGCGATGTTCCCGGCGACTGGAATCCAACTGCTCCGGATTTTGCGCCTGCCATTTTGCCACAGTGGTCACTGATGCGGCCTTGGGCGATGAGTCGTCCGAATCAATTCCTGCCTGCCGCGCCTCCTTCGCTGCAGTCTTCCGCGTATGCTCGCGATCTGAATGAAGTCCAGGCGATCGGTTCGATCAACAGTCGATTTCGTACAGGGGATCAGACAAACATCGCCTACTTCTGGGCTGGTGCTGCGGGAACGGCCACGCCTCCCGGCCAGTGGAACATGATTGCTCAGACCATCGCTGAGGGCGAAGGCCTGTCGATGGAAGAAAGTGCGAGGATGTATGCCGTATTGAACATCGCTTTGGCCGATGCCGCGATCACGTCATGGCATG
>JBILXT010000587.1:0-3715 GCA_044378235.1 Planctomycetaceae bacterium
GACAAATCGAGACCCACCAGTTGAAGTGTGGATGAACACAAAGGTGCTTCGGAGCCTTCGCGACGATGTTCTGAATCTGTGGCTGAGCATTTCCGTTCCCCTGTGGGACTTTGTGCTTCAGAATATGGCTGATGTCGATCGGAGCTGGTTTAACTTTCGTACCATTGGCCAGATTGACTGTTGGGAACTTGATGGGACGGTGATTTCCATTTCCGATCTGGTTCTGCAGATGGGGAGGCAGCGTGACTTTGAAATCCGGTTTCCGGTCATGTTGCTCACGATGTCCCTGAGTATTTCCTGTGCCACCATTGTTCTGCACATGACCCGAGATGACGTTGCCTGGGCGGAAGTCAACCTTGGGCTTTCTGAAGTTGTTGTTCGTTGATGAGTTAGAGTGATTCCCGATCGTCACGCCGCCATTGTTGATCACTTTATGTGACGATGAAGATGAGCCGTTCAGGCCGGGGCGAGCCCGAAAAGCGTTGCTGCTGGAAGACTGGTTATTGCCGGAACCGCGGTTTCCCCCGAACGACCCAAGGCGGTTCTTCGAGTCTGCCATGGATGCCGAAGCGACTGTGACCGACAACGCAAAGACCAGAATATTGCAGAATTTAAAGCGTTTCATCGAAGTTCTCCCCCGTGTGATGTTGTGTTTGTCAGGCTGAACTTTTCAGCCTCTGACTTCACCAGCGAGAGATGCTCGGAGTTGTTACAGGAAATATTTCCTTTTAATTGAATCCTGTGTTTTCAGAGACCGGTACCGATTCCGGCTGTCGATGCCCGGACGATTCTTCCGGCAGCGCAAGGCCGCAACTGCGAAAATGTGCGGCCAAGTCTTCCAGTTCCAGCCTTATCACGCCTCGATGTCCCTGACGCAGGAGATACAGATCTCCGTCCTGTGAAAATTGCATGGTCTGAATCGGTGACTTATTGGCCGTCATCTCAAACAGGAGTTCAAGTTGATTCGCATGTCGCTTCCAGAATCTCAAAGCTCCCTCAGCATCGGCCGATGCCACGAGTTGCCCGTTGTCATTGATTGCGATTGCGACGATCTCGCGAGAATGAGCATCCGCGATGCAGATCGGCCTCCCGGTTTTCTCAATCAGATCGAACATCTTGATCTGTCCCCGCAGCGTTCCGACGACAGCAATATCAACACCGTCCGCAACCGCCGCCGCCAGAACTCCGTCGCGAGAATCGTAGCTTCCATTTTCGGTATGGACTCCCTCAATCAGATCCTGACCACCGTCCGGTTTGGCAATGGCGACCAGTCCGGAATCCGTGCCGACGATGTGACCAGCACGAGTTCTGCAGAAACCCCGAATATCTTCCTCATCATTCGCGGAGTCACGCCACGGGACACCATCGACGGCCGACAAATCCGAACTCCATTGATGCAGTGTCCAGCTCTCCACAACGGCCGCCAAACCGCCATCTTCGCGAGATAACAACGGCCCCAGCCTGGCCGGGAATGAGTGAGCACTTTTGCCTCGTCGCACCCGCTGCCATGGAATCAGGTACAAATCTCCGGGAAGGATTGATAACCCATCAGCCGGTCCACTGTCGTCGATCCTTGTAGCGAAGTGCAAATCTGATTGCTCAAGAATCGCTTCGACACGCCACTCTCCCAACCCTTGCTGCTGTTCAATCTGATCGAGCACTATCAGGTGCCATCCGGGCGATACCAGATGCCGATCCGTAAGTTCATATTGCTGCGTTGTCTCGCCCATGAACAACCTGAGGATCAGTCGTTCGTTCGGCCGAGAGAGTCTGCGGGGAAGTTTCAGGGCGATTGCAGCACGAGAGCCTGAGACCTCAGACCCTGCTGCAACAACTCCGCCATCCCATTGGATAGATTCAGACGATTCAAGAGTCGCTGGACGTCGAATGACATCCATGCCGACGCCCGACGGAAATTCAAACCCGGCATCCGAAACGACGGCGATATTTCCCACCGCTGGCGTCGTGAATGCGATCTTTCGCCCCTGTTCCAGAAATGTAACGGACTCACCTTCTGTGAGAATGTTTCGGTCTCCCCCTGAATGAAGCAGGAGGCATGTCCAGCGTTCCATTTCGGCACCATCGCGAGCGTTGAGTTTCCGCAAGCTGGCCCGGAAACCATCTGGAATTGTCCGTAGTCCATCCACTGAGGCGGCCTCCACGACCGCGATGTGTTGTTCATCATCACTCAATGCAAAACTGGCAATCCTCTGCACGCCCGGAACAATCGCCACCTGCGGCGCAGGAGCAACCGCGAGACCTGAGGACAATTCATTGCCACGATTCTCACGCGGAATCGATTGAGCACAGCGAAGCTGATAGGCAATCATGCTCACCGTCGAATAGACGTACACGCGATCAGGTTCACTGCCTGCACAGACTATCGGGACTTCGTATCGAGGATAGGAAATCTCGACGGCTCTTCGTCCCGAAGTCGCGTCCCACATCCGGAGATTCTGTGGCTCCACAGCAGCCATCACCACCGTCGAGTCGCCAACAACAACGAGTTCCCACGGTCGCCCCGGGGCCAGGGCTGAATGCTCCAGAGAAAAAGTTTTTTCACCCGTGTCCGGATCCAGCAGGAGTGGTGGAGCCGTGCCCACCACCGCGAAAGAAAGTCTTTGATCAGTGGCCAGAAGATTGAGTGATCCGCCTATCTCTGCCAGTGGAATTGGCTCAGCAGTATCATTCGTTGCGGTGCGAAAGAGACGTCCGCCGTGGCTGATCAGAATCTTATCATCCTGCAGCATGCTGAAACTCAGATCTTCGTCATACTGAGTGACTTGATCCGTCTGGTTACCGACATTAAACACTCTTAACGCTGGCGGCATACGATGTTGAGCAATGAGTAGACGTCCGTCCGAACTGTAACGTATGCGTTCGACGTGCGTCTCCGGAAATCGACGGTCGAAAAGAATTCGAGGCGGATCACAGTCAATCTGCCAGATTGTGATATTGCCGTTCCGGGTGCCGACGGCAATATGCTTGTCGTCGGGCGAGAAATCCAGCGACCACATTCCTTCACTATTCGTGGCTCCCGCTCCAAGTCCAAGGTCCATGATAGCTCCCTGAATCCCGTCCACTGTGGTATTCACAGAGCACTCGCGAAACAGTTCAAACTTGACACCAGGCGGATTGTTGTCGTCCGTGGCTTCGCTGATCCGATAAATTCGAACCTGACTTGGGTTCCCGCCGTAATCGCCGGCCGCGAGGAGCGTGCCGTCGTGACTGACGGCAATTGCGTGCGTGTTGGGAACGCTTTCGATTCGCCCGATCTCACGCAGATCCGGAGTTACCAGCGTATCGGCGATCAGGGAGCGCACTGCGACGGGATCTTTGCCATCAGCATCGGAAGTTGCCGCTTTCTGCAGCAGATTCAAAGCTTCCCATGTCCAGCCTGCCCTGGGCTCCGGCTGCATCCGCAGTTCACGCACTTTCATGATAGAAACAAAGTACTCCTGTGTTGCCGCCCGTGCAGCATTCGCCGCGGCCAATGATTCCGCCTGCTTTCGTGCCTGTTCTTCAGCCTGTCTCGCGTTTTCGGCCCTCCCTCTCGCGTCAACGTCGCGCTGTCTCTGCAATTCGGCCAGCTGAAGTTTGTTTTGCTGCAACAGGAACAGAGGGATACCGGCGGCCATCACTGTCAGCAACATGATCGCCATGAGAATTGAGGCCGCTGATGCCGGCCTGCGAAGACACCACCGCCATGCTCGCG